>JAUWQY010000017.1 GCA_030610855.1 Dehalococcoidia bacterium
TTCGTGTTTTCGGTCTTGGCCCGCAGGAAGGCGGCCAGCATCATCGCCACGCCGCCCTTCATGTCCAGCGCTCCCCGGCCCCAGACGTAGCCGTCCACTAGCGCGCCCGAGAAGGGGGGCTGCTGCCAGTGCTGGTTCTCGATCGGCACCACGTCCACGTGTCCGTAGAGAAGCAGGGGTGGGGCATTTCCCTGGCCGGGCAGGCGCGCTATCAGGTTGGGTCGCGAAGGGGATTTGGCAAGCAGCCTGGTCTCGATCCCGGCCTCTATCAGCATGTGGTTGATGAACGCGATGCACTCCCCTTCGTTGCCCGGCGGGTTGGTGGTATCAAACTGGATCAGTCTCTGCAAGATCTCGACCGGATTGTGATGGGTGGCAGGAACGATACTTCCCTTTTTCATTGATCGAGTCCCTTCAAGCGCGGCCAGGATTATCTCTCCCGGCGACGCACGCCCCGTTTCTGGGGACAGGCTTTCGCAAGCCGCCCAACCTCAATTCTTATATCTGTCTTCTATACTGTTCCACAGTGATGCGTTGTATAGCGACGCAGGTGAAGGGTTCTTCACTTCTGCCTGGTGGCCCATAGTGATGAAGCATCGAAGGCTTCTCCTTTGAGTTTGGCCTCGAGGATCTTATTCAACTCCTCAACGGGCACCCGAATCTGTGCCAGGCTGTCCCTATCCCGGATGGTGACCTGCTTATCCTCTAAGGACTCAAAATCTACGGTAACGCAGAAGGGGGTGCCGATTTCGTCCTGCCGCCTGTATCTCCGCCCTATGCTCTGAGAATCATCATAATCGATCACGAAGCTCGGGCACAGTTGCCTGTAGACAGCTTTAGCCATTGGGGTTAGCTTCTCATTTCGGCTTAAGGGCAAGACGGCTACTTTGATGGGAGCCAGAGCAGGGTGGAGGCGTACAACCGTTCTCTTTTCTCCCTCAACCTCCTCTTCATCATAGGCATCAAGGAGGAAAGCGAGGACAGAGCGGTCGACACCAGCCGAAGGCTCGATAACATAGGGCACGTACTTCTCGTTGGCCTCGGCATCGTAGTAAATCAGCTCTTTGCCGCTAGATTTGGCATGCTGGGTGAGGTCAAAATCGCCCCTGTTAGCTATACCCTCCAGCTCTGACCAGCCCATAGGAAAGAGATAGTCGATGTCATAGCAATCTTTGGCATAGTGAGCAAGCTCATCCTTGCCATGCTGGCGCAGGCGCAGGTTTTCCTTCCTGATACCCAGTTTCACATACCAATCGAACCTCTCCTTGACCCAGTAATCGAACCACTCTCCATCAGTCCCTGGCTTCACGAAATACTCCAGCTCCAACTGCTCAAACTCCCGGGTCCTGAAGATGAAGTTGCCTGTGGTGATTTCATTGCGGAAGGATTTCCCTGTCTGGGCGATGCCCATGGGTAGCTTCTTCCGTGAAGTGGTGATCACATTCTCGAAATTGACGAATATGCCCTGGGCGGTTTCGGGGCGGAGGTAGATTGTGCTTGCCTCCTCTTCTACGGGACCCATAGAAGTCTTGAACATGAGATTGAACATGCGGGGCTCGGTTAGCTCACCGTCACATTGGGGACATCTCTGCTTCTCCAATTCGTCAGCGCGCCACCTCAGGTGACACGACTTGCACTCGACCAGCGGGTCTGTGAAACCATCGACGTGGCCACTGGCTACCCAGACCCGCGGGTGCATCATGATGGAGGTATCCAGACCTACTACATCATCCCGCTCATGGACTACTGCCTTCCACCAGGCATCTCTAACATTGCGCTTAAGCTCCACTCCCATGGGGCCATAGTCCCAGCAGCTGGCCAAACCGCCATATATCTCACTGCTGGGGAAAACAAACCCCCTCCGCTTACACAGAGAAACGATTTTGTCCATATCAACCTTAGCAGGCATATTCAGTCTCCCTTGAGCCTGTTAGCTTATCAGCTTTGCCCGCAAGCGTCAAAGGCAGGATGGCTGATGAGAGACAAAGCATGCCGCCTTCCCTCATGCCTTCCTTGCACAAGTGGATGAAATAGCCGTGGCGCGACAATCTCTAGTATAGAATCCGCTTCACAGTTCAAGACGGTACCGACACTTCTGGCGTTCATCCTCCTGATACATGTCGATGTCCTCGGGTAGATCTACGATCTCAACGAGAACTGCGCCCGCAAGTTCGCATGTGCGTCTGGATGCTGTGTTGTCAGGGTTGCACGTGATCCAAAGCTCTGTCATTGCGTGCGATCTGGCGAGGGGTAGTAATAGCCGACATGCGCGCGCCGCATAATGATGGCCTCGGAATTCCGGTCGAACGCCATATGCAAGGTGGCCCGCATACGTACGAAGTCTAAACGTGTCGCCCACCCGCAAATAGATATTGCCAACCGTGTCGGTACTTCTATCTCGTCGCATCTCGAACTTGTATGTGGGGACGTATCCCTTGACCTTATCTTCCGGGATTCTCTCAACAGGAACCAGTTGCAGATCCCGATCAGAAAGCTCACCAGGTTCTTTCCATCGAAACTCACACATCGCCTATCTCGCAGAACAATCCTATTTAGCTTTCGTCCTGGTAGGTTTCAGAGTAGCGAACCTCAGGTTGTCCTCCTGCAAGCTAATAGCTATGGTGTCTCCTTCCTTAAACTCGCCCTGTAATATCATTGTCGAGATGGGATTCTCCACATACCTCTGGATAGCCCGGCGCAGGGGGCGGGCACCATACATAGGATCATAACCCCTGTGAGCCAACCACGCTTTGGCCTCCTCGTTGATTTCAAGCTTAATACTGCGCTCAGACAGCCTCTGCTCTACCTGACGGATTAGCAGGTCAACGATGCTCTTCAGGTGCTCTTCGGTGAGAGCGTGGAATATGATGACGTCGTCGATGCGGTTCAGCAGTTCCGGGCGGAAGGCTCGTTTTAAGGCACCCTCTATAGCGCTTCTCACTCTCTGTTCGCCGTTTCCTTCCTTGCGGAGAAGGCCGATGCCTTCGCGGTGATATTCCTCAGTGCCCAGGTTGCTGGTCATGATTACCACTGTATTCCTGAAATCCACAGTCCGGCCATGCCCGTCGGTAAGCCTGCCGTCCTCCAGCAACTGCAGCAGTATATTGAAGACGTCGGGATGGGCTTTTTCTATTTCGTCGAAGAGGATGACCCGGTAGGGACGACGGCGCACTGCCTCGGTCAGTTGACCTCCCTCTTCATAGCCCACGTATCCCGGCGGTGCCCCGATAAGGCGGGATACGGTGTGCTTTTCCATATACTCCGACATGTCCAGTCTTACCATGGTCTCTTCGTCGTCAAAGAGAAACTCGGCTAAAGCGCGGGCCAGCTCGGTCTTTCCCACCCCCGTAGGGCCGAGGAAGATGAAGCTACCGATGGGGCGTTTGGGGTCCTTGAGCCCGGCCCGGCCTCGCTTGATCGCCTCGGAGACGGCGGTCACTGCCTCCTCCTGGTTGACTATGCGCTGGTGAATCCTTTCCTCCATGTGGACCAGTTTATCGGTCTCGGTTTCCATCATCCGGGAAACGGGTATGCCCGTCCACTGGGCAACTAGCTCCGCGATGTTCTCCTCATCTACCACGCTATCGAGTTTCTTGTCTTGCTGCCACTGCGATTTGGCCTCGTTGTACTGCTGCTCCAGGCGCATCCTTTCCGCCTTCAGTTCGGTGGCTTTCTGATAGTCCCGTCGTTGGGAGGCAGCCTCCTCTTCATCGAGCAGGTGCTTCATCTTCCGGTCCAGCGTCTTGACCTCCTCGGGAGCGCTTTCCATATCGATGCGCAGCTTGCTGGCTGCTTCGTCGATCAGGTCGATTGCCTTGTCAGGCAAGAACCTATCGGATATATACCTCTGGCTTAGTTTGGCAGCAGCTATCAACGCGGAGTCCTCGATCTTTATCTTGTGGTGTGCTTCATATCTGGGACGAAGTCCCCGGAGCATCTCTACGGTTGCTTCCACACTCGGCTCATCGAGGAAAACGGGCTGAAAACGCCTCTCCAGTGCTTTGTCCTTCTCGACATGCTTGCGATATTCATCCAGCGTGGTGGCTCCGATACACTGCATTTCGCCGCGAGCCAGTGCCGGCTTTAGCATGTTGCTGGCGTCGATGGCTCCTTCAGCAGCCCCGGCTCCCACCACGGTATGAAGCTCATCAATGAACATAATCAGTTCGCCGGCCGCCTGTCGGACTTCGTCTAGAACTGCCTTCAACCTTTCCTCAAATTCGCCCCGGAACTTGCTTCCGGCCACCAGTGCTCCCATGTCCAAAGCGACCACCTTCTTGCCCTTCAGGGAATCAGGAACGTCTTCCGCGGCAATCTTCTGAGCTAACCCTTCGGCAATAGCCGTCTTGCCTACGCCAGCGTCGCCGATAATCACAGGATTGTTCTTGGTGCGCCGGGAGAGTATTTGCGTCACCCGTTTGATTTCGTTTTCCCGTCCGATGACAGGGTCGAGTTTGCCCTGACGGGCTAACTCCGTGAGGTCATGCCCGTATTTTTCCAGGGAGCGGTACTTGCTTTCAGCCTGGCGGTCGGTGACCCTATGGCCGCCACGGATTTTCTGCAGGGCCTGGTAAATCTCTTCCTGGTTCACGCCTGATTGGGCCAGAATGGTCGCCGCCTCACCTCTGGTCTCGGCGGCAATGGCAATGAGCAAATGCTCGGTACTGACGAATTCATCCTTCAGCCTGTCGGCTTCACGGTTGGCGTTTTCCAGAAGAGCCGAAGTCCGCGGGGTAGCATAGATTTGTCCCGCCTCGTAGGTTATCTTGGGAAATCGCTCGAGCGTTGCCCCTACCTTCCTCTTGACCCCTTCGACATCCACGCGTAGCTCCCGCAATATCTCCCTGGTTATCCCCTTTTCCTGCTCCAGCAAGGCGAGCAGGACATGCTCGACATCCCACTGGTTATGACGATAGCGGCGGACCAACTCCTGCGAGGCTGCCAGAACCTCCTGTGCCTGCTCAGTAAATCTCTCTTGTCTCAACTTCCTATACCTCCTTCCATTCCGCGTCTTCTATGATGTCCTCTATCATATCTTCTACGGAAGCATCGGCGATTTCCCTGAACTTCCTCTCCATGTCCTCGAGTTGACCCTGTATCTCCTTCATCCTCTGCATCAGCGTCAGCGCCACCTCTAGCCCGGCCAGATTGACGCCGCAATCGCTCATCAGGGTTTTGATATGGCGGAGCCGGTCGATATCCTCCTCTGAATAGAGACGTATATTGCCGCTTGAGCGCTCCGGCTGTACCAACCCCAGCCTTTCGTAATAACGCAATGTGTGAGCCTCTATGCCTATTATCCTGGCGGCTATGCTTATTACGTATCTCGGTTTCGATTCCCAGTCCGTCACGATGGCACCTCACTCTACGCCGGTCGCAGAGACCGCAGCTTTTCGAATAGCTTCCTTTCTTCCTCAGTCAGTTTGGCGGGCAGAACCACTTTTGCGTTGGCAAACATGCTGCCGTATTTGGTGCCACCCAGTCCGGGCATCCCCTTCCCTGCCAGGCGGAAAACCTTGCCGTTCTGGGTCTCGGCCGGTATTCTGAGGGAGAGATTTCCGTTTAGAGTGGGCAACGTGACCTCACCGCCCAGCATGGCGGTGGTCAGAGGCACCGGGACCTCGCTGTAGAGGTCGTCTCCTCTACGCTCAAAGAGCTTGTGCGGCAGGAGCTTCACTACCAGATAGAGGTCACCTTTGTTGCCGCCAGCATTGCCAGGCCCGCCTTCTCCCGCTATACGAATCCTTGAACCTTCTCTAACCCCCGCCGGAATCTTAACCTCCAGGCGCCTGGGGTTCATCTTGCCGCCCGCACCGTGGCAGACAGTACAGCCTCGATTGCCTACTCTGCCCGTGCCGCCACAGGTTGCGCATGGCTCCACACTCTGAAGCTGTAGCAACCGCGTAGAGCCGTGGTAAGCTTCCTCAAGGGTTACCTCAATCGTGGACTCTATATCCTGACCGCGCCGCGGCCCGCGCCTCATCCTGGAGCCTGCCGCCGAACCGCCGAATAGGCTTGAGAGAATGTCACCGAAGTCCCCCACGTTGCCATATTCGAAAGCTGTACCGCCTGTGCCGAAATCCCGCCTCACTCTCTCCTGTCCCCCTGATTTGGCAAACTGGTCAGCATATTCCCACCGATCGCCAAACTGGTCGTATTTCTTCCGTTTCTCAGCATCAGAAAGAACCTGATAAGCAGCATTTATCTCCTTGAATCTGGCCTCAGCCGATTTGTCGTCGGGATTGAGGTCAGGGTGGTGTTTGCGGGCCAAACGGCGATAGGCCTGCTTTATCTCCTTGTCGGAAGCACTCCTGTTCAGGCCCAGAATCTGGTAATAGTCCTTGCCTGCCATTTTTCTATCGCTCCGGCTCAATTATAAAAGCGGTTAGTTTGTTTGTCAAATATTGTGAGAAGACTTGATAAAGTTGTTTAACCTTCTTATGATAATAAGCGAACTGGCAATGGGGCCCGATCGAAAAGTGACAGAAAGGCAGCAAGAGAAATGGCTATGGAAAGATGGCATCCCTTTACCGACCTTATGAGCCTGAGACAGGCGATGGACAGGTTGTTTGAGGACAGTTTTGTCCGCCCCTCCCGCGCTTTGGCTGGCATTGGTGAGGTAGGTGCGCCGGCGCCGGATATCTACCAGGCTCCCGACGAGATAGTGGTGAAGGGAGTGTTACCGGGGTTGAAGCCGGAGGATGTCAGCATTGACGTTACGGGCGACACCCTGACCATCAAGGGGGAAAGCAAAGCGGAACAGGAGATCAGGAGAGAGGATTATCTGTACCAGGAGAGACGGTATGGCGCTTTTTCCCGCACCGTGATACTTCCCGGGGGGCTCAGGTCAAACAAGGCGGAAGCAACGATGGAGGACAGCGTTGTAACTCTCACTATACCCAAAGCAGAAGAAGTGAAGCCCAAGGCAATCAGCATCAAAGCTAAAGAAGCTAAAGAGAAGAAGTGACTATTGCCGGGCCCCGCTCTCAGACTTCAGCAAATCGATGAATTGCCTCAGGATCCTGGCCGTAGCACCCCAGATCAAGTGCCCTTCATATTGGTACGAGTAGAAATCCTCTCTGAAATTGGCTTCGTCCGTCAGAAACGACAGGGGAACGGAGAAGATCTCCCTGATTTCCTTGCTATCGGCCCTGAAGGGATAGGGGTGCGGTATGAAGCCGACAAAAGGCGAAATGACATAGTCGCTGGTAAGGGTCGGGATATCATCCAGCTCTCCCAGGATTTCAACATCTTCGGCCCTCAGACTTATCTCTTCTTCAGTCTCCCTGAGGGCAGTTTGGAGTAAGCTGGAATCAAATGCCTCGTATTTGCCCCCGGGAAAGCAGACCTGGCCTTTGTGAGAGTCTACGGTATCGCTCCTCTCGGTAAACAGGAGATGATATTGCCCTTGCTTGCAGAAAAGAGGTATCAGCACAGCTGAAGCCTTGAGATTCTCGCCGCCGATCTTCCTTTTCTTGCGGCCAGCGAGGATTCGTTCGATTTGCTGTTTCACTATGCCGTCATTATAGCACCTGTTGAGGTGTCAGAATATGTGCCGGCTCAGTATGGTTCTGTTCGATTTTGGATGATCGAACTGATGTAGACAGACTGGACATAATGTGCATACAAAGTATTGAAGCTCAACCTGTCAGGGAGACGAGAATGTAGCCCCGTTGATCATTGCCGTCTTCTGATTCGGGGTCTATTCCAATATGGGCTTCTGCAATTTGGGCATAAGACTGGTCTAGAAACTCTTGGAACCCATTTATAGTTACACCTCTTACATTCGAGGACCCTAAACCTTATTTTTCTAGGCATAACTATCCTCCTATTTGGCTTATCATACAATTAGTATAATATAACTATATTAACTTAATGTCAATACTTAAGTCCTATAGACAGTCAAGCTTTAGTGTATTAAACTGATACTAATTGAATTCCCCTGAGGCTTCGGCCGATGGGCGTTGGAGTGCTACAAAAGTAGCACTTCAGCATTTTATGGAGCAAATTGGGCTTAACCGCTAACGTTTATGTTGACGGGTTCAACGTCTATTATTGTACTGTCAAAGACACACCTTATAAATGGCTCGATTTATATCGCTTATGTGTCAATCTCTTCCCCTCAAAAACCATCAATAAGCTCAAGTATTTTTCGGCTAAGGTGAGGGCTGTACCTTGGGACTCCAGTGCACCCACACGGCAAGATTTTTATTGGCGTGCCTTAAGAACCTTACCAAATCTAGAAATAATCGAGGGCAACTTTGTTTCTTGGACTAAAGATTTGCCCAAAGTACCATTCGTTTATAAGCAGAATGGACGTCCTAAGAGAGTTCGAGTACTCCGAACTGAGGAAAAGGGCTCCGATGTCAATTTAGCTGCACATCTCGTCTATGACAATTGTATACAAGACTGTATACAAGATGCGGATGAATCAATAGTCATATCTAACGATTCAGACTTGGTAGATGCTATTGAAATTGTCACGACCAAACTCAAAAGACCTGTCACGGTAGTGAATCCCAATCGTGCCGCAATGGTACAGAAAGACCCGACACATTATCATATGCAGTGGGAACTACAGAGAGTAGCAACTCAAAGAGTCCTCTCCATAAATGAGAAAATCCTAATTGCATCACAGTTCCCTTCTATGCTAACTGATAGCCAAGGAAGCTTCTCTAAACCCGCTACTTGGTAGAGAAACAAGTCGTTCTTCACATTCCCCTATTTTGGGTAAATTTTCTATCAACTCCAACCGAAGAGAACCTCCGCAAGCTGGAAGTTGTCAGCGTAAGTATTGAAGAGCTATACTTAAAGGTTATGGCGGTAAAACAAGACTACTATGAAGTGCTGGGCGTGCCTCGAGACGTCGGTGATGAGGCAATCAAGAAGGCGTTTCGCAGACTGGCTTTCCAGTATCACCCTGATCGCAACAGGGAGCCGGGGGCCGAGGAGAAGTTCAAGGAGATAAACGAGGCCTACCAGGTCCTTTCCGACCCTGAGAAAAGGAGCAGGTATGATCGCTACGGCCGGGTGGATGTTGAGGGAGGCTTCGCCGATTTCGGCTTCGGGGGGCTGGGAGACATTTTCGAATCATTTTTCGGTGGCCTTGGCACTCCCTTCGGCCGGACCGCTCAGCGGGTTCCGCAGAGAGGAGATAGCCTCCAAACCCACCTCACGCTTCCCTTTCAGGAAGCGGTGTTCGGCTGCGGCAAGGAAATTGAAATACAGCGTATCGAGTCTTGTCCTTCATGTCACGGCATTGGCAGCGAGCGGGGAACAAATCCCGAGACCTGTCCAGATTGTCGCGGCACAGGGCAGGTAAGGAGGGTGCAGCAAAGCATCTTCGGGCGCTACACTACTACCACCGCTTGCTCTCGCTGCGAAGGCAGGGGCGCGATAATAAGCAACCCCTGCCCCCAATGTCAGGGAAGGGCGAGAGTAAAGGTCAAGCGCAGGATAAAGGTCGATATTCCCGCCGGCGTAGATGACGGGCAGCGACTGTGTCTGCATGGAGAAGGGAGCGCCGGCCTGTACGGAGGGCCACCGGGCGACCTCTACGTTGCCTTTTCGGTGAAGCCGCACAGGTTCTTCCAGAGAGATGGCAGTGACGTTCTTTACGAGCTGCCGATCAACTTCGCACAGGCTGCTCTGGGCGATGAGATAAGAGTGCCGTCCTTAGATGGGAAGGTAGATTTGAAGATACCGCCGGGAACTCGAAGCGGGGAGACCTTCCGCTTCAAAGGCAAGGGTATCGCCAATGTTAATGGCAGGGGAAAAGGGGACCTGCTGGTCAAGGTTGACATAATAACTCCACAACGTCTGGACAAGAACCAGCGTCGCCTCTTTGAGGAATTGGCCAGGGTGCTGCCCCGCACCGAACCGCCTCTGGATATCTAGCTCAGAGGTGAGGAAGGGCTTGCTGCCGGTTCCTTGAACTCAATCAATGCCCGGCTCGGGGCTAAACCTTCGAAAAGAATGCCATGAATAAGGCTGACAACGGGCAACTCAAGCCCGTGCTTCTTGGCCAGCTGGTGGGCTACCATGGTCGTGGTCACTCCCTCGGCGACGTTTGACATAGAGGCAGATATCTCGGGTAAAGAGCGACCTTTAGCCAGTTCGTAGCCAACATAATGATTACGACTCAGCGTGCTGGAGCAGGTAGCTATCAGGTCACCCAATCCGGCCAGGCCGCAGAAAGTGCCGGCGCTGGCGCCCAAAGCCACCCCCAGGGAAACGGCCTCGGCCCATCCCCGGGCAATGAAGGCTCCCTTGGCATTGTCGCCCAGGCCTAATCCGTCTATCATGCCCGCTCCGAGGGCTATGATGTTCTTCAGAGCTCCGCCCAGTTCAACTCCGATGACGTCGCCGCTGGTAGATAATAAGAAGCGGGGCGATTCCATTAGTTCCCGTGCTCTCTCTGCCAGAGCTGTATCCTGCGCCGCGATCATTGAAGCGGCAGGCAGACCCTGGTTGATTTCCCGGGCCAGATTGGGACCGGAGAGAACGCAGATGTGCCGTCTCAAGGCAGGGGCGATTTCCTCGGCCAGTACCTGCGACATCCTGTTACAGGTGTTTACTTCCAGTCCTTTGACGGCGCTCATCAAGAGCGTGGAATCGGTCAGGTACTTGCTGGCTTGACTGGCATTTTGCCTTAGCTTCTGAGAGGGAACAGCCCAGATCACGAGGTCGGCTGCGTTCAGGGCTTCCTCAATATCGCTGGTAAAGGAATAGCTGTGCCTTCGCTGGTTCAGTTCCTCAGCCTCAGCATCGGTTCGCGTCCACAGCCTTACCGCTGTGCCCTTATCGCTCAGCAGGGCGCTCAGAGCGTTGCCCCAGGAAGTATTGCCTATGATTGTGACTATAGGCATGCTCTGCCCTGGCTTTTTACCATAACCGGCGTTCTGTGCCCTCTCTCAAGCGTTTGATATTGTCAACGTGCTGGTAAATGAGCAGGGCAGCGGTTACCGAGCAATAGGCCAGATAGATGGGAGGGAACTTGTAGGCGACGGTCAAAGGTATCATCAAACACAGGGCGGCTGAAGCTCCCAGGATGGAGCCAAGCGACATGTGCCGGCTGCGTAGTGCTGCTATCGCGACAATTTGGGCGCCGAATATGCCCACCGGGGGATAAATAGCGAACAGGGTGCCGAAATAGGCGGTGACCCCCCTGCCGCCTTTGAACCTGGCAAAAACGGGCCAGTTATGCCCTGCTACCGCGGCCAGGCCGGCTACAACCTGAGCCACGTGCTGCCAGTGAACAAGCATTCCGCCAACGGTCACGCTGCCACTGCCGCTACCTATGATCACCGTGGCCAGTATGACTGCCCCGGCAGCCTTAGCCACATCGAGCCCTATGGTTAACAGACCGAGCTTGGTCCCTGCTGCCCTCATCACATTGGTAGCGCCGGTCTTGCCGCTTCCGTGTTCCCTGATATCAACGCCGCTTTTCAGCTTGCTTATTATCAGACCGAAGGGGATGGAACCAAGGAGATATGCAATGGCTACGACGGCAATGAACTGAGCTATCATTGTGCTCTCACCTCCATCTTGGCATTCATTTTACGGCTAGCCCCGGCGAAAATCAACTTCAAGGGGACACCGCGGAAACCGAAACCCTGGCGCAGCTTGTTTTCCAGGTAGCGATGATAGGAGAAATGAACCAGGTCGGGGTCGTTAACCCGGAAAACGAAGGTTGCCGGTTGAACCTCATCTTGATATGTCCGAGCAATACGCAACCGCCTGGGACCCGTGCGGGGCGGGGGACGGCTGCTTACCGCCTCCTTGACCAACTCGTTGAGTTCTGACTGTGGTATTCGCTTCTGTCGTTCCTGCCAGATTTCCCAGGCCTGGGACAGAATCCTGTTCACTCCCTGCCCCAGTTGTGCCGAAATGTAGACAATAGGGGTGTGGGAGGCAAATCTGAATCTCCTCTCCGCGCTTCGTTTGAATTCCTGTCTCTGCTCCTCCGGAATGAGGTCCCATTTGTTGACTACCAGCATCATGCCTTTCCCGGCCTCAATAACATAGCCCGCGACATGCATGTCCTGAGCGGTGACAAACTCACCGGCGTCGATTAGGAGCAGGGCAACATCACACTGGTTAATGGCCTGGAGCGCGCGAAGCAAACTATAGTAGTCCACTCCGGCATCGACCCTTCCCCGGCGCTTAATGCCGGCGGTGTCGACAAGCAAGATTTCCTTGTCGCGCCAGCGAACTATGGCATCAATCGAGTCGCGAGTCGTCCCCGGAGAGTCGTCGACGATGGCCCTTTCATCTCCCAGCAGTGTATTCAGCAGAGTTGATTTGCCGACATTAGGTCGTCCCACAATGGCCAACCTGGCTTGTGTCGACCCGGCAATATTGACAGGTTGCGCCGGCAGGGAAACCAGCACAGCAGCCATTAACTCATCTATCCCTCGATTATGGTGGGCACTGATGGCTACAGGCTCGCCCATGCCCAGGCGGTAGAAATCGGCTACGTGGTCCGCTTGTTTGGGGGAGTCCACCTTGTTCACTGCCAGTATGGTAGGCTTGTCGGCCTGACGCAGCCAGTCGGCTATTTCCTGGTCAGCGGCAATAGCTCCGTCTCTGGCGTCCACCAGGAAGATAAGGGCATGCGCCTGGGCAATAGCTGCTTCGACCTGGTGCCTGACCTTTTGCTCGAGAGAGGATTGTGGCTCTGGCTGCCAGCCGCCGGTGTCAACGACGGTCATCTCCCGCCCCTGCCAGGAAACAAAAGCGAAGATGCGGTCCCGGGTGGTTCCCGGCAAATCAGCAACTACGGCTATCCGCCTGCCCGCCAAACGGTTAAGCAGGGCCGACTTGCCCACGTTGGGTCGTCCGACAATGGCTACAATGGGGCTGGTCATCAGTCTGATCCCTTTGGATTGGGCGCAAGAATTCTGGCCAGCAGTGCCTTCTGCATGTGCAGCCGGTTTTCCGCCTGGTCGAACACTACCGAGCGGGGGTCGTCCAGCAGCCCGGGGGCAATCTCCTCGCCGGGGTGGGCCGGCAGGGGATGCATGAAAAGAACATCCCTTTTAGCCCGGCCTAGCAATTTGCCGTCCACCTGATAGCCCGAAAAGGCGAGACGGCGTTTCTCTGCTTCGGTCTCCTGGCCCATGCTGGTCCACACATCGGTATATATTACGTCAGCATCTTTGGCTGCGTCATTCGGGTTACTGGCAAGCCGAATCCGGCTGCCGCTGAAAGCAGCGAATTGCTTGCCTTGATTCAGTATCTGCTCCTTAACATCGTAACCGGGTGGCGAGGCGAGGCAGAAATCGATGCCCATGAGGCAGGCACAAAGAAGCAGGCTGTTGGCGACATTGTTGCCATCGCCAATATATGCCAGAGTCAGGCCGGAGAACCTGCCCTTCTTCTCGTAGATGGTGAGGAGGTCGGCAAGAGCCTGGCAGGGGTGTTCCTGGTCGGAAAGGGCATTGATGACGGGCACGGGAGAATGGTCGGCCAGAATGCGCAGAGTCTCGTGCGAAAACGTGCGGGCGGTAATGCCATCGACGTAACGGCTGAGTACCCGGGCCACGTCGGCTACCGGCTCTCGCTTGCCCAGGCCTACCTCATCTGGAGACAGGTAGATGCTGTGCCCGCCCAGCTGATGCATAGCCATCTCGAAACTGACCCTGGTGCGCAGGGAAGGCTTCTCAAAGAGGAGAGCCAGCGTTCTTCCTGAAAGCAGAGAGGGCGTGCCTCCCCTCTTCATATGCAGGGCTTGCTCGACCAGCTGTCCAACCTCGTTACGGCTAAGGTCGGACACTGAGAGCAAATCCTTCTTCATCGTTCTTCTCTCTTGATACTACCTCAGCGTCTCACGTTTGTCAATTCACTGTACTCGTTCAGGTGGTTAGTGACACTTCTCTTCTGTCATTGCGAGGAGCGAGATTCCTCACCTACAGTTCGGAACAGGCTCCGCAATCTCGTGGAGGGGCATGAGATTGCCACGTCCCGATTGCATCGGGACTCGCAATGACAGACCCACACTGTCGTTGCGAGGCTGGCCAAGCCAGGCGAAGCAATCTCGCGGGGGTATGAGATTTGGAGGGTATGGGATTGCACGACCCTAAAGGGTCGCACTACGTACGTGGAGGTGCGGCGCGACCCTGCGGGATCGCACTACATAGTTGGACGTGGTGGCCGGGATTGAGGATTTGAGATCTAGAGAAGAGGGCGGCACTTCATGTGCCGCCCCTCCCGAGGTTTAGGTTTCGATTTCAACGGTCATGCTGTCATCGCATGCATGCCTGCTCTTCATCTCGTCTGCTGTGGCATTGTGTTTCCCGAGAGGCCTATTCTGACTTTCCTTGGCTCTTTCGTTGGTTCGCCGTTGTTAGCCCCCACGTCGGTTGGCACCTCTTCGACATAAGCGACGGCCGGGATCGATCGCAGTGCATCAACCAGGTTCATGTCCTGACGCAGGAAGACCAGAATTGAAGGCGAATCCATCCGGGGTATGATCTCAGTGTTTGCCACTTCGGGTAACTGGTCAAGATGGGCCACAACTTCCATGATTCGCGTCATATGAATCGGAGGCAGGATTTCCACTTCGAACTGAGGCTCGCTCGACTCTGCCCAGTCTTCCGACTGAAGCAGTCTGGCGAGGTCGAATCCTCTTTCCGATTGATCCTCAGCTTCTGCTGACTCTGGCGATTCGCCGGGCATCTGGCCCTCTTCTCTTGTTGCAGCGTTAGCCTCCTTTTCGAGGTCCATGACTGCAGCACCGGTCTGCTCTTCGACTTCCACGGGTGCAGCACCGCCCTCCTCATCGGAGTCTGCTGTTTCGGCACCGCTCTCTTCCGCGGGATGAGACAACTTGCTCTCGAAGTCAGCCTGTGCCGCTGCTGCCCGCTGCTTAAGGCTTTCCAGCTCTTCCAGCAAGCAGCTGAATTGTTGATTCACAGCGCTACGCAGTTCGTCCCAGGCTTTCTTCTTCGCATTCTCCAGCAGCGTTGCTGCTTCTTCTTCTGCTTCAGAGCGGATGGCATTGGCCTTTTCATTGGCGATCTCCAGAACCTCAGCTTGTTTTCTTTCTGCTCCCTGCTGGGCCTGCACTCCAGCTTCGTCGATGAGGGTGGCTCGCTCAGCCTTAGCTTGTTCTGAGGCTTCGGCTT
The DNA here is from genome assembly GCA_030610855.1 of Dehalococcoidia bacterium. GTDB lineage: Bacteria > Chloroflexota > Dehalococcoidia > GIF9 > AB-539-J10 > RBG-13-51-36. Next base: position 15,129 of record JAUWQY010000017.1, read on the forward strand.
TGATCTGGGCGGCCATCCTGTCAGCTTCGACGATGGTTGTCTCTGCAAGCTTTGTCAGAGAAGCGATATGATGCTTGGCCTTGGCCAATTCGTCGCGCTCCTTGATGAGCTCGTCAATGAAAACCGCCATCTCAGCCTCGTCTACGCCGTTTCTGACTCGCTTAAACTCGCGACCCCCCAGGGTTATGACCCCGTCCTTACCGGTATTACTCATAATGTCGCTCCTCCCTCATATACTACTCGGCAATGGCGAGAGCAGTGATGAAATAATCATCTCGTGATAGCCCGCCATTCTTCTATGTTTCGGTTCCGCCCTGGAAGATCGTCCAGATCTTATCCGAATTCCCTTTGGTTGCTTCCCAGGCTTTCTCAATGGTCTCCTTGCGGACTCTCGATGCTTCAGTCGCGCTATCCTGGTAGGCCTGCCCGGCTCTCCCTCTTGCTTCCTTATACTCCTCCTCGGCTTCCCGCTCAGCTTTTTCACGAGCCTGCGAGGCCTTTTCCATGGCTTCGGCACAGACGTTGGCAGCTTGCTCTTCGGTTTCTTCGTACGCCTTCTCCCCCTCATATTGAGCATGCTGATACGCTGCCGCTACCTTTCTTTGAGCCTGCAGATAGGACACGTATGCGGCTTGAGCCTGGTGCATCAGCTGGTTGAGGGGATCGCTGACCTCCTCAGAGACTTCGGGGGTAAACTCGGCTGTTTGTTTCACATCTTTGCTTACCGCCTTCCTGGCTTGCTGACTCTTAGTCATCGTAGTGGCCATAATGTACCTCCATCAGTTATTGTACTGTCATTATTCACTTGTTGGATTACCTCAAGATCGATGATGCCCTGGCTGTTTGAGCCACATGGTTCCTCTGAATTCTGCTGGTTTCTGCCGTGATGCCACGGAGTTCATCCTCGGTAAACAACCGCCATCCTTTCCTGTCTCTGTATTCGGCTTCCTTTATGATGTTCTCCCTCATCCAACGAAACAGGGTGCTCTTCCCTATACCGGTTATGCGGCAAACCTCAGCAGTCCTATAGTAGACCTGACCATTTATATCTACAGGCATATGCAACAACCTCCGATATCATTTGAATATAGCTTAATACCTGTTCAATTCCCTGTAAATCACCTGTTAGTAACGGTACTTTGGTCAGGGAATCGCGATTGTTGTTACGCTTCATCGGGGCGGCGTACCCTCATCGTCGCTTCCCTTCGGAGAACGACGCGGCGAGGTCAGGTGGTCTAGTTCAGATAGATGGGTGACACTTCATGTGCTTGTAACATTGGGTAATAACCTTCCGTGTCATTGCGAAGGCGGAGCCTGTTATAGTTGGATTGAAGAACCCCGCTTAGAGATTGCTTCGTCGCCCCGATTGCATCGGGGCTCCTCGCAATGACAAAAAAGAAGCGTCACTAACCACCTGAACGAGTACGTCAGGTGGACAGGTCCGCGAAAATATGCTAGGTTTCGGTACACACGACCCGCGTGGTTCAGCTTGTGCCGTCTGCGCGGTCAGCATCGTGAGAAAGGTTTTCAGGAGCGTTGTCCGAGAGAATCCTGCCGCATCTCTATAGAATCGAGGTCCCCCTCCCCGGAAGTCCTCTAAAAGCCACCAACTCCTACGTCATAGAAGGCGGAGGGCGGTCGCTGGTTATCGACACCGGATGGAATCGGGAGGACTGCATGGCAGCGCTGACTTGCGGTTTGAGAGAATGCGGCGTGAATTTGCGGGAAACCGATTTCCTGATCACGCATTTGCATGCCGACCACTCGGGCTTGGTAGCCGCTCTCGCCGCAGATGAGGCGAGGATCTACGTGAGCCATGGCGATGCCGCGGTCATCAAGTCTGCTGCCGTGCCCGGGTATTGGGAAAGAGAGAGCGATTTCGCCCGTAGGCACGGCTTTTCTGCCGAAGAACTGGAAAGGGTCATGGGCAGCCATCCCGGTCGCAGGTATAGCGCAAAGACCGGCCTCGATTTTTCTACCTTGAAGGACGGCGACACAATAGGCATCGGCGATTATCTGTTCGAGTGTATTGAGACCCCGGGACACACCGAAGGGCACATCTGCCTCTACGAGCGCGGCAAGAAGATATTCATATCCGGCGACCATGTCCTCGGTGACATAACCCCCAACATCTCGCTCTGGTCCGATGAGCGAAATCCATTGCATGAATATCTGATGAGCCTGGACAAAGTCTACGGTCTGGACGTTGAGCTTGTACTGCCCGGTCACCGCAGTATCTTCAAGAATCACAGAGGCAGAATCGAGGAACTAAGGAGGCACCACCGGACGAGGCTCAACGAGGTCGTCTCCATCCTGAAAAAGGGCAGGCAGAACGTCTTCCAGGTGGCGTCACAGATGACCTGGGACATAGACTGCAAATCGTGGGACTCGTTTCCTGCGGCACAGAAGTGGTTTGCTTTCGGAGAGGCTGCGGCGCATCTGAAATATCTCGAGGAAGAGGGAAGGGTGGCGAGGGAAATGGAGGGGCAGGAGATGGTATTCTTTGCCGGAGAAGGACCTTAGATAGTAATGTAGTTGCCCCGATGGAATCAGGGCTTGCCCCCGTTGTCATTGCGAGGCTGGCCAAGCCAGCATGAAGTATAGTGTGTCATTGCGAGGAGCGAGATTCCTCACCTGCGGTTCGGAACAGGCTCCGCAATCGCACCACCCATCTGTCATTGCGAGGAGCGAGATTCCTCACCTGCGGTTCGGAAGAGGCTCCGCAATCGCACCACCTACCTGTCATTGCGAGGAGCCGCAGGCGACGAAGCAATCTCGTGTGGGGTATGAGATTTGGAGGGTATGGGATTGCACGACCCTGAAGGGTCGCACTACGTGCCCGGGTGTTGATACTTGAAATCCCTTCGCGGGGACCAGTAAAATCTGAAAACAGGGAGGTGTATAGATGGCAGACGCTTACGCAATCTTGACCGAAAAGCTGGGGCATGCGGGGTCGGAGAGGCTTACCAGGGTACTGAAAAGGCTCATGGACGAGGAAGAGGCGGAGATGGTGGCTTCTCTTCCCTGCCCCGTGGATGAGCTGGCCCGCAAGCTGAGCAAAGAGGAAGAAGACGTGAAGAAGAAGCTCGACGGCCTCTTCGGCAAAGGAGTTGTCTTCATGACCTCCAGGGGTTACCAATTTGCCAGGAACATAATGCAGCTCCATGATGCCACGGGGGCGGATGTGAGGCTGGACGAAGTCTGGGGGCGGGAACTCCTCGACCTGTGGGAGGACTTCTGCCAGGAAGAATGGTACCAGGCCTGGGCCAAGGGAATTGAGACCCTGAATGTGCCTGTCTGGAGGACAATCCCGGCCAGGAAGGCCATTTCCGAAGGAACAAAGCTACTTCCGGCTGAGGATGTGAAGGCCATCCTCGATAAGGCGACCCGGTTTGCCGTAACTAGCTGCCCTTGTCGAAGAGTAGCCGCTAGGTGTGACCTGCCGCGCGAGGTCTGCCTGCAACTCAACCGGGCAGCGGAATATGTCATAGCGAGGGGCTCAGGCAGGGAGCTGACCCGGGAGGAGGCGATGGAGCTTCTCGATTTCGCGTCGGAGGCCGGGCTGATACATATGGCGCCCAACAGTTCCGAGGTTGTCAGCGCCATCTGCAACTGCTGCACCGACTGTTGTATCTTCTACTATCCGCTGATGAAGTACGGCGGCCTGGAGAAAGGTGTGGCCAAGAGCAGGTTCCAGGCAGAGGTGGACGCGGCAACCTGCGATGGGTGTCAGACTTGCGTGGAGAGGTGCCCGTTTGAAGCGATAGAGATGACGAAGGTGCCCGGCGAGAAGAAGCTCAAGGCAGCGGTAGAGCCCGACAAGTGCTTTGGCTGCGGGGTTTGCGCCGTGGAATGTGAGGCGGAAGCCATCAAGCTGGTAGAGACGAGGCCGCCTGAGCATATCCCGGCGTAGGGAATGTCAAATGTCAAAATCCAGATGCTTGAAGGCCGAAGCTGTCTCTGCATCGCGTGATTCTCTATGAGGCCCCAGTGACAAGCTCCTCTCCCTTGAAGGGAGAGAGTACTGACCTGGATCAGACAGGGCGGCATTTCATATGCCGAGTCACCCCGGGTGGGTGACAAGCGCCGCCCCTACGCCGGGTTGACAATCACAATATGGGAAGGGTGGGGATAAGTCCCGCCCCTACGGCAGTGTAACTATGATGACCAGGGGTTGGGTCCTTTCGCCCGGTAGCCGCTGGATCGCCTGACGGCGAGCGCTGTTAGCCCGACTCCATGTATTCTATGACAGCATTCTTCCTGAACGCGGCGAGGAGACCGACCAGATTCTGCTCTTCCATCTGGAAGATGATCTGCTCTTTCACAGATTCAAACGACGGAAGCTCCAGTTCCGGGTTCTCGGCGTACTCGTCGTAACGTTCCCTTGCCTCTTCTTCCGTGACGGCAATCGCAACAGCCAGGTAATACCCGACCGTTAGTTCGCGGCGAAAAGTCTCCAGGTATTCCGCATAGACAATTCCGTCCCGCTCCAGATCCGCCTTCAGGAGTTCCACTGTAAGACCGTCTCCTGCCAGTTGAGCTTCCAGTTCCTGCTCCGCCTCTTCCGGGCTGAGCAGATGATCCTTTATCGCCTCCTGGTATACCAGTTCCTCAGTTATGAGCCGCTCCAGGGCCCGCTCGAAGTCGATCACTTCGCCGTAGAATAGCTCATTCCTTACCTGCATCTGCGTCACATCATCGGCAGTTATCCGATGGCCGTTTACGATGGCTGCAATCTCAACGTTGTTCGCTCCAGCAACGGCCATCACCACCGCCACAACTACCAGTGCCATGACGCCCGCTACTATCGCCATGACTCTCCAGTCCCTGAATCTCGAGGTCATGCCTCTCGCTCCCCCGGGACGTGCCGCTCTCTTGCTCATCGATTCTGGCTCTCCTTTGTCCGCATCTCAGCTGGTTCCAGCGATACAGCTGCAATGATAACTATCAAATGTTAAGAACCTGTTAACTATTCCCCGCCGGCGATAGATTCCTCATACGGAGTGGGGGCAGATCCCCCCGGCGAGTCGGTTATGGGTGGAGTCGGTGCGGACCTGTGATCGCTGGCGCCGCTACTGGCCTGACCTGTATTCTAAGTTAGCCTGCGACTTGAGGTCTTCGACGAGCTCCCGCACCTTCTCGAAGAACAGCTCCTCGTCCTCTTCCTTATCCACGTCGATGACGGTCTTCAGATAGCTCTCAATCGTCAGCTGCCTGCGATAGAGCCGGAGGTACTCCGCGTAATCGGAATCATCGAAGCCGAGTAGTGCCCGCCAGCTCTCGGGCGTGACATTCATTGCGGCCAGGCGGGCCTGCAGCTCCCGCTCCGTCTCTTCCTCTGTCGGTGGCACATGGCCCTCCCGGGCTGCCTCGCGGTACAGCAGCTTGTCGGCTATAATCTCCTCCAGCGCCTCGTCCTCGTCCATGCTGAACCCGTACCACTCCCACTGCCTTTCTTGCAGCTGTTCGACGTCTTCCCTGGTAATCTCCTCGCCGTCCAGTATCGCCACGACATTATCCGGCGGGGCAATGCTCTGGAGTATCAGCACTATCGCCACGGCGACTACTGCCACTATTCCCGCTATTGCGGCTATGACCTTCCAGTTTCTGAGTTCCAAAGCCATGCTATTTCGCCTCCTGCGCAGGCTATCCTCGCCCGGTGTTGTGAGCCGGCATACTTTCGGCTGATTATAGCAGATGATGCCGCTGCAAATCGAATAATGATGGCTCCGGGCCCATCTTGTATTGGAGGAGCCCCCGATTTGACAAAGACTTCGAGGTTGTGCAAGATTATTAGTCCCGAAACCGAATACCCTTCCCGGGGAACGGAGGGTATCGAAATAGAAGATGTGGTTGTCAGAGTTAGGAGGCCTTCCACTTTGTCATTGCGAGTCCCGATGCAATCGGGACGAAGCAATCTCGAAACCCTGAACAATGACAAATGACAAGGCTCAAATGTCAAATGCCGATATTATCGAGCATCCTCGAGGAAGTCGGGACAAAGCTCAAAACCCAAATGACAAAGAGGGGTGGTTTTGGCATTTAAGCATTTGGATTCTAGCTGCGGGGACTGCACGATCCTGAAGGATCGCACTACATATTTGGATTTTGACACTGGAATTTGCTTGAGATTTTGAGTTTTGGACTTCTTCGGGATGTGGTGCTTGCGATTCGGAATTTGGAAATGTAGTTCGAGGCTTTAGCCTCGTGCGGCACGACCCTGAAGGGTCGCACTACATAGTTGGATTGTAGCACCCGGAATTTGCCTGGGGGAATCTAGAGGAAAGCGGTAGTAGAAGGAAAACGAGGAGTCCCGGTGGCAAGCGGTGAGTTCTTCCGGGGAGCGCGGGAATTTTTCTTAGCGGCCAGGGGAAATTAACAGGATTTTAACATTTATGTGTTACCCTTATCGTGAGGTCGAGGTTTTCCGGCAGCTTTTGTCAGAGCTTCGGGTGGCCGGGACTGAGTCCCCGCCGAGAGCAGACGGCATTGAAAAATGCCACCCTGCAGAGGTGAAAGGCTTCCGGGTTGTGCAGAAGTGAAAGGAAGACCGGAACTGCAGTTGTCGAACTGACGGGACATCGGTCGTTGTGTTGGACTCGCGGCGTGTGGCCCGGTCAACGGTGCAACTACAGAAGTCTGAGTGAAAAGGAGGTGGGAGCATACGATAGACGTGGTTTGTGGTAGAACAAAACAAATGGCAAATCCATAGGAGGTGAAAAGAAAACATGGCAAGAAAACTTTTGCTGCCCCTGTTGGCAGTAATAATTATCATGGCGATGGTGATCCCGGGATGTACTCCGGCTGAGCCGACTCCCGAGGAGATCGAAGTTGTCTGTCTCGTCAGGACAGAGGACGAGCGAAAAGAGCTGGGTGAGTATGTTGCCGCACAGCTCGAGGACCTCGGCTTCGACGTGACCATCCAGTATGGTTTATCCAGTGAGTTGGCCCCGGTCTGGACGGGCGACCCCGCTCTTGGGCTCTGGAACACCTATACGGGCGGCTGGGTGACCACGGTGGTCCCTCGTGATGAGGGCGACAACTACGGCTTCTTCTTCACCGACCTGGGTGCCCCGTACATGGGACCGCTATGGACGGCATACGGGCACGACCAGGATTGGTTTGATGAGGCCGAGGCACTGTGGAACTACGACTTCTCCACCATGGGGGAGCGTGAGACGCTGTTCGAGGCAGTGACGTGGGGGTCCATGGAGGACGCGGTGCGCTGCTTTCTCATCGACCGCACGTCCTTCAGCGCGTTCCGCGCTGGGCTCAACCTGGCCGCGGACGCCTCCGGTGGCATCTACGGCTCGTGGATGTGGGCGCTGACCCTGCACTGGCAGGATGCGGGCGTCCCCGACCCGACTAACGACGCTACTGTCAGGGTGGCCATGACCGACGCACTGACCAATCCGTGGAACCCGGTCGCGGGCACCAACTGGGTCTACGACATGTTCCCGATCCGCGCCACGGGCGACCAGGGACACGGTGTTGACACCCGTGACGGACTCCGCTGGCCACAGATGATCGTGGAGGCAGACGTCTGGGCTGCGACTGGCCTTCCCATCGGTCTCCAGTACCCGGATCCCCCTGAGAACTGGATCAACTTCGTGTTCGAGACCGACCCGATTCTGGCCCCCGCCGACGCCTGGGTTGGCTGGAATGTGACCAGCCAGACGCCCATCACCGTGGCCGAGAAGATGGCCGCCGATCCGGAATGGAGCAATGAGGCGCAGGTGAAGTCGCGCGCCTACTACCCGATTGGCACCTTCGACGTTGACATCCACGACGGGAGCGAGCTCTCCCTGGCCGACTTCCTCTACTTCTACATCATAGATCACGAGCGCGGTCTCGAGGACGGCCTCATCTATGACCCCGCTTTTGCATCCGCGTACAGCGCCTTCCTGAGCACCTTCAAGGGCGTGAAGTACATCACCGATGACGGGGGCTACGACCTGATCGTCGAGTACTGGACCACCAACTGGAACCTGGATGCCGAGTACTGCGTAAACCACCAGTTCCCCACCTACTCGCAGGGCGCCGGCATGTGGCACACCCTGGCCCTGGCAATACTGGGCGAGGATGCCGGCGAGTGTGCGTTCGGCCAGGACAAGGCCGTTTCACCAATAGTGTGGACGAACTACATCGGTGAGGGCAAGGACATCCTCGCCACCCACCTGGCTGCTGTCATCGCGGCAACCGAGTTCGTCCCGTACGCAGCCTTCATCGAGGCCGAGTACACTGCTCGGACGGAACTGGGAACTACTTTCGCCACTGAGATCACCGCGCGCATGGCCAACCTGGATGCCTGGTACATCGCTCACGACCACTTCTGGGTGGCCACCGGGCCGATGTACATGGACTCGGTTGACTTCACGCCCAAGAGCCTCGTGCTGAAGAAGTTCCCAACCTACCACAGCTTGGCCGACAAATGGCTGTTCCTCATGGAGCTTGCCCCGACCGGATTACCCGAGATCGGCGCCTGGGTCGAACAGGTGAATATCGAGTTTATTACCGACCCGGCACAGGCGATTGCACGGCTGCAGAGCGACGACCTTGACATCTTCGCCTTCGGCTTGAGCGACGCCGACCTGTTCGCGACGGTGCAGGGGGACGAGGACCTCGACTACAGGATGAGCCTCGGCTCCTACAACGAACTGACGCTTAACCCCGTCGGTCCCGTCACCGTACTCGAGGACGAGTCCGTATGGGTCAACCCGTTCGGCCTCCAAGCGGTCCGCGAGGCCATGCACTGGGCCATCGACCGCTCCTACCTCGTGGGGACGGTCATGGGCGGACTGGGCTTCGAGAGATGGCTCGGCCAGAGCACGGCGGGCGGCGATGCCAGCCGTTACCCGACCCTGGTCGCTGACATCGAGGCATACTATGCCTACGACTTCGTCGCTGCGGACGCCGCAATCGAGGCAGCGATGCTGACCATCTCTGGTGTCACACGGGATGGCGTCAGCGGCAAGTACTTGTACCTGGCACCATAACAATCAGGGTTACGCCAACTGAGTTGGCCATCTGAGTCCAACACAGGGGCCGCTGCTAAGGCAGCGGCCCCCTCTCTTGTTGCCCCGGGCAATGACAGATGACACTCATAAGCCCTGCCGATTTCATCGAGCATCCCCGGCACAGCCGGGACCTTAATCCCCGCCCTTGTCTTGAGGGGGGGGGATAACCGGAATGCCAGACTGCAAAGTTCAAATGCCGAATCAAGCCCAAAGCCCTAAACAATGACTCCCTCCTTTGTCATTGCGAGTCCCGACTTGTCGGGGCGAAGCAATCCGGTGGCAAGCCATGAGGTTGCCGTGCACCCTTCGACAGGCTCAGGGTGGTCGCAATGGCAGACCCACACTGTCGTTCCGAGGCTGGCGATTCCCCACTGTCATTGCGAGGAGCCCCGACAGGTCGGGGCGACGAAGCAATCTCACCCATGAATGAGATTGCCGCGTCCCGATTGCATCGGGACGGGTAATGACGAAAGGTGGATCCGGACATTTGGATTTCTGCAGGGCAAAATGGGAATCCGGAGAGGATTTTGGACCCCGCGAAAACCATTGACAGTCTGAGAGATGGGTGCTATATTACGGCCTAGGCTACAGTTTTGCAGAGACTGAGCTGCTAGAGCGGCAGCTAAAAGGCAGGTTATTCCGCCATGCGTAAGTTCCTAACCAGGTTGGGCAGATTCACACTGCTGAGGGCCTTCTGGCTCTTCCTGGCCCTGGTTGTGGCTGTGTTTCTCACGGTTGTCATCGCCAACATGGGCGGCGAGATGGACAGGGTGAAAAGGGCCGAGATCAAGCAGTACATCGGGATGGCCGTGTTCCAGAACCCGGCGAACAAGGGGGTGCCAAAAGACGTGCTGGCGGCAATGGTAGAGGACCTGTGTAGGGTGGAGTACAAGCGGCTGGGGCTGGACAGACCCTTCTTCCCCGGACGGGCCTTCAGCTACACGTGGACTGCCCTCTCGCTGCAACTGGGGCGGGCGGAGCGGTTGGCGAGCGATGCCGGGTCGAGGGACGTCATCCGGATACTGATGGAGAGGCTCCCCTCGACGCTGATTCTGTTCGCGACGGCCGAGCTGCTCCTGTTTCTCATCGCGCTGTTCTTCGCTCTATTTCTCTCCCGGCGGTACGGGAGCGCTGTCGACCGGATCAGCATCGCCCTCGCGCCCAGCTCGGCGGCGCCGGGCTGGTTCTACGGCATATTCCTCATCCTCATTTTCGCGGCTGTGCTTCGCGTGCTGCCCTGGGGCGGGATGCTCAGCCTCCCGCCGCCCAAGGACACCGGGGTCTACCTGTTGAGCCTGCTGGAGCACATGATCCTTCCCGTAAGCGCCATAGTGATCGGCGCCGTGTTCGCCAACATCTACGCCTGGCGTACCTTCTTCCTCATTTACTCCAGCGAGGATTACGTGGAGCTGGCGCGGGCGAAGGGGCTTTCCGGACAGGCGGTGCAGAGGCGGTATATCCTGCGGCCGACTTTGCCACCCATCATCACCAGTTTCCTGCTGACCCTGATCGTGATGTGGATGGGGCAGATCGTGCTGGAGCATGTCTTCAACTGGCCGGGAATTGGACAGATCTTCTACAGGGCGACACAGGTGAGCGATACGCCGGTCATCGTGGGTGTCATCGTGATCTACGGGTACCTGCTGGCGGCCACCGTGTTCGTGCTGGACTTCATCTATGCCATCCTCGACCCGCGCGTCCGTGTTGAGGCTGCGGGAGCACGGGGGTAAGGAACGGATGGGGAACGTCTTAAGGTCTCTCAAAGGGCTCAGGCGCTACCCGTCAATGATAGCAGGGCTGATCCTGATCCTCTTTTTCGTAGTCCTCTCAATGTACACGGTCATTGCCCTCCCTTACGGCGACGCGATCCGGCTGTGGCGCGGCGGCCCCGGTGTGTGGGATGATAGCCCCAGGAACGCCGTGCCCGTCTGGTTCGACCTGTTCTACAAGGATAGCTTATCGCGGACGATAGTCGTGCCTTTCGAGGCGGAGACAAAGACGGAGGAGACGATCGGTGACGGGATGAAGCGGGTGGAGATCGTGCTTCCGTTCCAATTCGGGTATGACACCTTCCCCAACGAGCTCAATATCTTCACGGAGGCAACGGTGGTGACGACCGCGACCCTGTCCTGGCGTACGCCCGACGGGCGGACGATCACGATCCAGGAGGGCCGTGTGCTCAGGAAAGCGTCGGACGTGTACTACGTTTCCCAGGATAGGGTGCTGAGGGCGGAGCTGGGAGCGGCGCCTCACGTGGGCCTCTTCGCGGACCCTGCAGATGAAGCAAGGCCGCTGAAGGGAGACTACGAGCTTGTGCTGACGGCCGAGGTGGCCGAGGATAATGAACTGGATGCCAAGGTGGTGGTGTACGGCAAGGCCCACGGCCTGGCCGGCACCGACCACCGCCAGCGTGATCTAATGGTGGCGCTGCTCTGGGGAGCGCCGATCGCACTGTTGTTCGGGATCCTGGCCGCCGTCGGTGCCCAGGTCAGCACGTTTGTCCTGGCGGGCATCGGTACGTGGATGGGGGGCAAGTTGGACAAGGTCTTCCAGTGGATCACCCAGGTGAATCTCATCCTGCCCGTACTGCCTATCCTGATCATGGTCGGTCACTTCTACTCGCGCAGCATCTGGACCATGCTGGGGCTCATCATCGCCTTGAACGTGTTCAGCGCCTCGATGCTCACCTATCGCGCTATGTTCCTCCAGGCCAAGGAATCACCCTATATCGAGGCGGCCCAGGCATACGGGGCAGGGAACTGGCGTATCATATTCCGCTATCTCCTGCCCAGAATAGCACCAACGCTTCTTCCGCAGTTCGTCCTCGTGATTCCGACCTTCGTCTTTCTCGAGGCAACACTGTCGGTGCTGGGACTGGGCGATCCGACTCTGCCCACATGGGGCAAGCTACTGAACGACGCTTATACGGGGGGCGCGTTGTACAAGGGATACTACTACTGGATGGTCCTGCCCTCGGCCCTCCTCATGCTGATGGGGGTGGGCTTCGCCCTGGTCGGCTTTGCCCTCGATCGCATCTTCAACCCGAGGTTGAGGACGGTATGATAAGCAATGTGAGCAGACAGGAAAAACCGGTTGCCGACAGCGTCCCGGATGCAGCAACAAGGGATGGTCCACTTCTGAAGGTCGAGGAGCTTTGCCTCTACTTCCGTGCATCCTATGGCGTGGTACGGGCTGTGGAGGGGGCGAGCTTTGAACTTGCCCGCGGTCAGTCGGTGGCGGTCATCGGCGAGTCCGGCTGTGGCAAGACCTCGCTGGCGCGGGCGATCCTGAGACTGCTGCCCCGGAACGTAGATACTCATAAGGGCAGGGTCTTCCTGAACGGCACGGATATTATGAAACTCAGCGATGAGCACTTCCGCCGGGAGGTGCGCTGGGTGAAGATATCGATGGTCACGCAGGCGGCGATGAACTCGCTCAACCCCGTCCTCAAGGTGGGATACCAGGTAACCGAACCCCTGTTGGTCGACCACCGTATGGATAAGCAGAAGGTACTTGAGCGGGCGCGGGAGGTCTTCCGCATCGTGGGCGTGCCGGAGGCTTTCCTGGACCGCTATGCCTTCGAGCTCTCCGGGGGGATGCGCCAGCGGGCGATCATTGCCATGGCCCTGGTAGCGGACCCGCTTCTCGTGATCCTCGATGAGCCAACTTCGGCACTGGATGTCCTGACCCAGGCCGGCATCATGAACGCGCTGAAGAAGATTAAGAATGAGACCGGCCTTAGTTTCATGCTCATCACCCATGACATCGCCACCTCCAGCGAGCTGGCAGACGAGGTGCTCTGCATGTATGCCGGGCAATTGGTGGAGCACAGCAAGGCGGAGCGATTTTACCGCGAGCCACTCCATCCCTATGCCCAGAAGCTCATGGCCAGCGTGCCTACCCTGCGCGCGGAAAAGAAGCCGGAGTTCATCACCGGTCAGCCACCGAGCCTGTTCAATCCGCCCAAGGGCTGCCGGTTCGCCCCCCGCTGCCACAAGCGGTTCGAGCGTTGCGAGGAAGAGCCGCCGCTCTTCACGCATGGAGACGAGACGGTGAAGTGCTGGCTATATGAGAAGGGTTGAGTGAATGGAGAACAAAACACTGCTCTCGGTGAAAAACCTCCGCACCTGGTTTGAGCTGAAGCGCTGGGGGTTTCTCAGCGCGGGATTTGTCCGGGCGGTGGATGGCGTAAGCTTTGAGCTCGAGGAGGGGGAGGCGGTCACCATCGTGGGAGAGAGCGGGTCAGGGAAGACGACCCTGCTGCGGACGATTCTGGGATTGGCCAAGCCCACGGAGGGAGAGATGTTTTTCGATGGCAGGAGGATCGACGGGGAGAGGGGGCAGATGGCAGGGGACCTTGCCTGGCTGCGGTGTCAGATCGGCTTCGTCCAGCAGGACCCCTATGGGGCACTCCCCCCATTTATGAGCGTCAGCCGTATCCTGAGAGAGCCGCTCATCGTCAACAAGGTGCCCAAGAAGGAGCACGAGCAACGCATTCGGGAATCCCTGGAAGAGGTGAGGTTGACTCCTCCCGACGAATTCCTCACCAAGTATCCCCACATGCTCTCCGGGGGCCAGCAGCAGCGATTGGTGATCGCCAGAGCGGTGATTTTGCACCCCAAGCTGATCGCCGCCGACGAGCCCGTATCCATGCTCGACGCCTCGGTGCGCGTGGAAATCCTTGAGTTGATGGGCGGTATCCAGAAAGCCCATAAAGTGGGCGTGATCTACGTTACCCACGACCTCTCCTCGGTGCGCTACTTCTCCCAGCGCGCCTTTATCATGTATGGTGCGAAGCTGGTGGAGAAGGCAGATGTGAAGGAGGTGGTAGACAACCCGCTCCATCCTTACACGCAAGTGCTGCTTAACGCCATCCCGGACCCGGATCCGGAGAACGTGTCGCGATTCAGGGATGTCCCGGCCGGAGAACCCCCCAGCCTGATAAAACCCCCCAGCGGCTGTCGCTTCCATCCCCGGTGCCCGCGCATCATCAAGGAGCTGTGTGATGTGGAGGAGCCCCCGGAGTTCGAGCCCAGCCCCGGTCATTTCGTGGAGTGCTGGCTCCACAAATAGAGTCGTTTGCCCAACGGGCAATGACAGATGGCAAAGCCCAAAATGCAATGACACCTCCGTTCCGTCGTTGCGAGTCCCGATGTAATCGGGACGAAGCAATCTGGTGGATGGGCGTGAGATTGCCGCGCCCCGACTTGCCGGGGCGCTCAATGA
>JAUWQY010000013.1 GCA_030610855.1 Dehalococcoidia bacterium
TTTGCAGATGCGCAGCACATCGTCGGTGTTGACCGCGCCAGCCCTGGCGAAATAGACTATCTTGCCTTCTATCATTCCTGTACCTCCTGACGTCAATTGCCCTTGGTGATGCCGTTTCCCAGCACTTGAGCTTTTGCGAGACACTAGCCTATGTCATCGCGGTGGGAACTGTCAAGCGGTTCTGCGAGCTACGCGATGGCTCACAACTGAAGCCACTTTGTGCCGGGCGGGATGCCTGCTATAGTTGGACTGAGGAACCTCGCTTAGAGATTGCGGAGCCTGTTCCGAACCGCAGGTGAGGAATCTCGCTCCTCGCAATGACAAGAAAGAAGTGTCACTAATCACCTGAACGAGTACACGGTCTTTTCTTATCATCCGCCCTAGTATAGAATAATAGCGATCCGTAAGGAAATCCATTGTCGAGAGGTCGGGGCAGCTCTACGAGACGGGAGGATGCACGTAATCCAGGCCTGCCGGCTCTTCTGGACCGGGAAGTGGGGCTGCGAAGATATCCGCCGGGGTCATCTAGGAATAAAGTGGGAACAAGGTCTGGGAAGAGACGCTGGCTCTGAAGAAGGGGACCGCTTATGACTGAGGCTCATAGCCGGAGTTCGGAATTGTGCGAGAACACCGACGATTTGATTCTTGGCGTCGACCTTGGAGGCAGCAAGATCCTGACGGCAGTGATCGGCTCTCAGGGCAAGATGCTCTCGGCCGACCATCGCATAACGCCAGCCAGAGAAGGTCATGAGGCGGTAATCGGGGCTATCCTGGAGTCTGCGCATCGTGCTTCAGAACAGGCATGTGTCGCCGTTTCAGACCTTACCGCCATAGGGGTGGCAGCGCCCGGCCTGGTGAATCCTGATGCGGGAATCGTTCTCACATCACCCCATCTGCCGGGGTGGAGAGATATTCCCCTGAGAGACATGATACAGGAAAGGCTGGGTAACAGGACGTTTCTCATCAATGACGCCAATGCCGCTGCTCTGGGCGAACTCCGTTTTGGCGCCGCCCGGGGTGCCCGTAACTTCATCTACATTACTCTCAGCACCGGCATCGGTGGGGGCATCGTCGTTGACGGCAAGATCTACGGCGGAGCTACTGGTGTCGCCGGCGAGGTGGGACATATGACCATCGATGACGATGGACCGGTTTGCAGCTGCGGAAACAGAGGTTGCTGGGAGACGCTGGCTTCGGGAACAGCTCTGGCCAGAGAGGCAAGGCAGCGCATTAGAGAAGGTGCCAGCACTTCCATTCCGGGATACGTTAACGGTGATGCAGAAAGGGTGACGGCAGAGGTCATTCATAGCGCCGCCCAGCAGGGCGATAGTCTGGCCAAAGAGCTTATTGCCCGGACCGGCTACTACGTGGGTGTCGGGCTGGCCAGTTTAGTGAACGTATTCAACCCTGAGTTGATAGTCATCGGTGGCGGCTTATCAAACATCGGTGATATGCTGTTCAAGCCAGCCTTCAAGGTGGCCCGGGAGAGGGCATACAAGCATGCTTCCCGGGCGGTGCGCTTTGCTTGTGCTGAGCTGGGTCAGAATTCGGGAGTGCTCGGTGCCGCTGCCTTTGCTCTGCAGGAGATGAGAGGGCAAGGCGCCCAAAATCCGGGCTTCTGTTGCCGGAAAATGCAGCCATAACAGAGTTTGCAGGGAGAAAGATAGCCTGAGGAGGAGTCTATGAAAAGGATCGGCATACTGACCAGCGGCGGCGATGCTCCGGGCATGAATGCCTGTATCCGCGCAGCGGTGCGTGCTGCCCGGGCTCAGGAGCTTGAGATTTTCGGCATCAGGCGTGGCTACGCCGGGCTCATCCGAGGTGAAATAGGGCTCCTGGACAGGAAGGCCGTCGCCAATATCATCCACCAGGGCGGCACAACTCTGGGCACCGCCCGCTCGCCTGAATTCATGACCGGTGAGGGCAGGACGCCGGCTATAGAGAACCTTGAGAAAAGGGGTATCGAGGGCCTGATTCTCATCGGGGGCGATGGCACGTTCCGTGGGGGCACCGCGCTGTCGCAAGAATGCGGCATCGGCATCATCGGTGTGCCGGGGACGATAGATAATGATATCTACGGCACCGACTACAGCATAGGGTTTGACTCGGCCGTGAACTGCGCGCTGGAGGCCATCGATCGTATTCGGGATACGGCCCTGTCTCATGAGCGCCTGTTTTTCGTGGAGGTGATGGGGCGACACACCGGATTCATCGCCCTGGAGAGCGGGATAGCTGGCGGTGCCGAGGAGTTGCTCATCCCCGAGATTCCTTTCAGCGTTGATGAGCTTTGTTCACACCTGGAAAGGAGTTTCAAAGGGGAGAAGAAGAGTGCCATCGTGGTGGTGGCAGAAAGCGGGCAGCCGGGCGATAGTTTTCGTATAGCCCGGGAAGTGAGGGAGAAGTTGGGTCTCGACTCCCGGGTGTGTATTCTGGGGCATCTCCAGCGCGGAGGTTCACCGACCGCACGTGACAGAGTTCTCGCGGGCAAGCTCGGTGTGGCCGCTGTACGGGCCCTCGTGGCAGGCAAGAGCGGATACATGGTGGGCGAGATGAATTGGAGAGTGGCCTATACCCCGCTGCGAGATACCTGGGAGAAGAAGAAGGAGTTGAACGTTGAGCTTCTGGAGATGAGAATGCTCCTCTGCGAGTGAAAGGAAGAACTAATCTATCATGGGGGTGATTCGATGAACATATCTATTGGCAAGCTGAGAGGGCTCCAGCAACTGGCTGATTCCAGGGGCATGATGACGATGTGCGCCATTGACCACAGAGGAGCACTCAGGCGCGCTTTGAACGAGAAGAATCCTGATGCTGTGAGCTACCAGGCTATGGTTGATTTCAAGCTTGACCTTTGCCAGGCGGTAGCCCCCTTTGCCAGTGCCATATTACTTGACCCGGAGTATGGAGCCGCTCAGGCTGTGGCTGCCGGTCTCATGCCCGGTTCTAAGGGACTTCTTGTCAGCATGGAAAAGTCCGGCTACAGCGGAGACAGTGGAGTCAGAATCACCGAGCTTCTGCCCGGCTGGAGCGTGAAGAAGGCGAAGAAAATGGGCGCTTCAGCGGTGAAGCTTCTGATCTACTTCAGACCCGATCTCAAGGACATCGCCTCAAAGCAACTCGATCTGGTGGCAAGGCTGGCCGACCAGTGCATTGAAGAAGATATGGCCCTTCTGGTTGAGCCGGTAAGCTATCCCGTGGAAAAAGGCGGGACATCCTCAAAGACATTCGCCGAGATGAAGCCTGACCTGGTAATCGAAACCGCGCGGCAGATCACTGCCCTGCCCGTTGATGTACTGAAAGCAGAGTTTCCGGCAGATATGAGGTTTGAGCAAGACGAGGGCAGGCTGCTGAGGCTTTGCCGGGAGTTAGATCGCGCATCCCGGCTACCCTGGGTGTTGCTCAGTGCCGGCGTTGACTTCGACTCATTCAAGAAGCAGGTGGAGATAAGCTGTAAGGCGGGGGCTTGCGGCTTCCTGGCAGGGCGTGCCCTGTGGCAGGAAGGCGCCCGAATCCGTTCCCGGGAAGAGCGACTGAGTTTCTTCAAGAATACGGCCGCTCCGAGGTTAAAGGAACTGGCTGAGATAGCTGACAGCCACGGCAAGCCCTGGTATTCCAGATGGGGGTCTGAAAAGGGCGAGTTCGCCCCGGTGCCTGAGGACTGGCACCAAAGTTATTGACAGGTAATGCTCCAGCAGTGTTAGATGGTGATATGAGACGCTCGAGGCTTTTTGACAGGCGAACGAAAATAGTGTGCACTATCGGTCCGGCTACCGGCTCGACCGCCGTGATCAGGCAACTGATAAGGGCGGGCATGAATGTCGCCAGGCTCAATCTATCCCACGGTACCTACAGGGAACACGCCCGCCATATCCAGACCGTAAGGAAGCTATCCCGCAGCCTCGGCATCCCTGTTGCCATACTGATGGACTTGCCCGGGCCGAAGTATCGAACCGGGAAGCTGAAAGACGGTCAGGCGAGGCTGAAAAAAGGTGCCCGGGTTATCCTCAGTACAAGGCAGATGGAGGGAGACAGCAAGGTAGTACCGGTTAGCCTCCCTACCCTTTCTCAGGACATAAAGGTGGGGGATACCGTGCTGCTTGATGATGGTGCGATGCAGCTCAAGGTAATTGAGAGACAGGACACGGAGGTCAGGTGTAGGGTCATGGTGGGAGGGATCCTCACCGAGGGACGCGGGCTGGTCGTGCCCGGTATGCCTAGCTCTGGACCTTTTATCACCGACGCTTTGCGAGAATGCATTTCCTTTGCTATCAAGCAGCAGCCTGACTACGTGGCCATCTCTTTTGTCAGGAATGCCGAGGACGTAAACGGTGTGAGAGCCGTGCTACATGAGAGCGACGCCGACATACCGGTCATTGCCAAGATTGAGAGGGGCGTGGCGGTCAACAGATTCGACAGCATACTGGCAGCCAGCGAGGGCATAATGGTGGCGCGGGGAGACCTGGGCGTGGACATCCCTCTGGAGAAGGTGCCGCTGGTACAGAAGAAGATCATCAGGAAATGCAATCAGGCTGGTAAGCCGGTGATCACGGCTACGCAGATGCTGGAATCAATGGTCAATGCCCCCCGGCCGACGCGGGCCGAGGTCGCTGACGTGGCCAATGCTATATTCGATGGTACGGATGCCGTCATGCTCTCAGCCGAGACTTCGATCGGGAAGTACCCTGTGCAGGCAGTCAAGATGATGGCAAGGATCGCCCGGGAGACGGAAGACGCACTACCCTACGAGCAGATACTATCAGAGAGAGGCAGGTGGTTGGAGCAGAAGACGGATGAGTTGATAAGCTACAGTGCCTGTTATACAGCTCACATCCTCAGGGCGGTGGCTCTTGTGGCCTTTACCCAGACGGGCAGCACAACAGGACGCGTGTCAAAGTATCGTCCCAGGATGCCCATTCTGGCGCTGACTCCTGACGCCGTTGTCCTGGAGAGATCGATGCTGCGCTGGGGTGTTTACCCCTTTCAGACAGCGGCACCCTCGTCAGTGGAAGAGCTATTCGCTACGGGAGCCAGGCTTTGCAAGGAACTGGGGCTGGCCAGGCCCGGTGACCTGATAGTGATCACCGGCGGCATTCCTATCGGAGTAACCGGCTCCACCAATCTGCTCAAGGTGGAAGAGATCCAGTAGTCGTGCCGTGGCAATATCCGCGTATTCTGTGTGCAGTTGCCTGACGATATGTTGCGGAGACACGTATCTCGTGTCTCGATGAATCACTCTGAACTGCAGCGTATCACAGCAGCGTGCGTGCTGTGGTATTATGTTGATAACACCATTCATTGTAGACTGAAATGGATGTCAGACGGTTGAAGGGGTCATGGCCAGGCCTCTCGGGATCTCCTGTCGGCGGTATTCGCCATCTAGCGGCTTTTGCACAGTTTAAGGAGGTGATTAGACGTGCAGAAGAAACCCGCCCCTGGGAAGCCCGCCCCCAAGAGGTAAGTAACCATAGCCCAGAGGTTCAGGGGCGAGAGGGGCATCCCTCCC
This sequence comes from Dehalococcoidia bacterium, assembly GCA_030610855.1. GTDB lineage: Bacteria > Chloroflexota > Dehalococcoidia > GIF9 > AB-539-J10 > RBG-13-51-36. The sequence continues at coordinate 5,504 of JAUWQY010000013.1, forward strand.
ACCCCTGATGCATTTATTGAGAGATCTCTCGTTCTTGAAGGAGGAGGGAGAGGGCCGATACTGGCAATTAGCTCGGGTGAGGTAAGGCAGTGGTCACGGCTGCTAAGACGGGAAGAGTGATAGCTGAGCGCCGGTTAAGAGATCTTCGGAGGACAAGGTATTCTGGTTTCACGGTGGTAGGGTGGCAAGGAACCGGCATGCGTCTGCAGCAACACTTGGGAAAAGGAATCATGATGGGACGGCGAGAAGCGGGGCCTGCCCTTTGGAGTGTGGGCTTCTTCGAACGGCATGACTGTGGTGCTTCCGTCGTTACTTGCAGAGGCAACAGTTCTTTGGATTACATACAAAGAGTATCGGCCGGAGTTAATCCTCATCCGATCGGGCAAGATAGAGATGGTCCCTGAACCCTCGACGCTTCGGCACTGTCTTCTCACCGCAATACGGACAGGATATCTTGCGCGGTTGACTGGCATAGAAACCAATGCCGGCAAGCCCCATTACTATCAGAAGTATTCCAAGAGCGAATGGCATCCACCAGATTCGCTCCATGAACCCGGGAGAACGGCTGAAATGCCCCATTAACGTTAAGGCAATCCCCAAGATTACTATCCCCGCCGTTTGCACGATCTGACTTACTCTATCGGACACTGTTCACCTCCTTTGTGTTTGATGACAGCAGCGCTGCACCACCGTAGTCATATCGTACTACTTATAGGCAATGCTGCCAAGTCCAGATAGGCTGTTGTACGGCTCTCCTGATCTAGGTGAGGCATCTGGAAAGCAGTCATATGCTCATCGTGAAGCGAACACGACGTGAGAGCGAGCCGTCGATTATTTCCCACCGAATGCTGGCAACTCCCTCAAGGGCGTCGGCGCAAGATCAAACCATCCCTACCGGATCGACATCTACAGTCCAGCCCTGGGGCAGGGTGACCCGGGATAATATCCGGGCTGGCGCAGGGCTGCGGAGGAAAAGCTGCCAGCGATATCTGCCTCTCGCCCGGAAGGCAAAAGCAGGCACAGGACCGATTACATCGAAGTCAATCATATCGTCTCTTGCCCTTTCATCGAGAATCAGACGATGCACTCTTTCCGCTTCATGACGACACAGTTCGTCGTTAATGTGGCTATAGACCAGGCGGATCAACCGGCTGAAAGGCGGATAGTTGTATCGTCGCCGATAATCACTTTCTGCTTCATAGAAACCGAGATAATCATGTCGGGCGGCAGCTTGAACCGTGTAATTGTCGGGTGAATAAGTCTGGATGATCACCTTTCCTGCTTTGATCCCTCGGCCAGCCCTGCCAGCTACCTGGCACAAGAGCTGAAACGTGTGCTCGCCACTGCGGAAATCAGGGAAATTGAGGCCGGTATCGGCACTGATTATCCCCGCTAGGGTCACTTCAGGCAGGTCCAATCCTTTGGCTACCATCTGGGTGCCAATGAGCACATCTGCCTTATGGTCGCGAAAATCCTGCAGTAGCTCTTCGTGACCATATCTCCTGGTAATCACGTCTCTGTCCCAGCGAAGCAATCTCGCTTCTGGGAAGAAGTGACTGACCTCTTCTTCTACCCTCTGCGTGCCGATGCCCAGAAACCTGAGATGGTGCCGAAAACACTGGGGACAGCTTTGGGCCACCGGAATGGAGTAGCGGCAGCGGTGACAAATCAGTCTCTTCTGTACCGAATGATGGGTAAGAGCTATGGAGCAGCGGGGGCAGCGGAAGACAAAGCCGCAGCTACGACACCGCACAAAGGTAGCGGTTCCGCGACGGTTGAGAAAAAGAATGGCCTGCTCCCCCTGCGTCAGGGTTTCTTTCATAGCAGCTAACAAGGAACGACTTAATGAGCCTGTGTTTCCTGCTTTGAGTTCTTCCCGCAAATCCACTATGCTTACTTCGGGAAGAGGAGAATAGCCACGGGGAGTGATTCTTTCCTTTAGCTCTAGAAGATGATACTCACCTTGCTGCGCCTTATCGAAGGTGCCAATATCGGGAGTAGCACTGCCAAGGATGACAGCGGCACCACTGAGTTGCGCCAGTTTGATGGCCACGTCCCGGGCATGATAGCGGGGCGACTTATCGTCTTGCTTGTACGTCCACTCATGTTCTTCATCAATGATGATGAGACCGAGGTCGGGCAACGGGGCAAATAGAGCACTCCTCGGTCCAATGACCACGTCGCAGTTTCCCTCCTCTATCCATTGCCATTCGTCGAACTGTTCTCCCGCGGAAAGGCCGCTGTGCAGCACTGCCACGCGCCCGGGGAAGCGACTGGAGAATCTCTCCACTGTTTGCCGGGTCAAGGCGATTTCAGGAACAAGGCAGATTCCTCGCTTACCGGCCGAAATGGTCTGAGTCAAGGCCCACAGGTAGACCTCGGTCTTTCCGCTGCCGGTAACCCCGAAGAGGAGAAAAACCGGCGGCCTGCCGGATTGTCTCCCTTCCCTGACAATAACGTTGTGGATCGATTCGCAGGCAGCTTGTTGAGACGGAGTGAGGAGCGGAGCCGGAGAAGGCAGCACACTGAGGTGAGATAGGGGGTCACGTCTTACCCTGACCCTTTCCACAGCCACCAGATTGCGACTCTCCAGGGCCTTGATAGTGGCAGAAGCGCGAGTGAAACGCTTCCCTAATTCGTTGACCGAAACAGGTTGAGTCTGCTCCGTCAGAAACTCCAGGAGTTGCGCTTGTTTGTAGGCTCTGCGCTTATGGAGGCGAGCCTTTTCCGCTTCGACTCCTTCTCTCCGACCTGTCGGAGCTATTAACTTGACATAAAGGACCGTCTTGGGCTTTATCTTCACCGGTTCCAGTTCCAGAGTCTTTGTAACTAGCCGACGGTCCAGCAACTGGTCGATGACTTGCCCGGCTTTCCTCTTGCCGATTGCCTTCTCCAGTTCAGCCAAGCTTGCTTTCTTCTTCGCTTTGATGATGTGCAAGACCTGCCTTTGCTCTGGCGTCAGAGAATACAAATCCATCTGGGAATCGGCTAGCTGAATGTAGGTAATAGTCTGTCTCTCAAATCCTGGAGGCAGCATCAGGGCAAGGGCATCGAAAGGAGGGGAAAGGTATCGTTCGCTTATCCATCGGGCAAGCTCCATTTGTCGGGAGGAAAGCACAGGAGTACCTGTAACGAGGTCAGCTATTTCCTTGGTTGTTTCTACCGACGGCTGATCCGATAACTCAACAACAATTCCCTGAAGAATCCTGGAGCCAAAAGGTACCCATACTGCTTGCCCGACATGAACGCTTAGCCGTGCCGGGATGGCATAAGTGAAAGTCGACCGGCTCACCGGCGAGTTGACTGCCACGTCGGCGTACTTCATTCAGAAGGCTGAGCTTCTTCTGGAGGCACGGCTGGCCCGATTGCTTTCTCTCTTCTTTCCTTAAGTCGAGCCTGCTTGGCGCTCAGCCTGCGCATGTAGTAGAGCTTGGCTCGGCGTACCTGGCCGTGCCTGAGCACCTCGACATTCTGCACCGAAGGAGACTGGAAAGGGAAAGTACGTTCCACTCCAGTGCCGTGAGAGACGCGCCTTACCGTAAAGCTCCCGCCATCGACGCCCTTTCTCATTCCGATCACGACACCCTGGAAGTGCTGCAGTCGCTCCTTACCCCCTTCCAGAGTCTTTAGACTGAGCCTGACCGTGTCACCGGGGGAGATTTGGGGAATGTTGGGGTTCAGCTTGGGTCTAACAAATTCTCTGACATCCATTTCCTCTCCTCATCGCATAAGCTGCCTTTCTTTAGAAGATCAGGGCGCCGTTTCGCGGTTCGCAGGATAGCTTGACGGCGCCGCCATTGAGCAATCTCGCTGTGATTGCCTGAGAGCAGTATCGAGGGTACTGACCAATCCCGATATGTCTGAGGCCTGGTGTATTGGGGGTATTCAAGAAGTCCGTTGCTGTGAGAATCGCTATCGGCAGAAAACTCTGAGCCAAGCACTCCCGGTATCAGTCGGACGATAGCGTCGACCGCGACCAGGGCGGCTAATTCGCCCCCGCTGAGTACATAGTCCCCGATACTGATTTCATCAGTAGCCAAATGCTCACACACTCTCTCGTCCAAACCTTCGTAATGACCACAGATCAACGTTATATGAGGGTGGAGGGCTAGTTCTTGAGCAACAGATTGCGAAAAAAGCCTGCCCTGAGGGGTGAGTAGAATCACCGGTACTTCGCATGCACCAGGTTGCTGCTTTATCGCTTCCACTGCCTCAAAGATAGGCTCGGGCTTGAGCACCATGCCGGGTCCACCACCGTAGGGATAGTCATCCGCAGTTCGATGTTTGTCATGCGTGTAGTCGCGAATATCATGAATCACGATGTTCACCAGTCCCCGCTCGGCAGCACGCTTGACGATGCTCTGGTTGAGCGGAGAGACAAACACTTCGGGGAAGAGGCAGAGAATATCGATGCGCATGGACTTCCTCAACAAAAACCTTTGAATTGCATATCTTAGCATGCGGACGGGGCAAAAGAAAGCCGCTCTGCGTTCAGGTGACTTCAGCTCTCGGGGAGTCATGTATCGGGCGGGCTGTGTTTGGCAGCACTCCATTTCCAGCGTTCGGAGAGAAAACTCAAGAAACAAGCAATAAACGCCCAAAGGTATTGACAAAATATGAATATGGTTTATAATAGGGTTGTGGGGAAAAGTGGGGAAAAAGGGCAACCTGGGCCAGGCCATGATGAATAGTGTAAGGCTAGGAAGGTCAGGCAGCTTTGGGAGCAGACAAAGCGGTCTCTTGCTCCCGTTAGCAGAAATCTTGCCTTTAGACAAAGGCAGTATTACAAATCGAGGTGAATGATATGTTCATTGGCGAGTCTCCGTATAAGGTTGATGATAAAGGAAGAGTACCTCTTCCGCCGAAATTCAGGCGGGAACTGAAGGCGGGCATGGTGTTAGCGAAAGGGCTGGAGAAATGTATTACCGTTTATCCCATAGCACAGTGGGAGAAATTGTCCGAAAGCCTGGCGGCTAAGGCGGTTGGTGGAGCTAGCTTGAGAAAACTAACCCGCGCTATCTTCGCCTCTGCCTTCAGCGCCTCCTTCGATGGGCAGGGCAGGATAGTGTTGCCATATGCTTTGCGAGAACACGCCGGGATTGCCGACACAGCTATTGTTATCGGTGCCAATCGGACCGTTGAGCTCTGGAGTGAAGAGGAATGGAAGGCAGAGAAAATATCCGCCGACGAGCAGGCAGCAAAGATTATGGAGGATTTGGGAGCGTAGTTGATGAGTCTGACCATGTCCTTGCCGATTCATATACCTGTTTTGCTTGATGAAGCTATAGAAGGGCTACGGGCTCGGCCAGGAGGGTACTTCGTCGACTGCACCGTAGGCCTAGGAGGACACGCGGCGGTGATACTCGAAAGAATCATGCCCTCGGGAAGGCTCCTGGGCATTGACGCTGATCCTGAAGCCATCCACGTAAGTCAAGATGAACTCAGTAACTATGGCGAAGCAGTTACTCTGGCTAATGACAACTTTGTCAACCTTGAGGCTATATGCAAGAGATACCATTTTCATCCAGTTGATGGTGTTCTCTTCGACCTCGGTGTTTCTTCTCTGCAACTGGATACAGCCGAACGCGGCTTCAGCTTCCACCTCGACGCTCATCTGAACATGCGGTTCGATCCCAGGCAAGGGTTAACTGCCTCTGATATCGTTAACACCTTCTCAGAGCAAGAGTTGGCTCGGCTCATAGAAAAATACGGCGAAGAGCGTCACAGCCGGAGGATAGCGCGACACATTGTTCAGAATCGCCCCGTCGCTACCACCCTGGAGCTTGCCCGCTTGGTCGAGCAAGCTTTGCGCAGCAAGCGTGCCAGAATCCACCCTGCAACAAGGACATTCATGGCGCTGCGCATCGCGGCCAACAGCGAGCTACAGAATCTGGAACCGGCTCTCAAACAGGCTATTGACCTTCTCCGCCCCGAGGGAAGATTGGCAGTCATCAGTTATCATTCCCTCGAGGACCGCATAGTCAAGCAGTTCATGCGACGCGCAGCCAGCAATTGCCTCTGTCCCCCTAGAACAGTGATGTGTCGCTGCGGGCATGTACCCACGCTAAAGCTCATTTCACGGAAGGTTATTAAGCCTACCTCATTGGAGATAGAATCCAACCCGCGCAGCCGTAGTGCCAAATTGAGGATAGCCGAGCGACTCAACTAAGCAGTATTGTCATCAAAAAGGGAGGTGAAAATGGCAAAGAAGATCATTTCAGCTATTGATGTGGGCACAACCAAGGTAGCCACCATCGTAGCTAGTGTCAGGGCGAAAGACGACATTGAAGTTCTTGGTGTGGGAGTCGTTCCCAGTCGTGGCCTGCACAAAGGCATCGTCGTCAACATAGATGAAGCCAAACAGTCCATAGCAGCATCAGTGAGAGAAGCTCAGAGAATCAGCGGCATACGCATAGATTCCGCTTATGTTGGGGTTACGGGCAGACATATAAGTAGTCTGAACAACAGGGGAGTTGTAGCTATCCCGCGAGATGATCGCTTAGTGCGTACTGGCGATCTCAAACGGGTACTGTCTGCGGCTCGCAATCTGCCTGTCGCTGAGGGAAAGAAGGTGCTCCACGCTATTCCTCGTTTCTACGCCCTGGATGGACAGGAGGGTGTGAAACAGCCGGTGGGCATGCACGGGTCCAGGTTAGATGTGGAAACCCATATCATCACCGCTTCAATAACCTCGATACAAAACCTGGCCAAATGCGTCCGCAGTATCGGTGTTGACGTCGAAGACCTCATCCTTGAGCCTCTGGCCAGCGGAGAAGCGGTATTGACTCCGGAAGAAAGAGACACAGGTGTCATTATGGCTGACATGGGTGGTGGTACCACGGACATAGCCGTATTCAAAAACGGCAGCATCTACCATACCTCTATCATCCCGGTAGCCGGTTATCAAGTGACCAGCGACATATCTATAGGTTTGGGTCTGCCTTTTGGCATTGCGGAAAAGATGAAGAAGAAATATGGCAACGTCACACCTGCTCAAGAGGCGGACCAGACGGTCCAGGTGGGTACCGAGAATGGTCACAGTGCCTCTTATAAGGAGCTATGCAGCATTATCCGGGCTCGGATGGAGGAGTTGCTGCAACTCATATTGCTGGAGATGCCCACCAGCGATTACCATAACCTGGCGCCTTGTGGCTTGGTGGTCACAGGTGGCACAGCCAATCTATCCGGGCTTGAGGAGTTAGGGCAGCAAATGTTGCGGATTCCGGTGCGCATGGGCCGACCTTTGAGCACGGGCATCTACGGCATTTCCGATATCCTTCATGATCCGTCTTATGCTACGACTCTGGGACTTGTCCTATGGCAGGTGAGAGGCAAAGAGGGATCAATGTACCAAGACAAGAGAAACGGTAGTTGGAGCAGCTTCATGCGTTTGATTAGGAAGCTGCTTCGCGCCTGATTTGTGAAAGGAGGTTAGAATGGCGAAGCAAATTTATACTCCAGCTCCAGCAAGAATCAAGGCTATCGGAATTGGCGGTGCCGGCTGTAATGCCATTACCCGCATGGTCCGAGAGGGGATCAAGGGTGTTGACTTCATAGTCATGAATACCGATGGCCAGGCGCTGGCTCTGGCTGAAGCCCCTACAAGAATTCAACTGGGTGAGAAAATAACCCGAGGTCTGGGTGCCGGCGGCGATCACAGGGTTGGCAACAAAGCAGCCGAAGAGAGCCGTGACATAGTTGAGGAGCTCGTTCAGGGCGTTGACATGGTGTTCATTGCTGCCGGCATGGGCGGTGGCACAGGCACGGGCGGCATTCCTGTCGTGGCTGATGTGGCTAAGCAGAGTGGCGCTCTCACAATTGCAGTGGTGACCAAGCCCTTCAGCTTCGAGGGGACGCACCGAGCTCAAGTAGCCGAGGAAGGACTGATTAACCTTTCGGGCAAGGTTGATACTCTTATCATCATACCCAATGACCGCCTTCTTCAGCTCTGCGATGCCAAGACGACCGTGGACAGTGCCTTCAGGCTAGCGGACGACGCTCTTCTATTGGGAGTTCAGGCTATTTCTGAAGTAGTTACAGTTCCAGGGTTGATCAACCTGGACTTCGCCGATATCAAATCGGTGATGAGGGACGCCGGCCCAGCCTGGATGTCTGTGGGTAAAGCTGGCGGACAAAGCCGCGCTGCTGAAGCAGCCAAAGCTGCCCTGGCCAGTCCTTTGCTCGACGTATCTGTGAACGGAGCCACGGGGGTGCTGTTCAATATTACCGGCGGCCCGAGTCTTACCCTGTTCGAGTGCAACGAGGCTGCTCAGGTTATTAGCCAGGCAGTGGATCCCGATGCCAACATAGTCTTTGGCGTAGTATTCGATCCCAAGATGGATAGCGAGGTTCGGATTACCGTTATCGCTACTGGCTTTGCTAGGACGCAAGGCAGAGGAGTATACAGCGCCGAGGAGCTTCGACGCCTGGTAAAAGGCGGCAGCGAAGCTCTCGACATGCCCTCGTTTTTGCGCCGCGGTCAGCGTTTCCCTGTCTCCCGTTTCGAGGATGGCTCCAAGACCGCCGCACAGGTTACTCCAGAGCCGTCCAGAATATCTCGACAGTAAACCTAAGCCTCATTAGGGGAGAGGGGTAGTTCTAGCTACCCCTCTCCCCCCACAGAAGTATTGCATTCTACTACATCTAGTGGTAGAATGTTCTTTTACCACAATCTTTGGGAATAATCCATGAACTGTCCGTACTGCGGTGGGCAGGAAGCAAGGGTGATAGACTCTCGGGGCTTAGATGAAATGGTGAGGCGCCGAAGGAAATGCCTCGCCTGCGGCGCTCGATTTACTACTTATGAACGCATACAGCCGCACGATATCTTCGTCATAAAAAGGGACGGGCGGCGTGAGGAATTCAGCCGGGATAAACTCTCTTTGGGTATTCGAAAAGCTTGTGAGAAACGCCCCCTTCCTGCAGGCACCATTGATAAGTTCGTAGATAGCATCGAGGCCGAGCTATACGAAGTGGGTAGACGGGAGGTCGCCAGTTCTTATATTGGTGATTTGGTGATGGCAGGACTCAAGCAACTGGACCACATCGCTTACATCCGCTTCGCCAGTGTTTATCGGCAATTCGCTGATATCGGCGTTTTGAAACAGGAGGTAGATAGCCTGGCGGTCCGAAGGGAGTCGCCGCCAACAAACCGGCCGCCGCTTCCTTCTTCTAAGGCGGTGAACTCGCCGATTGATCGTAAGAGAAGGTAGGATGTCCAGACCCCGTCGTAAAGAGAACCAGAGAGCTAACGGGCGAGACAGGGTAGCTCGGGCTGTTTTCGCTGCTGCCGAATCCATGGGCATAAGTGACAGGAAACTACTGGAGAAGTTCACCGAGCAGGTAAGCCGGCGCCTGGAGGTAGCTCAGCCGTTCCCAGGCATGGAGGAACTGGTTCCTCAGAAGACGGCACAGCCTGTGTCTTCCTCCCAGATTCGGGCAATAATGAAGAGAATGTTGACCGCAGACGAGTTCTCGCCTCAGTCCAGAAGCCAGGTCATTTCTGGAATCAAACTCAGTGATAATGCCGTAAGGGTTCTGGAAAGGAGATACTTGACGAAAGATGAGGAGGGGAGGGTCATTGAGACGCCTCAAGAGTTACTCCGCTGCGTCGCCAAGCATATTGCCTCAGCAGAACTGCTTTACGATTCGGAGGCAGACGTTTCCACTTGGGAGGAGGCATTCTATCAGTTGATGGCAAACCTGGAGTTCTTGCCCAATTCGCCCACTCTAATGAACGCCGGTCGCGAGCTGGGCCAATTGTCAGCTTGCTTTGTCATACCTATTGAGGATTCTATGGAGTCCATTTTTGATGCAGTTAAACACACCGCTCTGATCCATAAAAGCGGCGGAGGCACCGGTTTTTCCTTTTCTCGACTCAGACCGGAAAAGGATAGAGTGGGTTCTACCGGTGGCATTGCTAGCGGTCCCGTTTCTTTCATGCGAGCATTTGATGCCACCACCGATGTCATAAAGCAGGGTGGCATGCGCCGCGGAGCCAATATGGCGATACTCAATGTCGATCATCCCGACATCTTGAGGTTTATTGAGGCCAAGGGAGATACGGAAGCGCTAACCAATTTCAACCTGTCCGTAGCTGTGACGGACGAGTTTATGAGGGCAGTCGAGAGGGGCACCGATTATGATTTGGTGAACCCGCGAACCGGCAAGGTGACGGGTAAGCTCAACGCAAAGGACGTATTTGACAAGATAGTTGAACTGGCCTGGCGCACCGGCGACCCGGGTGTCGTGTTCATTGATGAGATAAACAGGCACAACCCCACGCCTAAGCTGGGCAGAATAGAAAGTACCAATCCTTGCGGCGAACAACCCTTGCTTCCCTTCGAGTCCTGCAATCTGGGCTCTATCAATCTATCCAAGATGGTGATGTATCAAAATGAGCAGCCCTGCGTGGACTATGACAGACTCGCCGGAACAGTCAGGCTAGCAGTGCGCTTTCTTGATGATGTTATCGATGTCAACCGGTTTCCTCTGCCAGAGATTGCCAAGATGACAAGAACTACCAGGAAAATAGGCCTGGGGGTGATGGGTTTTGCCGATATGCTGATCGAACTCGGCATCCCTTATGACAGTGAACAAGGCCTTGCCCAGGCCGAGGAAGTCGCCCGTTTCATATCCCAAGAGGCAGAACAAGCCTCAATCGAGTTGGCCCAGGAGAGGGGTGTTTTTCCTGCTTTCGAGGGAAGTGTCTATGATCGGCCCGATGGCCATCGGTTTCGAAATGCCTCTCGGACTACCATTGCTCCCACTGGCAGCCTGAGCATAATCGCCAATTGCTCCAGCGGTATTGAACCATTATTTGCCTTAAGCTATGTGCGTCATATCCTTGACGGCGAGGAATTCGTCGAAGTGAACCCTTATTTTGAGGAGACGGCCAAGAACAGGGAGTTCCATGCACCGGATCTCATGAGGCAATTAGCTGCGGGGAAGAGCTTGAGAGATGTGGAAGGAGTGCCGGAGGACATAAAGAAGCTCTTTGTCACCGCTCATGACATATCTCCCGAGTGGCATGTCAGGATGCAGGCTGCGTTTCAGAAATCTACTGATAGCGCTGTATCCAAGACGGTCAATTTCCCGTACGAGGCGACGCCTGATGATGTAGCTAAAGTGTATATGCTGGCTTACCAGGCAGGACTGAAGGGAATAACCATTTACCGGGACAGAAGCCGGGAGAGCCAGGTTCTCACCGTAGGTGAAGGGGGCAAGAGTGCTGAAGCGAAAAAGGCTGAGGCTAAGCTATCTCCCCGGAAGAGGCCTAAAGTTACCAGGGGTGTTACCGAGAGAGTAAACACCGGGTGCGGCTACATCTATGTGACAGTGAATTTTGATAGCCGGGGAATATCCGAGGTCTTCTCCACCTTAGGAAAGGCTGGGGGGTGTGCCGCAGCACAGCTTGAGGCTATTAGCCGTCTCACATCCCTGGCTCTGAGGTCCGAGATAGATACAGATTCCATTGTGAAGCACCTGCGCGGAATCAGATGCCCTTCTATTGTCTGGGAGCACGGACATGCTGTCCTGTCCTGTGCCGATGCCATCGCCAGTGTGCTGGAGAAGTACGTCAGAGAGGAGACGGCTGCTGATTCAGCTACGCCTTCCAAGAATCCCGAGATGGTTAAGAGCTGGGCCGGGCAATGTCCCGATTGCGGCGGCCCTCTGATTCACCAGGAGGGCTGCAACATTTGCCTCAGCTGTGGTTTTACCAAATGCGGATAGGGTGAGAAAGAAGTGGCCGGGTCAAGAGGTAGTTATTACTCAGCCCTTAAGCGGATAACCAAAGCTGCCAATTCAGCTTTTGGTCTGAGAAAGATCTGCAATTCCATAGCCAAAAGCACGGCCAAGGCAATGCAGGCGAATGGCTGCCGCATCCTATCGCTGAATTCCCGGAAGGAATACCTCATCACTGTAGGCACGTATGGCTTGAGCGACCTTTACCTGAAGAAGGGGCCTCTTGATGCTCGCAAAAGCCTTCCCGATATCCTTGAGGGAAGAGCGGTCTTCATTGCCGATGCTACCGAGGATGAAAGGGTTCAGCATCCTCAAGTAGCGCTGGCACAGGGAATATCCTCTATTCTCGGGGTTCCCATACTCGAAAAGGGGCAGGCTATCGGGGAGATCCGAATCTACACTCGTGAGCACCGCCAGTTCTCGGAAGCTGATAAGAGCTTCCTCTTCAGTGTTGCTGATGTGTGCGCTGTCATCTTCGAGAGAGCAGAGCTTCATCAGTTATTGGAGCAAGGCTATAAGACAAGTGAGAGACGAGGCAAACCGTCTCAACTATCTCCGCTACCCACTACTACGCTGCGGCCGGCGGGTTTCGCTCATCCTAGCGAGGAGGATTTTGCCAAGCTTTTGGACTTCTACTGCATTGAATGGCTTTATGAGCCTCGCTCCTTTCCTCTCAGGTGGGAAGGCGGCAAGATAGCGGAGATGTTCACTCCCGATTTCTATCTGCCGGAGCTAGACATCTATGTTGAACTCACTACGCTGAAACAGAATCTGATAACCGAGAAGAATCGCAAACTGCGGCAGGTCAGAGAACTTTACCCGGAAGTCAATGTAAGGCTTCTGACCAAGAGTGATTTTCTCAGGCTGCTGGCCAAGTATGGCTATGGCCCTCTAGGCGAAGCAAAAGTAGAGGGAGTCGATCGAGTTTTGTACAACCAGGCCCGAATTCAGCGAAGGATAAGAACATTGGCCAGGCACATTTCCCGCGATTACGCGGGTGAGCGATTGGTGCTGGTAGGCATCTTGAAGGGCGTTATCTGCTTCATGGCTGACCTGATGCAGCACCTCTCTCTTCCGGTTACTCTGGACTTCATGGCTATCTCATACTATGGTAGTGACGGTCAAGTGGTCAAGATAACCAAAGACCTTGATAGCAGCATAACAGGGCAGCATGTTCTGATGGTTGAGGATATCGTAGATACTGGCATGACATTGAACTACGTTCTCGACCATCTCTCTGCTCACAATCCTGCTAGTCTTCGTGTTTGCGCCCTGCTTGACAAGAGAGCACGTCGATTGATAGATGTTCCTCTTGATTACGTCGGCTTTGAAACTCCCGATGAGTTTGTCGTGGGTTACGGATTAGATTACAGGGGAGAATACCGCAATTTGCCCTTCATTGGCATCCTCCGCCCCGGGTTAACCAAAGGCGAAGAGCTACAGGAGTAAGAAGCTCAGATTGGTCGCCTTCTTCACCCGGGCCTGCCGTAGCTGGCATAGCGATAAGAGTGGAGAAGGCCCGCAACAAGAAACTGCCCCAAGTAACTTCCCTGTCCTTGGCTTTCCACCCACCTGCCTTTCTGCTTCCACTTACCTTGCGCCGGGCCTCTTACCTCCCAGCACCTTTCAGCTTCCACCTACTCGGCGGCTAGCTCCTCACTTACCAAGTTGTCGTTCGGTTACTTGGGACACTGCTATAGTAGCACATCCCTGGGATCTTGTCAAGTGGTTGTGCTCGTTCAGGTGATTAGTGACACTTCTTTTTTGTCACTGCGAGGAGCGAGATTCCTCAGCTGCGGTTCGGAACAGGCTCCGCAATCTCTAGGCGGGGTTCCTCAGTCGAGCTATAGCAGGCTCCGGCTTCGCGATGAGATTGCCACGCCCCGACTTGTCGGGGCTCGCAACGACACGGAAGGGTATTACCCAATGTTACAAGCACATGAAGTGTCGCCCATCTATCTGAACCAGATCAGTGGTTGTGCTGGCTGACTACATGAGTAATAGCTGTGGATATGTTTTGGCGATTTCGTTTTCAATATACTCTATAGGAGCGAGATAGCCAAGGGATTGGTGTGGCCGGTTGAAATTGCACTCAACAAGGCATTCGGTCAGGCGGAGATGAACGAATCCGCTGATAGGAGCTGAGGCCCGACTCTTGTGCGAAACCACAATAGTAAGCTGATACGCCAGAAAATCCTGCAGGTTCCTGGAAAAGCTTGCCTGTTACTGCGTGGAAGCGTCGGCGGCCATCTTGCCCGGGTGGGTCATCGTTCTGCTCAGGGCATCATGGTCGCCGCCGCTCATGCCGGCAATATGCTTGACCAGTTTCTTCCTGGACTCGATGTCATACTGCGTTGTGATGGCGATTTGCTCCATGATAGGTGAGCCGCCACCATGGTAACTGCCGATGTTGTATATGCCTCCGCTGGCCGAGCAGAGGACATCGCCCAAATAGCGCCATAACTGCGCCTGGTCCTCGACTGGCATGTTGGGATTGCGCTTTGTGTATTTGAGGAGCAGGTCACGGGTCTCCGGGTTCAGGAAATCGTTCTCATGGGGGAAGGTGGCCATCACGCCACCGGCGATATCGCAGAGCATCTCCGCTTCACGATAGACCGCCTCACCCGTGAGGCAGCGACCGACATTGCAGTAAATCGAATTGGGTATGTAGGAACCGGGGCCGTAGGGCACGAATCCTATTCCGGGTATGTAGACCTCGGGCTTGCCGAGGGCGGATGCTGTGTACCCGGCCGCATAACCGAGTTCAGTCGTCATGATGATCTCGGCCAGCTTCTCCCTGACGTGAGGTGTCTTGTGGATGTTGTTCACCTCTGCGGCAAGCGCCGCGGTTCCCAGGATTATGTCTCCGATAGCCGGCTTGCAGCCGGAATAGGAATGGCGATGAAACAGGGCAAACAGGAGCGCCAGCGCGCCGCCGTGTTGACATTCGCCCGCGAGGAAGACCCTTTCCCAGGGTACGAAGCAGTTATCAAATATCAGATAAGAATCTGTAGCGCCAGGTTGAAAGCCGCGCCTGAAGTGTTCCCTGGGCCTGAGATTATGGATGGTGACTATCTGTTTCAGTCCTTCCCAGTCACCAGGGATGGCGAAGGCGACGGCGTAGTCCTTGTCCTCCGGTCGCAGAGCGCGTGTCGGCACCACCAGCACCTCGTCGGCAACCGATGCCTCGGAGATGTGGAGCTTGCAGCCGCTCACGATAATGCCATCACTGCGCCTCTCTTTGATCCGTACATAGGCATCGGGGTCCGGCTGGTCAGCGGGCCTCAGCAGTCTATCGCCCTTGACGTCCGTCTGAGCACAGCAGCCTACCAGGTCTTCGCTCTGGAAGCGCATAAGCCACTTCCTGAAGTTCTCGTGGTACTCGGTTGCGCCATTGTTCATCTTGTCTGCTTCGTAGGACACGTTGTAGACGGCATTGGTGGCATCGATGCCCATACATCTCTGGATGCATCCGCCCACCTTCTGGCAGAGCATGCGGGTCATGTCTTGCTTCTTGTGCAGGTCATCGGTGTTCTGGTGGATGTGAGTGAAGCGGCTGATGCGCTCGCCGCTGAGATGGGAGATGGCGGTGCACAGGTCCTGGTTCTCCGGCTTGGCAGCTTCATCAAATGTCGTGCCGATCGTATTTATGCAGTCCATTTGTAGCTCGTCTGTGCGGTCGATGAGTTCGCCATCGAAGTAGACGTTTCGCCTCATCCTGGCGAGGCCCTGTATATACTGCTCTTTTGTCCTCATTCTTCTCTCCTTGTTCAGTGGATAGCCAAAGTGACGCGGTCCCGGGTTGTCGTTGTTTAGCTTCCCCGGAATCCTGGTGCACAGTATAGCATCTCCTGCCCCCTCAGGCACTTTTCCGGCTTCTCTCGATTGTGCTGCAGTTGTGTCCTCATGCGGTACCGAAGTCAGGAAATCGGGCTACAGAGGCGGAGCACTGCTATCCCACGCCAGACCCTAACAACACGCTGATGAGCCGGGAGGCCCTCGGGTTAGGGGAAAGCGTTGCCTGATGCTGGGTTTCTGTTTTGTCTTAGAGCTGCCGTTATCTGTGCCTTGCTAGAATTCTTATCTATTGTCCGAGGCTTGCCTAGTTACAACGGATATCGCCACAGCGTTTCACGGTGTCAGGATAGCTAGACCAGGCGCGCCACAAAGCGGGAGCCGAGGCCGGGCCTCGGCTCTCAGGCCGTTTCTCTTTACTGGCCCGGCCGCTCACCTAGGGTCCCGGACTGCTGTTAAGCTCATGAGCCTTTCCCCGACCACAAATCGCGGGTCCGATCCAGTATCTTCACAATCGGGTCGACAAAGCCCACCCTCACCATCGTTCTTAGACCCTCGTGTCGGGAGATTAAGTCGGCCAGGGGAGGACTGGTCTTATAGTAGAAAGCTACTAAGCCGGTGCCCAGCCTGTTAGGTAGTAGAACCGTGTCCCTGAACTCCCTCAGGATGTCTATCTCCTCTGCTGTATCGGTACCATAGGCTGCGGTGGCGATGAAGCACCACAGAAGAAACTTGAAGTTGGCCGTTATGGAATAGTCGCCGTTGATAGTGATGGTGGTTGTGGGGGATCCGACATTGGCGATGGTATCCACATCTCCAGTCCACCTGTCGAAGCGATAGAGACCTTCTGACATCGCTATCAGTTCAACCTCCGTTCCAGCATCATAGGTGAAAGCTCCCTCGCCGGGTTTGAATACTGAACCCCCACCGGTGCTTGAGATTTCGATGGTATTTAGATAAGCCGTAATCCAGGGGTCAAAGCGGACATCTGCGGAGACGGCACTTCCAGTGCCATCTGCAATCCTTCCGCTAACGGGATCGACCACGCCACCACTGGGCCCACTGGCATGGCCCCACCAGTTGTATGTGGCTTCAGC
The DNA here is from genome assembly GCA_030610855.1 of Dehalococcoidia bacterium. Lineage (GTDB taxonomy): Bacteria > Chloroflexota > Dehalococcoidia > GIF9 > AB-539-J10 > RBG-13-51-36. The sequence goes on from JAUWQY010000013.1 coordinate 22,141, forward strand.
GATGACGGCACTGTCTTCGACGTAGAGCCCGTAATCGTCGTTCTGGGCGAGGCTGTTGAAGTTGACGAACACGGTGCTGTCGCCAACCACGGATTCCAGGTAGATTCCATAGCCATTCTTGTAGATCTTGTTATCCTCGACGGTTATGGCGCTGTCGTTCAGTACCCCATTCCGGCTTGTTACGCCGGCTATGGCACCAGTGAGGATGTTCTGCTTGATGGTGACCTCGCTTTCGTTGTCGATGGAAAACCATATGGCGAAGTCGCCACCGCCAGCATCGACGGTGAATCCAGCGTCATCCCCACCGAGTAAGACTATCTCAGCATCCAGCTCTATGCTGATAGAGCCGATAATGGTGGTCTCGTCAGCCCCGTCTGCCGACTGGAGGATCAGGGACTTGTCAATAATTAAGTCCTCCCCGTATACGCCCTTCGCTACCATAACGGTATCGCCGGGGTCTGCCGCATCAATGGCGTCCTGGATGAGGCCCGTCGGATCCACGCCCCAGGTCATCGGTTCTGTGCCGAGTTCGGCACCCAGCCACGGTGAGTAAAGAACCTTGCTGGAGACGGCATCGCCGCCACCGGGTCCCGCGCTGCTGGGTCCGCTGACATCTCCCCACCAGTTTACGGTGGCGTCCAGCGTCTCGCCTCCATTATTCCACACACCATACCGAGAGTTGCCGGCGATGTTGTTGAAATTGACGGCGATCCCATCAAGCTCTGTCTGCGTATCAAACACATAGATACCGATGGAGTTTCCGGTAAAGGTATTGCCTTCCACTTTCACGTCCCTAGAAAGGTCACGGCCGTAGTGCTCTTCGAAAGTTATGCCCGCACCCTTTGTATAACCAGTTACTGTGTTATTCTTGATTTCGGTGTTAAGGAATTGCCCGCTTATGCCCACGCCCCCCTGAGCGAAGTTCCTCACCAGGTTGCCTTGGATAAGGGAATCTTCGAGGTACCCGGTGATGCCAAACTCTGAGTTAACGATTTCGTTGTGCCTGAAGGTCGCCACTGTCGGGTCCAACGGCTGAAGGGCACCCGCGTTGATGCCGTATTCCGCGTCTTCCACATAGCAGTACTCAACCGTTGCTCTCTGTGTGTAGGCCATGGTAATCCCGCCCTTACTGCAGTTCAACACGCGTACGTTTTTGACTGTGATATCGGTAACATCATCCATCCCGACAGGATTTGGAGCCACGATTGCGGTCCGTGCGTTGCGCACCGTCAAACCATCAACCACGACGACACGGTCGGCAGCGCTCACAATCTCGATCCCTGTTCCCTCATCTGGTTCAATAATCGTTTCATTGCCCCTGGGGGTCCTTGCGTCGACCCCGGCCTGTGCACCCTTTAAGGTCAACGACTTGTCAATGACAACATTCTCCTCGTATAACCCCACCGCCACCATGACAGTGTCGCCATCCGAGGCAGCATCAATGGCTGCCTGGATGGTGGGATAATCACCGGGCACGTCAATAATGCTGTTCTGTGCCGTCACCGGCGTCGGCGTCACCGCTCCCACGCTCAAGACCAACACCACTGCAAACAGGATACTGACTATCTTCTTCACCTTTTTCTCCTTCTCGGTTCTAGCACCGTTTCTCTTCACTCCGCCAGGGCTCACTCACTGTGCGGGGTTGCGGTTACATTCATGAGCCTCTGTCGGACCATAGATGGTGGGTCCGATTTAGTATGTTCACAATCGGGTCGACAAAGCCCACCCTCACCGCTGTTCTTACAACCTCGTGGCGGGAGATGAAGCCGGCTATGGGAGGACTGGTTCTGTAATAGAAGGAGACAAACTTAGCGCCTAAGCTGTTGGGCAGCAGAACGGTGTCCCTGAACTCTCTCAGGATGTCCAATCCCTGTGCCGTATCGGTACCGTAGGCTGCGGTAGCAATGAAACAACCACAACCAATATCGCTCGGACCTTCCCAGAAATCCTCATTCCAGGTTCCTGTCAAATCGACCAGACGTGGCTCGGTGTCGGCTGTTATTCTTGCCCACATATAACCGCTGTAGCCATCGGTGCTGTCGGTATTGACTCCGCCGACTGAGTACCGTTTCCACTCGGTGCCGTTCCACCAGCGGAGCCGGAGATATTGCTGGAGTTCCTTGCTGATGTTTCCTACGTCATCATCGGTATAGTAAAGCCTTATTTCGATCTCCGTGACTTGCGAAGTATCGGGAACGTAGACATCGATATATCTACCCAGTGCCACAATGCCGGCTGGAGGATCCCCGCCGGGATTACTGGTGGATTTCGTCACGGTTACCGTAGCCGTGCCGGTTACCCAAACCTCGGTGTCAGCCTCCACCCTGGCGTTGACGAAACCATTACCTTCCACTGTCTCTGTTACTACCTGGGACGCCGTCCAGGGATCGATAATCACATTATCACTGACAGGGTTGCCCGCGCCGGTAGGGTTAGTTGAGTGGAACGGCCCTAAGGCAGTGCCCCACCAGTTGTAGCGGGCGTCCACCGGCTCGACTCCATCGTTAACAACACCGAACCCGGTGTTGTTAACGATGTTGTTGAAGTGAGCTTCCACTATGGAATCGTCGCAAACATATATGCCTATGGTATTATTGGAGACAGCGCACCCTTTCATCTCTACAGTGGGTACCTCCGCCTCTCCCTCAGGCACACCTATGATAGCGACTCCTGCCCCCACTTCCGTGCCGATGATGTTCTCCACCGACAGGTTAACAATGCTCCCTGTACTGTCAATGTATGCGATGCCGACGACTGCTTGCTTTCCCGTGATCGCGGTTCCGTCGAAGCTTATACCGTCAATACAGATACTTTCTGAGTCCTTCACCACAGCCATGAGCCACGCATCTTCTATTGAGCCGCGGTTAATGGAGGTGGAATTCGCGCCAGTAACGGTTGCCCCCTCGGTGCTGATTATGCGTATGTTCTGCTTCTCCAGAACCAGGAAGGCGGCGTATTCGCCCGCCGCTACCCTGATGGTGTCGCCATCCGAGGCAGCGTCAACGGCTTCCTGGATAGTGGGGTAGTCACCGGGCACGTAAATAACGGTGCCATCTGCCAAGACCGGCGCCGCCGTCACCAGCCCCAGGCTCACGACCAGCACCAAGGCAAACAGGATACTAAGTATCTTTCTCACCTTTTCTCCTTTTATTGCTTCTCTTATTGCCTTATCGCCCCCTCGACCAGGGGCATAGCGGCTCTCTATCGCGCAACTCTCATTTCCATAGGCATCACCTTCCCTCAAAACAGAAAACCGACCTTCAAAGAAGGTCGGTTACATCATGAGCTACTCGATGTCCTGTTGACGGCCCGGAGCCTGAAGGCATCGTCCCGCCGCTCACCGCCATTTCTCTCCCCGGCAGTTCTGTCACTATTGCTCCTCAACTCCCGCGCAACAGACAGGATACGTAGCAATCCAATTCCAGCGAGAGGCTAGTCATTATTATATCATGCCCCACTCTCAGGAGTATCCTGAGTAACCTCGCGTGTGTTCAGCTCATTATGATTATGATAACATAGGAATGTTAAAATCCTGTTAAGCCCCGGCAGATGCCGCAGCTTTCGGGCAGGATCTTCTGGCTTCTTCCCTGTTTTCCGACAGCATTGATGTAGAAGTCGATAAGCCGAGTGGCAGTAACTGAGCGCCGATTCGCATATCCTCCATGACAGTGAGCCGATAAGCGAGAAAACCCCATCGGGCTATTTAGGGGAACCTGGTCTCCGAGGAATGTCCGTTTTGCTTTGCGGCGCCGTTATCTATGCCTTATTAGAATTCCTGTCTGTTCTCCAACGCCTGCCCCAGTGTTAGATCATCGGCGTATTCCAGTTCAGCACCAAAGGGCAAGCCGCGAGCCAGGCGGGTGACGCGGATGCCGAGAGGCGCGATGATCCGCTGAAGATACATAGCCATAGTCTCGCTCTCTACGTTAGGATTGGTTGCTATAATCACTTCGGTTACCGAGCCATCTTGAAGACGAGCCAGAAGGTCCTTTATCTTTAGCTCTTCAGGCCCGATACCCTGCGCGGGATTGATAGTTCCGTGAAGCACATGATAAACACCGTTGTATTTCCTGGTGTGCTCCAGGGGAAGGATATCCGAAGGTCTCTCTACGACACAGATTTTGGAATGGTCACGCTCTGCATCTTGACAAACGGGGCAGGTGTCGCCATCAGTGTTGTTGAAACAGAGCGAACAGAGCTTTATCTTTTCCTTCAACACTATGATCGCCTCGGCCAAGGCCCTGGCTTCTTCATCAGAATTGCGCAATAGATGATAAGTCAGCCTCTGAGCGCTTTTTGGCCCGATGCCGGGCAGTTTGTTGAACTCTTCAATCAGTCGGGCTATAGGCTCAGCCACAAATCTCATCTTCTCTAAACCTTTACCTTGTTCTTGCCTGGCACACAGCGAAAAGCACCGAAGACCCTGACGGCTGACATCCCGCAGCTAACAGCTGATACCTCACTAGAATAACCCCGGAATATTGAGACCACCTGTCAAGCTGCTAAGATGCTTGCCGGCAAGCTCCTGCGACTTGGTAATAGCCTCGTTGACGCCAGCCATGACTAGATCTTGCAGTAACTCAACATCCCGGGCCTCAATCACTTCGGAAGATATGTCCACGGAACGAACCTTCTGATGTCCATCAATCACCACCTTGACGGCGCCGCCTCCACTTGTAGCTTCCACAGTCATGTTGCCCAATTCTTCCTGGGCTTTAGCCAGCTTTGCCTGCAGTTGCTGGGCCTGGCGCAGTATTGATTTATCCATCTCCCTCCTTTGCTTCGGCTTCGCTCAGGGCTACAACTCTTCCTCGCTAATCCTGGCCCCCATTTCCAGAGCAGCTTTAACCACCGGATTGTGTGTCCTCGCCTCTGAGGGCACCTCTCTCTTATGGTCGACCAGAACACATCTTATCTTATAGGGCCGACCGAAAACCTCTTTGAGCTTCCTCTCCACCAGATGTCGGTATTTGGCGTCTTCGATTTTCTCCTTGTGGAAGGAGTAATAGAAACCTAACACCAGTATGTCATCCTCAAGGGCCACGGGGTCACAAGCGCTACGCAAGAAGGCGTCGAGATTGCCGCTGGAGCCCTCTCCGCGCAAAGCTCTGATGAACTCCTTCCAGCGACTGCGGAGATGATCAAAGTCCGGGGCAATGTCTTCGCCTGCAGCCTCAGCCCCGACTCTGGCAGGATCCACTGCCGCAGGAGCCTCAACTTCCTCCAGGAACTCGGTTGTCTCTGTACCTCCCGCTACGTCCAAAGGCTGAGGTGTGGCTATCCGTTCTTGCCCTGCGTATGGAGACAAAGCACAATCGAGCAAAGCCAATTCCAATGGCAGAGCGGAGTAATTGGCACTTCGAAGGTCTATGCTGGAGAAAGACTTGACCGCCCTAAGCAAGTAATCCAGTGTCGCACTGGCCGCAAGGTTTCTCATCTCGGCTAGATCCTCGCTAGTCGTATCTAAAGCCTCTTCGCATCGGGATTTAACCAGCAACAACCCTCGAAGGTATTCTACCAGGCCCAGATTAAACTGACGAAGATCAACACCATCGCTGTTAAGGCTATTTATGACTCTTAGCCCGGCAGCCATATCCCTGGCCACCACATGTTGTGCTAGTTGCCTGACCCGCCAATCCCGGCTAATACCGAGCTCCGCCTGAACCCGATCAAGCTCAATCCGATTGCCGTAGTAGGCAATCATCTGCTGCAGAATGTTTTCAGCGTCTCGAAGACTCCCCGTAGCCGCACGAGCAATAAGCCTTAAGGAATCAGGCTCGATCTGAACTCCCTCCTTCTCGCATATCAGCTTGAGCTTGTCCATTATGTCAGGGTGGCCCAGGCGACGGAAGTTGAACCGCTGACATCTGGACACTATGGTGGCTATCACCTTGTGCGCCTCTGTGGTAGCCAGAACAAAAATCACATGCCCGGGTGGCTCCTCCAATGTTTTCAGCAGGGCGTTGCAGGCCGCCTCGGTAAGCATGTGGACTTCGTCTATGATATATACCTTGAAGCGAGCGAGGCTGGGGGCGTAGTTTGCCCTTTCCCTGAGACTACGGATTTCGTCAATGCCGCGATTGCTGGCGGCATCAATTTCTATTACATCGAGAGCCCTGCCCTCGGCGATTGAACGACACATAGCGCAGACATTGCATGGCTCACCGCCTCTCTGCTCAGGACAGTTCACCGCTTTGGCTAAGATGCGCGCCATGCTGGTCTTGCCTGTACCTCGCGGACCGCAGAAAAGATAGGCATGAGCTATCTTCCCACTTTCCACAGCATGACGCAGAGTCTGAGTCACAGGCTCTTGTCCCAGCACCTCGCTAAGGGTCTGCGGTCGCCACTTGCGGTAGAAAACTTCGGAACCCATATACTGGGGCTTATTATACCACCCCGCCACGTAATCCCGAAAGCAGATCCCCTACACCAAATCACCGGTAACGTATCGGTTTAGAGGATTTTGCACCAATGGTGTGCAAGACTATGAAATAAGCGGAGATTCGTGTGTGGGCAGGCTTGTGGATTTGCCTTGAGGACATGCGCAGAAACGGAGCGAATAAGAAGCGAGAAAGCACTGGAAGCGGGGGCTGAAGACATGCTGCTCTTTCGAGCTATATGAGGAAGAACTGGTAAGCAGTGGGTTGCAATGGTCACCGGACACCGGTGAGCAGGCAGCAGCTCCTTAATCCGCAGCCTGGTGCTTTCCTGTGCCACAGCGTCCCCATTGATACGGCAGGGGCAGAGTTTCCGGAGAGGGAGCTCTCCCTAGGCAACGTTAAAGAGCTAGCCGCAGTTGCCTGGTTTATCAGGCTTGGGGCACCGAGTCCTTAGTAGCTTTACTTGTTGGCCATCTTCTCAGCCCAGTCACCCGCTCCGGGCACCTTCCACATCTTGCCGGTTCCCGCCTGTATCAGAAGGATAATCCACAATACGACCATCAGGATCCAGATAAGTATCGATAGGATCCAGCCGATAAAGGGAATCCAGGTTAAGATGAGGAGGGCTACGGTTAATACACCGAAGGTCATTATGGATTGCCAGGCATGGAATTTAACGAAGGTGCTCTTCTTCTCAATGACCACAAAGACTATTCCGGTTATCCACGTAAACAAGTAGCAAAGAAGCCCGGCTATATTGGCTGACATACCTGTGCTACTCTCCGCTTCCGGCTTAGCTCCGTCTTCAGTTGGTTTTGCCGCAACACCAAGCCCGGTGCCGCACTTGGAGCAGAAGTTGGTTCCCTCAGGATTTTCTGTACCACATTTAGAACAGAACATATTCGCCTCCTTCCATTGAGTTTATGTTAAATGCTACGAATCTGTCAATAGCCTTCTGAAGGTCTTTCGTCACCGTGAACTTCAGAGCAAGGGCTACGTTCCCCCTTTGGGCGAAGTCTGCCCTGAGTGGTATAAGATACTTCGCGGAGTTTATCCTGAATGGGACTAGATTCTTCGCTTCGCTCAGAACGACAAGAAGCGAAGGGCCTGGAGTGACACCCCCTTCTGACACTGCGAGGCTGACGAAGTTAGCCTATGCAATCTCATGGAGGGGTGTGGGATTGCCACGTCCCGATTGCATCGGGAGTCGCAATGACAAGAGGTCAGGGGGCTAGCGCGACAGAGAGTCAAGCTGTCAGAGTGACGGGAGGCGAAGGCCGTTGCCTGTTCACAGGATTTCATCGTGCGGGAAAACCCAGGTGAGGGAAACAACGCTATCATCTTCTCCTAAGCCCATCAACCGGGCTCCCCGGCCACCCCTGCCCTGAATTGAAACCTGTCCCATAGGAATGTTCACCACGTTACCTCTCGTCGATAACATCACCAGGGAGCCTTGCGGAGAAACAAGCCTGGACGCAACTAGGCTCCCCGTTTTCGGGCTAACTCTGTAGGCCCGAACTCCCTTGCCTCCCCTATTGTGAACCGGGTAGTTCTTTATCGGAGTCAGCTTGCCAAAACCTTTTTCGCTTACGGTAAGCACATGTGCATCGGCAAAGACAATGCCCATGCCGACAACATAATCGTCAACAAGACGAATGCCACGAACCCCGCCACTGGTTCGAGAGGCAGTCCTCAGGTTATTAACCCTAAATCTAATAGCCTGCCCATTTCGGCTCAGCAGGATGACCTCATCCTCGGCGGCGACTACGCCTGCTGAGATTAGCTCATCCTTGTTTCTGAGCCCCATAGCAATAATGCCAGTTCTCCTTATCGAGGCAAATGCACTTAGAGTAGTCTTCTTTATCACGCCACCCCTGGTAGCCATTAGCAGGAACTTATCCGACGGAAAGCCATCTATTGCCAATAACACCGTCACTTCGTCTTCCAGATCGACAGGCAGCAGATTAACCAGGGCCATCCCCTTGGTGGTGCGGGATGAATCCTCGGGAATCTCGTAGCACTTAAGACAGTAAACCTTACTGGTGCGGGTAAAGAAAAGCAGATTATCATGAGTGTCGGCAACCAGGATATGGTTCACTGTATCACGGTCCCGGACTACCATTCCGATGACGCCCTTTCCGCCGCGGCGCTGTAACCGATAAGTGGCGGCTGGAATCCTCTTGATGAACCCCCGGCTGGTCAGGGTAACCACCATTGCTTCGTGAGGAACAAGGTCTTCCGTACGAAATTCCTCGATTTCGTCGGCTTCTATTACGGTTCGCCGAGGATCACCATACTTGGACTTAAGCTCCTGAGCATCTTGGGCAACGACTGATAATACCTTCCGAGGATTGGCCAGCAAATCTTCAAGATAGGACATATTCTTTATCACAGTGGCATATTCCTCAGTTATCTTGTCCTGCTCTAGCTTAGCGAATCTGCGCAGGGGCATGTCAAGGATAGCTTGCGCCTGAATCTGCGACAGAGCAAAGGCGGCCATCAAATCGGCACGAGCGGACTCTACGGTCTGAGACTGTCGGATAATCTTGATCACCTGGTCAGCATTGTTCAGGGCAATTCTGAAGCCTTCGAGGATATGAGCCCTGTCCCTTGCCTTACCGAGTTCAAACTCAGACCTCTTTGTAATGACTTGAAAACGGAAGTCGATATAAGAAGTGAGTGCCTCTTTAAGACTAATGACCTTCGGTTGCCCATTAAGCAAGGCGACCATGTTGATAAAGAAGGCAGACTGCATTGCGGTATACTTGTAGAGGTTATTGAGAACTTGTCGAGTCTGTGCTTCTTTTCTGAGTTCGATAACAATACGCATGCCTTCCCTATCCGACTCATCACGCACCTCGGCTATCCCTGATATTCTCTTCGCTTTGACCAGCTCAGCTATCCTCTCTACCAAAGCTGCCTTGTTCACCTGATACGGGAGCTCGCTGACAACTATTTGTCTCCTGCCCCCCTTGCCACTCACCTCGCCGGCTCTAGCACGGAGTACAATCTTTCCTTGCCCTGTAGTATAAGCACTGTCTATGCCCTCTCTACCCCAGATGATGCCGGCAGTGGGAAAATCGGGGCCTGTGACCAATTCCATTAGTTCTTCCACCGTAGCCTCGGGATTATCAACTAGATGGACAATGGCATCACATATCTCGCCCAAGTTGTGGGGAGGGATATTGGTCGTCATTCCCACAGCTATGCCCGACGAACCACCGACTAATAAGTTAGGCAACCTGGCGGGTAAGACAGATGGTTCCTGGAGAGAGCCATCGAAGTTGGGGACGAAGTCGACAGTATTCCTCTCGATGTCAACCAGCATTTCCTCGGCGATCTCAGAAAGGCGAGCTTCGGTATACCTCATTGCCGCCGGTGGGTCATTGTCAACGCTGCCGAAATTGCCCTGCCCATCAACGAGGGGATACCTCAGAGAGAAATCCTGAGCCATGCGCACCATAGCCTCATATATCGGCGCATCTCCATGGGGGTGATACTTCCCCATGACTTCACCGACAATGCGGGCGCTCTTCTTGTATGGGCTGTTGTGGCGTAACCCGAGGCCATCGATGGCGTACAGAATGCGCCGTTGCACTGGTTTCAATCCGTCGCGCGCATCGGGCAAGGCTCGCGAGACGATTACGCTCATAGCGTAGTCCAGATAGGAGCTCTTCATCTCCTGTTCGATATCGATAGGCTTTACTATTGACACTTCTGTCAAATCTCAGATTCCTCTCTCACTGTCTTCACCAACAACAGTGAAACCCTCAGGTAAGAATTCCTCTTCGCCGCCGGCGTCATCTTCTTCCTCATAATCGCCAAGGTCCGGCAAGGCCTCACCTTCATCGGTAGAACCTCCTCGTGTGAGGAGTCTTTCTCTAATGCGGGTGCGCAGGTGCTCCTCAGCCTTGACAGGAAAAGAGGGGCGTCCGGCCTGGCTGGGATGCTGACACATCTCTTTGATAACTACCTGCACCTTACTGTCTGCTACATTGAGGATCGCCGCATCATACCTGTTGCCACCTTGCATTAGCTGGACGAGGCGCAATCCCTGTCTCGGTTCCACCTCTCCCAGATATTCTCCATCCTCGCTTTTCACAATCAAGTGTTGTCCTCTCACTTCCAGGTGCACCTGGTCACCAAACGTCGTTTTAGCTAATACGTTGCCGGAAGCCACATTGCGCAGATCAACCACCCCGGCCTTGCCCATTTCAGTCATGAAGAGATCAAGAGCAACCCTCCGAGTTGGACTTCGTGAGGTCAGAATCCTATCTGAGTCATCTCTCAGAGCTGCCATAGACTCTGACAAACTTGTCAAGCGGGCAAGATTCTTCTTAGCAATAGTGTTCTGAGGGACAAGCTCCAAGGCCGTGAAGTAGGCTTCTTTGGCTCCGCCAAAATCACCTAACTCTGTCAACGCTCGGCCAAGACGATTATGGGTCTCGGCATCAGCCGGAAATTGCTCGATTATGCGTCTGTTTATCGCTTCCGCCTCCTCCCACCTGCCATGAAGAGCAAGGTTTATGGCTTCCCTGCTCAGTCGCTCTCTTAATCGGGCTCTTTCTTCCTCCTGATATTGGTACGACCCTATATACATTTCCATTCTACTAAACTCAGGATTTCAGGCTGAGATTGTCAAGGTTCCTTCTCAAGTCCAGGAGCTCTATGCAAGGGCGGAACAGCATCGCTAAATCTCGGATGTGATACCGCTTATCCCTCTCTTCTGCTATCGCGACATTGCGAGCTGCGCTCGTGATCTTCTCCGCATCGGTTATCGACCTGCCACAATGCTCCTGAACTATCAGCGCCATCTGTTCGTGTCCGTTTATTCTATCAGCCTGCTCATAATATTACACCCCTCCCTGATAAAGACGCCTGTGGCTTTTGCTTCTGTCTCGGTAAATCTCTTGGCCCCGCTGGCCGTAAACCCGGGCCCCCAGAGCATAAATGGAACGGGATCAGCAACGTGGGTCTGAACTTCAATCGGTGTGGCGTGGTCAGGCAGAACTAGCACCCGAAGCGCATCCTTGTCCCAGGCAAGAAGCCGACTCACAATCTCCTTGTCTACTGCCTGGATAGCCTCTGTCTTCTCTTCAACCAGGCCGGCATGAGCTGCATCGTCGGTTGCTTCCATATGGATAACTACCATAACATGTTCCTCAAGTGCTTCCAGCGCACCAACAGCCTGAGAGACGTAGTCATTGTCCGGCCCGCCAGTAACGCCAGGGATATTAAGCACCTTCATACCGACCATTTGGGCTAGGCCCCGCATAACATCGACTGCTGATGTCACGGCAGCATCAAGTCCGCAGACCTCCTTGAAGGACGGCATATCGGGTATTTTAGCACTACCCCAGAAAAGCCATATCATACTGGCCGGCATGTCTCCTCGTATTCGTCGCTCTATGTTCACAGGATGGTCGTGAAGCACACGGGCGGAGCGTTCCATGAGGTCTCCTCAGCAGGTCGCTCCCTGGCCCTCTGGGAAGGAATCCGGCAATAGCCTTGTCCGGAATATCATGCGGGGGGGTACAATTGGCCAGGAGCGTGTCTTCCCTCCCTCTTATCTTGCATATATGCCTATAGCTGAGGCCGGGATAGAAATGCAGGTTGTCGTTGCCAAGGTTTTCGTTCAGACTGGCAATAAGAACTCGGGCCTCGCCAGTACTGATAAGCCCGCAACTATAGCTCCACATCCTCCGGTAGCGAACGGTCACCAGGTTGCAGCGAAAAACGACATCTCCTTCGCTGAGAGGAATACCCATGCCCTCAGCTTCAATGGCGCTCCTGCCCCGGAAGTGAACCCTGGGGTCATATCCTAACACCGACATGCAGGCACAGGCACTGCTAGGCTTCATCCCCGGTGGCACGTTACAAACCAGACCGACGACACTCGCCTTTGCCATAGCATCCAAGTTGGGCGTGTGCGCCAGCTCCAGACAAGTCCTTCCACCGTGGCCACCCAACGGCTAACCTGATGCCCCGTCAAGTATCAGCACGCAGTACTTCATTCTTGCCTCAATAATCAAAGCATCATATAATAGCACAGGCAAACGGGGCGTAGCGCAGTTGGTAGCGCGCAGCGTTCGGGACGCTGAGGTCGGAGGTTCAAGTCCTCTCGCCCCGATTACCTCAATAAAAGGAAGTGCAAGCTGCTTATGCCTAATCCGCAGGGAGAAAATATAGATATATGGGCCAAACGTGAGGAGCTACCAAGGCGACACCTGATAAGGTGTCAGCAGGTGCACGAAATTTGACAAGAAATAAGTATTTACTTTATAGTGCCCGCTTATCCTTAAATTAAAAACAGAGTAGAGGGGAAACCATGATAAAAGCTGGAATCATAGGAGCTACTGGCATAGTTGGTCAGCAATTTCTCGTTGCCCTGAAGGGTCATCCCTGGATTCAAATTGCTGCCCTTGCTGCCTCCGAGAGGTCAGCAGGGCGCAACTATAAGGCAGCCATAACCGATGTCCAGTCTGGAGCCTTGCGCTGGTTCTGCCAGGAGCCTCCAGTAGAGGAGGTTATGGCCATGCCCGTCCAGAATGCTGCCGAGATGGATATCTCCGCCCTGGATATCGTCTTTTCCGCCATAGAGTCCGACCAGGCGAAGATTTTGGAACCTAAATTTGCCAGAGATAAAGCGGTTATAAGCACGGCCTCAGCCTTCCGCTACGATGAGGATGTGCCCATCTTAATTCCCGGCATCAACTCCGAGCATGCCAAATTAATTGATGTTCAGAGAAAAGCCCGGGGATGGAAAGGCTTCATTATACCTATTCCCAACTGCACCACTACCGGCCTGGCGATAACGTTAAAACCAATTTACGAATCGTTCGGAGTAAACGCCGTCATAATGACCTCCATGCAAGCCCTGTCAGGTGCAGGCAGGAGCCCGGGGGTAATAAGCCTCGACATCCTGGATAATGTTATTCCCTTTATTGTCGGGGAAGAAGAAAAGGTGCAGCGTGAAACGCAGAAAATACTGGGCACTTTCGCAGGTAAGTCAGTCAGTCCAGCCAAGTTCAATGTAAGCAGTACCTGCACCCGTGTCAATGTCCGGGAAGGACATACGGAATCGGTCTTCGTCTCCACGCAGAACGTCTGTGAGGTTGACGAGGTTGTCAGGGCTATGAGGGAATACAGCGTCTCAGCCAACGAAGTTGAGCTGCCTTCAGCCCCCAAGCACATGATAATAGTCCACGAAGACCCGTTCCGACCTCAACCGCGGCTCGATCGTGATGCTGAGGATGGCATGGCTACCGTGGTCGGCAGAATCAGGAAGGACAACGTCCTGAAAAACGGCATCAAGTACCTTCTGGTATCCCACAACACCAAGATGGGAGCAGCCAAAGGCGCAGTTCTTGTCGCCGAACTCCTTATCAGAGAAGGGTATATTTCCTCGTAAAATGGGGGCAACTCTACTTCTCTCCTACTCTTTCCCCACCGAGATTACCTCTGCTGGCTTCGCCAGCCTGGCAACAACGTAGAAACTGAGCCTTGCGCTGGTTCTGCCAGGAGCCTCCGGTGGAGGAGGTTATGGCTATGCCCGTCCAGAATGCCGCCTACATGGATGCCTCCGCTCTGGATATCGTCTTTTCCGCCATAGAATCCGACCAGGCGAAGATTCTGTAACCGAAATTTGCCAGAGATAAAGCGGTTATAAGTACGGCCTCAGCCTTCCGCTACGATGAAGATGTGCCCATCTTAATTCCCGGCATCAATTCCGAGCATGCCAAGTTAATTGATGTTCAGCGAAAAGCCCGGGGATGGAAAGGCTTCATCATCCAGATTGTTCAACAGAACAGGCTTTCTGTTTCCATACCGAGCACAGGGAAGTGGATTGGCGAGCCAAAACACACTCTCAAAAACTTCTTTTGCCTGGAACAACGGTTGGTGTAGAATGTACGAATGAGTGAGAAGCAAAGGAAAACCGAACCAAATACATCGGCAAGTGTACAACAAGGAGATGGCGCCATTTCCACTCTGGTCAGCGGATACAAGGTGATGGATGTGACATTCTCCGAAAGCGAAGCTTGCCCTACATTTATGATAGCGAATATAAACCCCAAGTTTGATATTGGCTACAATCTCTCACGCATGGAAAGTATCGTACAGGTAGCCCACGAGGTGAGTGCTGATATCCTGGTCTTTCCAGAATTGTGTATTTCTGGCTATATTTGGGACGCGGACCACAAGGCAGAGGTACAGGAGCAACTGAAAGCCAGTGATAACCACCAGCCGGAGGTAAAAAGGGTGCTGGATGGTATAAAAGCGGGGCTAGTTGGCAGCGGCAACGGGCTGAAGATGGTCTTCTTTAGCAATGTAAGAGTGGATAAACACCACGCAAAGATACACGATAGCACCTTTGTGATGACGCCGGACGCTGATTACAATAATATATTCTACGACAAGATATTTTTAACTCCGCTGGATAAACTCTTTTTTCACAGAGGAAGTGACAGGAGGCTGGTGCTGGATATGCGATGGGGGAGGATGGGAGTAGTGATGTGCTATGACCTGTGTTTTGTAGGTCTGGGCAGAAGATATGCTTTTGATGATGAGGTGGATGTCATCATTACCCTGGCTGCTTGGCGGGTGGAAGCAGTCCGTAAGTACCCCTTGCTTAACCTGCAGATAGACAACTACTATCAGTTCATCTGGAGGCTGATGCACTCAGCATTGGCTGCCCATAACCAGGTATGGAGCATCGGGGCTAACTGCGTGGGCGTGTTTGAACAAAGCGGTAGACGCTTCTGCGGCGAAAGCGGCGTCTGGAGTCCTTCGGGAATCCAACTTGTGCATGCGTCTCATGAAGAGGAAGAACTAATCGTTATCCGCCACCTTGAGATACGAGGACATATGAGACACCAGGCAAAGGAGCATTTTGACTACAGCTTCGACTTTGATGAAGTCTACCGGAACATAAAGGATATGAAGCCTAAGTGGGTGTCTCTACGTAATCTGTGAATTAATCAGGTGTAATTCACCTCTGAGCCAGGAATCTTATTGAGTGGCCTGCCACGGCTGTACGTGCCGGTTTCTGTTCAGACCGGGCATAATCCCAAGAGCTGTACCCTTCGATGAACTTAGGGGAGCATCAGGTGGCACCGCAGTACTTCGCTCTTAGC
>JAUWQY010000063.1 GCA_030610855.1 Dehalococcoidia bacterium
CAATTCCCTGCCCAAGAACATAAGGGAAGACCTGACTCCCGAGTTGCAGCAAAAAGGTAACCTGTACTATCGCGACCTCCCCGCTGAACTGGTGGATGAACTATGGCGAAGATTCGAGAGCTCGCTGCTCCCGCTGGATACGGCTGGCAAGCTGGGCATCGTGCTCTTCCAGTTCCCGCCCTGGTTCTACCCCGACTCGCAGCAACTTGACTACATCACAATGTGCAAGGAGAGATTGCCGCAATACGGTGTCGCAATAGAGTTCAGGAACAATGTCTGGCTAAGCGAGAAGAATCGGGCTGCGACCCTTGATTTCCTCAGGCGTAGCGCCCTGGCCTTTGTCTGCGTCGATGAGCCGCAGGGCTTCAAGTCAAGCGTGCCACCGGTCGCCGAGGTAACCTCTGACATAGGACTGGTTCGCTTCCACGGCAGGAATACCGAGACATGGGAGAAGAAAGGCATCGGCCCCGCTGAGCGTTTCAACTATCTCTACACCGAGGAAGAACTCAAGCCGTGGGCAGGCAAAATCGGGGAACTCGCCAGCCGAACAAGGGAGATGCATATCCTGTTCAACAACTGCCATCAGGACAAAGCCGTTGTCAATGCCCGGCAAATCTCTCTAATGCTCGGCTCTCTGACCCGCCCGCAAACGGCTGAAGAATGAGGTGGACAGAACAGGGTAGCGAGCGCTTGACGCTTACGTTACACAACGGCCCAGATTGTTTCTCGCCGCGAATCTGCCTGTAATCCGGATCAGTTGATACTAAGGCTGAAGCCGCCCGCTAATCCTATAGTGTGCCTTGTACACCGCAGTAGAAAAAAGCCCCGATTGGTAACAAGAGTTAAGTTAGTCGTATTGACAATCCCTTGGATAATGGTATCATAGTACTATCGGGCAAATATTGGGATTCGTGGTCAAGTGTGTGCATCACAGGGTTGTCATAGTCCTCGTCATCTTCAGTCCAGCACATATAGACATGTGAATTCGGCTCTGTCTTCTTGCCGCAGTGAAAAAGGTGAGGAAGTGCAGTAATCGGAAGGGACGCAAGGATATCACGAAAAGATGATGGCTAGCAGGCGATCCTTCGCAGATAACTGAGATCAAAACAGACGAGGGGGTTGCGATGAGCAAGAAGTTGCTAATCGGAGTAGGTGCAGTCATTGTCATAGTCGTCATATTGGTGGTAGCCAGAATCCCTCGTCACGACCCTGAAATACGGGACTGGTATGACCTGCACGCCGTCAGATACCATCTGGGCAGGAGCTACGTTTTGATGAACGACCTGGACGCCACCACTGCCGGTTATGAGGAATTGGCGGGTCCCAGGGCCAATGAGGGAAAGGGCTGGCAGCCAGTCGGAGCTTGGCGTAGTGCATTTACCGGCAGTTTTGATGGTCAGGGTTATGAGATAAGGGACCTGTTTATCAACCGCCCTGACGAGGAGTATGTCGGGCTTTTCGGCGTGGTTGATGAGGGAGGCCTCAGCGAAAATGTCGGGGTAGTCGGCGTCAATGTGACTGGCGAGAGGGTGGTTGGTGGTCTGGCGGGAGATAATTGGGGCACCCTCAACAACTCCTATTCCAGCGGCAGCGTGACTGGCGATGACGCAGTCGGTGGCCTGACGGGTGTGAATGTTGGAGCTTTGAGCAACTGCTATTCGACCTGCAGCGTAACCGGCGGCGACTATGCCGGCGGCCTGGTGGGAATCCTCCCTATTAAGAAGCGTATTGGCGATTCGGCGGGATATAACGCTCCGGGGACTGTCAGCAACTCCTATGCCACCGGTAACGTGATCGGCGGCGAGTGTGTTGGCGGTCTGGTGGGGTCTAGTGCAGGCTACGTGAGCAACTCTCATGCCGCTGGTAACGTGACCGGCGATTCGTCTGTTGGCGGCCTCGTGGGAGACAAACTTCTGGGGACCGTGAGCAGTTCGTACTCCACAGGCAGCGTGACTAGCAACGAGTTTGTTGGCGGTCTGGTGGGATACCTGGCTCTGGGTATCGTAAGGAACTCCTATTCGATAGGCAGCGTGAATGGGAAGGAATGTATTGGCGGCCTGGTGGGATGGAATCGGGACGGAACTGTAAGCAATTCCTATGCCAGCAGCAACGTGATCGGCTATCGGTATGTAGGCGGTCTGGTGGGCAGGGTTGGTTGGTCTGCGCATAGCTGGTCAGGATATGTGAGTGAGTGTTATTCCATTGGCGAGGTGGTCGGCCATGAGAATGTCGGTGGTCTAATAGGTTGGCTTGACCGGGGCGAAGTGACCGATTCTTTCTGGGACATCGCAACCTCGGGGAAAGACCTGAGTCACGGCGGGATAGGTAAGACTACCGTGGACATGATGGACATAGCCACCTTCGCTGGCTCGGGATGGGATATAGTCGCAGTTGCTCCCGCCGTAACCAACCCCACCTTCACCTGGAATATAGTTGACGGCGAGACCTATCCCTTCCTGAGCTGGCAGTCCGCTTCTTAACACAGCCGGAGCTTAGATGGTCAGGTAGATTTATGTATGCTGAGGGTACAATCACACAATAACGTGAAAAGAGTTGGCATCATCTTGGTTCTGGCAGCCTTGACTGCTGGGATGGTAGGCTGTGTTCCGCTACCTTCCTGGAACCTCGACAGGAACCTCGAAATACGGGATTGGTATGATCTGCATGCCGTGAGAAACAATCTGGAAGGCAATCACCGTCTGATGAATGACCTCGATGCCACTACTGCTGGCTATGA
>JAUWQY010000055.1 GCA_030610855.1 Dehalococcoidia bacterium
GCCGTGGCCTGCCTCAACAAGAACACCGGTACCGAAGAACTGGCCGGCACTATAAGACGGGCGCGTGCCGGCGAATATCCCATCAATGAAAGCGTGATGACCCGACCCATGGTTGCTAAGCAGGTACTGAACCAGTTTCGAGGTCTCAAGAGAACCATGGAAGGCATAGCGGCCCCCCTCACCAACAGGGAAACGCAGATTCTCACCTACGTTGCCGAGGGCAACTCAAATAAAGAAATCGCCTACATTCTGAAAATCAGCGAACAAACGATCAAGAACCACGTGAGCGCTATCCTTCGCAAGCTGAACGCCAATGATAGAGCCCACGCCGTTGCTCTCGCCCTGCGCAGTGGCTGGATTTCCCCGGAAGAGAGATCCATGATCCCTCCCGAGTCCAG
The DNA here is from genome assembly GCA_030610855.1 of Dehalococcoidia bacterium. Classification (GTDB taxonomy): domain Bacteria; phylum Chloroflexota; class Dehalococcoidia; order GIF9; family AB-539-J10; genus RBG-13-51-36. The sequence goes on from JAUWQY010000055.1 coordinate 399, forward strand.
GCAAGCCTCATAGCCATCGGCATGAGTCCTAACACTGCCTGCCTCCCGCTGGAACTACACTACCAGTACTGAAGGCCTATTGACAGCAGACTGGGATCACACTATACAATTGACACGTGTAGTCGCCCGGTTTGTTGGGTGGCTGTGCTTCGTAATGGGAGCAATCGTAGAGATTTGGAGGTGACAGGTCGAACAAAACCGCGTATTGCGAGTCCCGATTTATCGGGACGATGTAATCTCGACAAGGACGGTAGCATCCAGGTGGCCCTACAGGTCTTTGGCGACAACGTTCAGCATCATTACAATAGTATATGATTACAGGTGATCCCGGTGAAGAACGACATTGTTAGCAGCCTTGACATTAGCCAGATGCAGAACTACACTTTGAATCGATCGTCAGGAGTGGGCGCTATGGTACAGCAGACAGAAATCAGTCCCAAGCTAAAGACCCGCATAAAACAATATCTGCAAGCGAAGGGATATGAGGTAACCGAAGGGGCCGACGTCGTCGGGAAGTCAGGCATTGCGCATACCTTTGATATGCTGGCTCAAATAGATGATGGTTTTAACAGCTACGTTCTTGCCGTCTGCGTCACTTCTGCTGGTGACAGGAAGATGGAGGTGGAGACCATCTATCAATTCGCCAACCAGGCCTACGATTGCGGCATCATCGACAGGGTTCTCATTGCCGCCCCTCAACTCAGTGAAGAAGCGAAGCTTTTGGCTCGCAAGCAGCGAATAAAGGTTATTGATGGAGAGCTGGTTGAGAAGCTATTGACCTCAAGACCTGCACAGCCAGTTAAACACCGGGACCCACTCAAGTTTGAGACGAAGGAACAGCTGGTCGAGGCGTTAGTCGATCTTGGCTATAACGTGCAGGAGAAAGCCACAATTCAAGGGAGGTCCGGGGTTGAATACACCTTTGACATACTGGCTCATACCAACACGGGCCAGGTTGGTCATGTCCTGGGCATAGATTTCCTGAACGGGGAGAAAGAAGTAAGCCTGGAACAGGTGACCTTATTTGATACCAAAGCCTACGATGCCGAAACCGACGGCAAGGTCATCGTTGTATCGCCAGCGATTAGCCCGGAAGCAAGGAAATTCGCCCGGCACCAGCGGATAAGAGTGTTTGAGTTGGGCCCGAAACCGGTTTCCAAACCTGTGGCTGAGGCTGAAGAGAGGCTGCACCGGCCGGAGGAAAAGCCACCTGAATTGCAGAAGCCGCGGGTTAAGTCTGTAAAGCTAACGCCCCAGCCTGAGGCACTGCAGTTGATTCCTGAGGTGATAGCCAGAAAGTATAGCGCCATACCTCTCACGATAGCCGGCAAAACACTGGAAGTGGCTATGGCTGACCCGACGGATATCTTTGGCCTGGAGGCCTTGTCAGCCCACAGTCGAATGAGGATCAGGCCTCTAGCTGCCGGTGCCAGGGAAGTCAGGGACGCCATCGACCTCAATTACAAGGGCTATGGCGAGATCGAGAGGCAGATTTCGCGCGTCTCCATTCCGGCTGAAGCAAGTGACGAGAAGATAGCCCTCACCGCTGCTACCGATACACCTCTCGTTCAGGCCCTTAACCTCATAATTGAGGAGGCGGTCAAGGCCCGGTCGTCCGATATTCATATTGAGCCGGAGGAAGATAGGGTGAGAGTGCGCTACCGTATAGACGGCACCCTTCACGATATGATGTCTTTACCCGTCAGCGTACATCGAGCACTTATTTCGCGAATCAAAATCCTGAGCGGATTGAATATCGCCGACCATTTTCGTCCTCAGGACGGTCAGTTCTCTGCCGAGGCGAAGGGACGAGAGATAGATATCAGAGTCGCCACCGCTCCTACCGTCCAGGGCGAGACGGCGGTCCTGCGTCTTCTGGACAAGTCGATGGCTACCCTGGGCTTGTCACAGCTTGGCCTGGGACCGGAGAGCCTGGCCAAGGTTGAAGCTTTGCTCAAGATTCCCTATGGCATGCTTCTGGTGAGCGGTCCGACGGGAGCCGGCAAAACTACTACCCTTTATGCCTCCATCAACTCTCTTGATACACTGGGGAGAAACATCATTACTATTGAAGACCCTGCCGAGTACCGGTTTAAGGATATCAACCAGATTCAGGTAAACAACCAGGCCGGCATTACCTTTGCCAGCGGCTTGAGGTCCATACTGCGTCTTGACCCCGACGTGATACTGGTCGGTGAGATACGCGATTCAGAGACGGCCAACATAGCTACCCAGGCAGCCTTAACCGGGCACCTGTTGCTATCTTCCATCCATGCTAACGATGTCGGCGGTGTGCTCTCCCGTCTGCATGACCTGAAGGTGGAACCCTTCCTGATAGCTTCGGCGGTTATCGGCGTTATCGCTCAGCGGATGGTGCGCCGGGTTTGCCCTGATTGCAGTCATTTTATCGAGGCTCCCACGGTGGAGCAGATGGCCTATGAAAAAGAGATGGGGGAGAGGCAGACGAAATTCCTCTACGGTACCGGCTGTAAGTCCTGCGCCTACTCCGGTTACCGTGGACGAACGGGAATCTTTGAGATTCTAACTGTGACCGACCAGATAGGAACGATGGTTTGTAACCGGGCCAGCAGCGGTGCTATCCGGGCGCAGGCATTTGAAGACGGTATGACCTCTATAATGAACGATGGTATGCACAAGGTGAAGGAAGGCATTACCACGCCCTCTGAGATACTGCATAATGCCTACACTGCAGCATAGCTGCCTGGAGGTTGTAATATGGATTTTGCTTATACGGCTTATACTGAAGACAGGAAATTAGTGAGGGGCAAGGTCTCCGCTAGCAACGAGGACGCAGCCAACGAACTGCTGGCCTATGGCGGCTATAAGGTGATTAGCCTGAAGTCGGTGGTTCCCCTCATTAATAAGGAAAAACTGCTGGCCAGGTTCCACCGCATTAAGCCGACGGAAATAATAATGTTCTCCCGCCAGCTGGCACTGCTCCTCGAAGCCGGCACAGATATCGTTACTTCTTTAGACTTGTTACAGGAACAGATAGACAATCAAACCCTGAGGAGAATAGTTGGTGAGGTCGCCTCTGATATTCGCAGCGGTAGTTCACTGTCGGCATCTCTCAGCAAGCACCCTCACGCTTTCTCTGAGATGTACCACCGGACAATAGCCGCCGGGGAACAGGGCGGTAACCTGGAAGTGGTGCTGAGGCAAATGGCCGAGCATATGGAGAAGGGAGTCACCACCGAGAAAAAGGTAAAAGGCGCTTTGACCTATCCCTTTATCGTCGTCATCGTCGCTGTTGTCGTCGTGGGGGTATTGGTCACCTTCGTTTTGCCCACTTTCACCGAGCTGTATAGTCAATTCGAGGTTGAGTTGCCATTGGTCACCAGAATGCTTATCGCTATTGCTGATTGGGCTAGCCAGTACGGGGTTTACGCTCTGCTCGTGTTTGTGGCGGCTGTCGGCATAGGCTATGCCTATATCAAAACCCCAGCCGGGAAATACCGATGGGATAAGGCAATGCTCGGTTTTCCTGTAATCGGGCGCATTGTCCACCTCAGTGAGCTTTCCCGCTGCTGCCGGACTATGGCATTGTTATTGAGGGTTGGCTTGCCTTTGCCGGAAGTCCTCTCTATGACGATTCACGGCAGCACCAACAAGGCCATGACCGAGAGTTTGACCGGAGTTCAGCAGGAGTTGATCAGAGGCGAGGGATTGTCCGGGCCAATGGCAAAGAGAAAGCTCTTCCTGCCCTTGATGACGCAGATGGTGAAGGTCGGTGAGGAGACCGGCAGCCTTGACAACACGTTGACAACCGTAGCGGACAGCTTTGAAGT
>JAUWQY010000022.1 GCA_030610855.1 Dehalococcoidia bacterium
CTGTTTATCCTCGCGAGATCATCCAGAGTGCCGTCAAACATCATGCTGCGGCCCTGATCTTCGTTCACAACCACCCGGCAGGGAATCCGCAACCCAGTGATAACGATAAGCAGATAACACAGGATTTGGTCTTCGCCGGCAGTATCATGCAGATTAAGGTCTTAGACCACATTATAATAGGCGACAACAGGTACTTCAGCTTTGCTGATGCCGGCCTCATCGAGGGGTATAACTCCGACTTCTTAAGCCTTAAAGAGGGGAAAAGGAGTTAAGCCTGAGCGAGATTGAATTTACTAATCAGCGCTTAACGTGACTGGAGAAGTGCACAATCCGTCACTTTGTTGGGCTTGCCTAAGCATTTACATCGTAGGTCACGGTAGAAATTAAACAGTTAAACATGGTAAGAATGTTGAAAACTACTCAATTCTTGTATTATAGTATTGTTGTGCCGTAGACTATTTTGGATGTCTACCTTTTTAGTACTGCAGAAGGATTTGTGACTAGGAGGTGCTTGATGCTAGAACAGTATCCTATTTCAGATATCATAGAGTGGATTGACCAGAAGAAGTTATTGCTCAACCCTGATTTTCAACGGAGACCTGTGTGGGCCCCTCAAGCTAAGACGTATTTTATAGATACTATTTTGCGAGGTAGACCTGTGCCGAATATATATATAAGAACCAAAGTAAATCTAAGAACCAGACAAAGTGTTCGTGAAGTTGTAGATGGGCAGCAACGACTTCGCACAATACATGAATTTGCTGACAATCAATTTGCCCTGAGTAGTCGTGCTGAGGAATTAAGAGGACTGCGGTACCAAGACTTAGATGAGGAGCAACAACAGGCTTTTCTCTCCTATAAAATTGGTACAGTTCAGCTGTTCAATGCGAGTAACGCTGCTGTAATAGATGTGTTTAAGCGTATCAACTCATACGGACTAACAGTAAATCCACAAGAGTTGAGACATGCGAAATACACTGGGGACTTCAGGTGGGTTGTAGAAGCTGCATCTAGGCGGTGGGCAATGTTGTGGGATGACTACAAAATCATTGGTCTAAGAGCTAGGGTGCGCATGGCTGATGACGAGTTAATGGCGCAGCTATATGGCATCATATTGGAGGGTGTTACTGATGGTGGCCAACCAGCAACAGAAAGACTTTACAAGAAGTATGACCAATCCGTCCCACCAGATACATCAACTAAGGTAGATGAAGTTCTGGATTATGTAATCACCAATCTATCAGAGATATTGGAGACATCCTTAACCCGAGCAGCCCAATTTTTGATGTTTTTTGCTGCCGTAGCCCATGCACGCGTCGGCATCCCAGTTGGAGATATGGCTGAAGATATGCCACATAGGGATGAAAGGGCTCTAAGCGATTTGAATATGGCTAAGTCAAACCTAGCAATTCTAGCTGACGTACTGGATACAGATGAAAGAGAAGTTCATCCAAGATTCGCCGCGTTTAAGATGACATCGGCTGGCACTACTCAGCGGATACGTAGTCGGAGAATTCGGTTTGTTAAACTATACGAAGCTCTAATGCCTGAGGCCATCTAAAATGGCTATGCAGGGACTCCATCAATTATATTCTCACTTTGTAGCACGTACCAATCAATTGGTAGTTAAATACGATGCTCCTTTACCACTGGACCCAAATAATGAATATTTGTGCCCTGATATTCATAAGGATGCGGGGGCATTCATGCTAGTAAGGTTACAGCTCCTCTGGGGGGAATTCTGTAGGGAATTGGTTATAACTTCGGCACTTGGAGGATGCCGAACTATCACGGGAACAGTACTCGGGCCTGGGGCGGTTGTAACCAGTCTAAATGATATTAAGCAGGTAGTGGACAATGAGACACAAGGAAGACCACCTCCATGGCATATACCAAGATTTGCGGTGACAATAGCACAAAATCTTGGGGCCCAAAATTTTCGCCAATTACAATTAGCATTAAGCCGTGTCTCCCCGGTTGATGACCTCAAAGTAGTTCGTAACTACATTGTGCATCCGTGGAAACGAACACGACTAGCATATGTACAGGTAAGCAGAAATTTAGGAGCCCCTGGAATTAACCCGGTTACACTACTTGCCAGTCGGGGAAAAGATGGTAGCAGCACATTCAGAAACTGGGTAGTACAACTTCAAAATATAGCTCTCGATGCAATCAGGTAATTTTTCTCGCATTTATCACATACTCAGACTCCATGAGTCCCTTGAATCCACGTAGACCAAATGGGTAGCGTCGTCTATTATGTTGAATAGAACGTTTTTTTGAGGTTATTGCCTGAAATTTGTTAATTCGCAATAGTTCACATATGATGTCAACGACGGGTATCCGGATATCCTGAATTCGATTATTTGCCAGAACAAATGTAAGCCGGGTTCTTGGTTTTAGGACGTTTGATAGACTCTTGATAATAGCGTCAATATCCATTATATAACGACATAAAGCCGAATGAGTCGGTGAGGAAACTGTCCTTAGTGGCGCTATTTCATTCATATAGCGTGGAATGATAGACATACAGTGCTCGATATAATCATCCTCTTTCCCGTGAGGTCTAAGTCCTACATATAGCTCAGAAGCAAGTTGGTTGCGATGCGGCCACAGCCACCATTGTGAGAATTTATGCGCTCGTGGGTAGTCAATAGCATTGAAATACGGCGGGGATGCGAGCACATAATCGACCGTATTCGGTTCCATCTGGTTTACAACTTCTACTGCATCGCCTTCAATTGCTTTACAAATATAATCACCTTTTTTGGCAAACCTGTTGATCTTATTAAGAGTTCGCATTACGCACCTTAGTGCATTATCGAATATTCCTATTTGTGAGGTAAGCGTCAGATTGTCACGGAGAACCCTATGTGGGCGGGAATGGTCGATATCTCTTGCCTGGCTAATTGTAGCCGGCCACTTGTGAATAATTGCAGAGGATATTGCCAGGTCAATAAGGTTTCTATGATTTGGATTGTCATAGCTTTTAGAAATTGCAACCAACATGGCCAGTATTAAACGCTGAAGTGAGGCGAACCAAAATTGTAGCTTCTCATTTTGAGGTACCGATGCGGAGAGTCCATTTATTGAAATTCGACAACCGGCTTCACACTCATAATTACTGAGTATCATCTCAGACATTATTGGTATAGTTTGGTTTATTTTCTTCGACACAGAATCATATAGATCTTTAATTTCATCGTCATAATATGTTGTCGTACTTACTTTGCCTATAAGAGTTGCAATAGGGTCGATATCAATACCAATTACTGACCGCCCTAATAGTCGTGCTTGTATTAGTGTTGTAGCTGCCCCGCTGAACGGGTCAAGGCACAAATCACCTTCTTGAGTATTCGCTAGTATAAGGTCATTTGCCAGATCATCACCAAAGCTAGCCGCGTAAGCATGAATTCTGCGAGTGTGTAGTCTTGGATACGAAGTTAAGTCATTCATTTTACCATGTACCCTGTTTTACTCTACTAATAAAGTCTCCAATGTTTATTTTGTGGGACTCGATAATCCCTTCAGTCTCTAACTCTTCACGGGTCTTTTCGTAGGCTTCTTCAGCAATCTCAAGTGGTTTGAAACTAGTCCTTCGGAGCTCTCGTAGGTTGAGATAATTATCCTTCAATTTCTTGGCTATTATACGGGTCAATCTATCCCTTTGATATTGACTTAATTTATGAATATCAGACCCAAGATATTCTTTGACCGTCATGTTCGCAGCTATCATATAGCGTCTGTTCCTGATGCAAATAATCGTGTCATCATATTGCATAGTAATCCTCCCTAAGCCTATGAATTCTACCTCTGCTGGCTCCACGCCTAACGCATCGGCTATTCTGTGAATAGTTCGGAAATTAGGTTTTTGCACGCCATTCTCCAGGCGGCTTATAGTGCTCGTCGCAATGCCCGTTTTCTTAGACAATTCCCTTTGGCTAATACTCCGATCTATTCTTAATTCCGGTAGTGTTGGCATCTACTTTGTATAGAGTTATTATATATTTACTATAATAATAGCATTATAATATTATATTGTCAATGCTGCGCTGTAAATCACTGGCAGATTTGCGTGCGCACATCGTCTGGAGAATCTCTTATCCAAGGTCTCCCAGATTCTCAATAACGATTTGACGAAAAGCCAACAAGTGCAACTAGCGCGGGCAATTGACATTACAGGAGCAGCTAGTATAGGCTTAAACAAAAAGGAGGATAGGCGCATGAAAGGGAAGATAAGGAAGCTCATCTGGGGAAGAGGTTTTGGCTTCATTGTCGCTGAAGATAACAAGGACGTCTTTTTCCACCGCTCCGCTTTGGCTGGAGAGGATTTTGATGCGCTGAAAGAGGGCAACAGCGTCGAGTTCGACTTGGAAAGGGGACCTAGAGGACTTCAGGCGACGAATGTCAGAGTGGATGACCTATTCCGCAAGCAAGAGAGAGGTGAATCAGTGCAAGCATACTGCCTAAAGTGTCGTGCTAAGAGAGAAATAAAAGATCCCAAGACAGTAATCATGAAGAACGGGAGACCGGCGACTCAGGGGACATGCTCCGTGTGTGGGACTAAGATGTTCAGGATTGGGAAGGCATAACGATAGAAGCCTTATGACTTCTAGAAGGTTGTGTATCGGTCATAATACCCAGCCTTTCTATCGTGATCACACTATTTAGCGGTTTGTTGCCTTAGAAGTAAAAGATTCCTTTTCTGCTTCATTAGCCAACCGAACAGGCGATATAATACTCCTGCTTTCCTCTCAATAGAGACCAGGAGTAGGATTCACATGGAGATAGTAACCCTGCCCGTAAACACGGAATCGTTAACCGCATACTCAGCGGTACCTATCAGCTTTGAGGTCAAGTCCAAGCTGACTATTGACTTGCTCAATGACGGCCTCGGAGGTATCGTTCTCCACGAGGAAGCAGTGATTCCACCCTACATAAAGGATTACGATGAGACTAAAGGCGAAGGGCCGATACGCTGGCTTGAGAGATTCGATACCTCCAATTGGGTCGTGTTCCTCGCTCGTGAGGGGAGTATTCCAGTCGGTGGAGCAACTGTCGCTTTCCACACTCCTGAACTTCATATGCTACGCGATAGAGAGGACGTAGCAGTTCTATGGGACATTAGAGTACGCCCCGATCACCGTCGTTCTGGGATAGGGACGGCACTATTTGGCGAAGCAGCCAAATGGTCCAAGGAAAGGAACTGCAAGTATCTGAAAGTGGAGACCCAAAATGTGAATGTGCCAGCCTGCCGTTTCTATGTTCGGCAGGGTTGCTTGCTAGGTGAGATTGACCGCTTTGCGTACAGTGAACCACGAGTGGCTCATGAGGCCATGCTTGTTTGGTATCTGAATCCATAGGAGCCTGTAACTCTGCAACCCTGAGCAACCAGAGAGGTACTCCTCATTAGCATTGACATCTTCGCATACGGAGTTTGTACTTGAGTTCCCTATGTGATGTGACTTCAGCTTGGCCACCTTCTGACATGAGTTAAGGAGGAACAATTGCCTGTCTTGGTTAGTGCGTCACAGTTCAGCGGATTGTTCATTTTACCATCCGTAACACCTGAGGTAGACGTAGACCCGGAACAGCGCCACGGCGGGATTTAGAAACGTTACTAAGCGGTCTGGCAATTTCAGCTCTTCGCCCGTCGGTGTCCTCTGAGCGAGATGATCAAAGGCGGAATCGGATTTGTTGGTCGGTGCCTAAGAACGACCAGGAAGACTGCACGGTTTGCCATCTTGCTGCGCTTGTTATTTGACGTATATACGGAGTAGAATTCCGTAAATACGTGGTTAAAGAACTTGAGAAACGACACAGACTCTATCTCTGTATGGTCTGGCGTCAACCGATAACCAAAGAGGTGTAGAATGAACGAACAATCTGAACAACTGAGGTTTGCAGTACTGATCGACGGTGACAATGCTCAAGCGTCTCTTCTTCCTCAAATCCTGGCAGAGGTCAGCAAAGTGGGGCTGATAACGGTCAAGCGGATATACGGAGATTGGACGACTACAAGCATGAATAGCTGGAAGAACTCGCTTCATAAGCATGCAATTCAGCCCATGCAGCAGTTCAGGTATACAGTGGGCAAGAACTCTACGGATAGTGCGATGATAATCGACGCCATGGATCTGCTGCACAGTCACGATGTTGGCGGCTTGTGTATTGTTGCTAGCGACAGTGACTACACACGACTGGCAACAAGAGTAAGAGAGGAAGGTCTTCTCGTGATTGGGGTGGGGGAGAAGAAAACTCCGGAAGCTTTCATCAACGCCTGCAACCAGTTCATCTACTGTGAGAATCTAACTGCACCCAGGGTGGTAAGAAAGCAGACAGCGAAGGAAGAGAAGCCCGATGTGTCTGACCCTCTAAACCTTCTTCTCGAAGGGTTCAATCTGGCTGCCAAAGAAGAGGAATGGCTACATCTGGCGGCGCTGGGCCACGTTCTGCGCCAACTGGATCCGGCATTTGATCCGCGTACTTATGGTCACCAGCGATTGCAGTCTCTCATCAAGAGATATCCGGAGACATTTACGCTCAAGCGGGATACATCGAGAAAACCACCGGTGGTGTATGTAGCGCTGACGGCTGCCAGATCGGATGCAGACTAGTCATGGCTCTGTGCCCGGCCGTGGGCTCACAGGGGAAATAAGGGCTGCGAGGTTGTCGAGTTCGCCTCGATGCTCAAACAGAGAGCAGGCGTAGCGCTGCCGCTGGAGCAGTTTCCGTTGCTATGTTCAGCCCCGACAGCAGTCAGGCCGTTTCCCTGTCGTAGATAATCGTCAGTTGTTTGAGCCTCTCTTCGATTTCGTCCGTGAGCATATCAAAGGTGAAACGCCAGCGCCAGTTGCCCTGCGCCGTACCCGGAAGATTCATCCTGGCTTCGCTGCCCAATCCTAGGACATCCTGCAGAGGGATGATGGCCGTATCGGCGACCGACATCAAAGCCAGACGAATGAAATCCCAGTTGATCTCTTGCCCGTCCCTGCCCAGATACTTGAGAGCAGCCTCCCTTTCCCTGTCTTTCTCCTCCCTGCTCTGAGTGGTATCTTCTCTCGAAGTATCCCTGAACCAACCAACGGTTGTATTGTTGTCGTGGGTGCCGGTGTACACCACGCAGTTTCGCGGGTAGTTGTGGGGCTTGTACTCATCAGCTTTGGGATCACGGCCAAAGGCAATCTGGAGGAGCCGCATCCCCGGAAAGCCGAGCTCATCTCTAAGCGCGTCCACTTCCGGTGTGATTACCCCTAAGTCCTCGGCAATAATGGGCATGTCGCCCAGTGCCCGGTGCACGGCTCTAAAGAGATCAACGCCGGGTCCCGGGACCCACCGCCCATTCATGGCTGTCACTTCCGTGCCCGGAACCTCCCAGTATTTCTCGAAGCCGCGGAAATGGTCCACTCTGATGATGTCAAGCAGGGCACGTCTCGCCCGGAAGCGGTCGATCCACCACTCATAGCCATGCACCGCCATTACATCCCAGCGGTAGAGGGGATTTCCCCATAACTGCCCCGTCCTGCTGAAATAGTCGGGCGGCACTCCGGCCACAACCGTCGGCCTTCCAGCGGCGTCCAAATGGAACAACTCAGGACGTGACCAGACCTCGGCGCTATCAGGGGCAACGAATATGGGCATATCGCCGATGAGTCTTATCCCTCGTCTATTGCAGTATTGCTTGAGCTCGGACCACTGTTTGAAGAACTGGTATTGCTGATACTTGTGGCACCGGATTTCATGATTCAGCTTCTTGCTCCAGAATCTCAGAGCTTCTGGTTCACGTCTCCTGACATCGTCTTCCCAGGTGTGCCAGGCCGACAACCCACGGCTCTCCTTGAATGCCATGAATAGCGAATAGGTATCCAGCCAGGAAGCGGTTCGCTGGCAGAAGGTTTCGAAGCGGTCCCGCTCTGCCGCCCCGGCCTTCTCTGTGAACGCCTCGAAAGACTTTTGCAGCAGGGGTGACTTGAACCTGGTTACCACGTCATAGTCAACGCTGCCGTCAGGGAAGGAGGGCGCATCCTCCAGATCAGAGGGCTCCAGGAACCCGTCCTCGGCCAGCCTCTCCAGGCTTATGAACAGCGGATTACCTGCGAATACTGAGAGACACTGATACGGAGAATTGCCGTAGCCGGTGGGACCAATGGGAAGCATCTGCCACAGGCGTTGGCCCGTGCTGGCCAGGAAATCAGCGAAACGGTAAGCAGCACTCCCCAGATCTCCTATTCCAAATCTGCCCGGGAGTGAAGTTGGATGCAGCAATATTCCGCTCGCTCTGGGAAACCTCATATTATCCCGACCTCAGGAACATCGTTATTGCCTTCTATCTACGAGCCAGGTTTCAGGATCAGCGCTACCGCCGATTGCGACCTGTTCCGTCAAAGCTCGTGATCGGTGCGCTTCGCTCTTAAAGAACAAGATAGCCAGGGGTGGCAGAGTGACGGCCAGGGAATAAGGGTGACCATGCAAGGGACTCGGCGCTGCTTCCACGCCCCCCAGATTGCCTTGACCGCTGCCTCCGTATTCAGTGGCGTCGCTGTTTAACAGCTCTCTCCAGAACCCCGGCTTCGGTACTCCGATCCGGTAGTTGAAGTGGGTCACGGGGGTGAAATTACAGGCGACGACAAGAAGGTCATCTCGTGAATTCCCCTTGCGCATGAGACTGACCACACTGTGCTCAACGTCACTGCAGTCGATCCATTCAAAGCCGGCCGGGTCGAAGTCCAACTCATAGAGGGCCGGCTGTGCTCGATAAAACCGGTTCAGGTCTTCAACCCAGTGTTTGAGACCCGAATGTGGCAGGTAGTTAAGAAGGTGCCATTCCAGGCTCTCATCATGAGCCCACTCTCGCCATTGCCCGAACTCCCCTCCCATAAAGAGGAGCTTTTTCCCGGGTTGGGCATACGTATAGCCCAGAAGGAGTCTCAAGTTGGCGAACTTCTGCCAATCGTCGCCCGGCATCTTCCCTAAGAGCGAACCCTTGCCATGTACAACTTCATCGTGAGACAGCGGCAGAACGAAGTTTTCAAAGAAGGCATAGATCATGCGGAAAGTCAGGTTATTATGGTGGTATTTCCGATAGATAGGATTCCTGGTCATGTACTCAAGAGTATCGTGCATCCAGCCCATGTCCCACTTCAGGCCAAACCCCAGTCCTCCGAGGTACGTCGGACGGGACACCATGGGCCAGGCGGTGGATTCTTCGGCAATAGTCTGCGTGTCAGGGTTCTCTCGGTAGACCGCTTGATTAAGGCGGCGCAAGAAAGCGACAGCATCCAGGTTCTCGCGCCCTCCGTACTTGTTGGGCAGCCACTCGCCCTCTTTGCGGCCGTAGTCCAGATAAAGCATGGAGGTCACCGCATCCACACGCAGGCCATCGACGTGGTACCTGTCCAGCCAGAATAGTGCGCTGCTGAGGAGGAAGCTTCGCACCTCGTGTCGACCGTAGTTGAAGATAAGACTGTTCCAATCGGGATGAATGCCCTGTCTCGGATCACCGTGTTCGTAGAGATGTGTTCCATCGAAATACCGGAGTCCGTGTTCATCGTCAGGGAAATGCGAAGGTACCCAGTCGAGAATTACACCTATGTCATGCTGGTGTAAATAGTCAACCAGGTACATGAAATCCTGAGGCGTACCGTAGCGGCTCGTCGGGGCAAAGTAACCTGTCGCCTGATACCCCCAGGAGCCGTAGAACGGGTGCTCCGTTAGCGGTAGAAACTCAACATGGGTGAATCCCAGTTGCCTCACGTAGGCAGCTAACCTGGGAGCCAGTTCACGGTAGCTGAGGAAACGATTCCCCTCGTCGAGCATCCTCTGCCAGGAGCCCAGATGTACCTCGTAGATGGAGATGGGGGCATCAAAGGCATTGTGAGCACCTCGTTTTGCCATCCATGCTGTGTCTCTCCAGTCATACTCCAGGTCCCAGACAATGGAGGCTGTCTTGGGCGGCGTTTCAGCGTAGAAGGCGAATGGGTCGGCTTTCTCGGCGCGACAGCCACGGTGATGAGAGACCAGATAATATTTGTAGATTGCACCCGTGCTCACGTCAGGGATGAATCCCTCCCAGATACCGGACTGGCCCTTCGGGCAAAGTGGATGGCTTGACTTATTCCAGCCGTTGAACTCACCCATGACAGAGACGTGCTCGGCGTTAGGTGCCCACACGGCAAAGTAGATTCCCCGGACTCCGTCCACGGCTATGGGATGGGCTCCAAGCTTCTCGTGAAGCCGATGATGAGACCCTTCATTGAAGAGAGAGAGGTCGTCATCACTGAGCATGCTTACGTCATGGCGCACGGGCTGAGCAGTAATCTTGCCATTCGCAGATGACCCTTTCCTTCTGCCTTTTCCCTGTGTCATTTCAGGATAGTAGCTCCTATAGGAATTGCGTTACCCAACCCGGCATGCCGGTTACTCCGGCGTACCGGGGAATTTATCGATCATCCGATGCTAAGTCTCCATCCCTATCAGCTGTAATATGCCTTGAAGCGCCACCTTCAGCAAGTCCGGCCGGTCAGCAAGCGCATAGCCGATTTCGTGTATAGCCCTTTCCAGGATGTAGGCATCCAGGAGAATCCTCATTTGTTCTGCATCATCGGGAAGCAACCGGGCCTTTTCAACGCCGTTCAGATAGGACATAAGAAAAGATGACGACACCCAGACGTACCAGAATTGCGCCCAATGTTGCAGCGCAGGCACGTCTTCCGGTCTAAGTCCCAGCGAGGCCTGGTGGAGTAGAGTGCTGTGGGTTGCATGGTGGAACGAACGTATCATGCCTGCAACATCCACCAGAGGTGACCGTTTGATTCGTCGCTCGCTCAAAGAGCGTGACGGTTCACCCTCAAAGTCAATAATGATGAAATCCTTACCGGTGTAGAGCACCTTTCCCAAATGATAATCGCCGTGGCAACGTATTCGTGACGTCGAAAACCTTCGATTACGAAGCAAGCGAAAGCGGTTCATGATGCTCTCCTCCGAGTCTAGAACCTGTTGAGCATCTTCCTTGAGCTCATGCGGGAGTTCTTCAAACTGCTCACGCAGTAGCTGCAATGTCCGGGTAGCGGAACTCCTCATAGCATGGTAGAGCGAGTTTTGGTAGATGAGAGAGAATGGCTCCGGGACAAAGTCCGGGTCTTCGGGTACTGAGGCTAATGCTACATGGAGTTCAGCAGTGCGATTTCCCAGGAGTTGTGCCGAAAGGAGATAGGGACCGATGGTCTCCAGGGCCAGTGCAGGCGGCTCCTTGAGCAGGGATAGCAGGTGTTTCTGAGAGATGGGTGGCACCTGTACTGTAGGATGTTCCAGCACATGTTGGAAGTACTGGTTCAGGGAGTCCACGGCATATTGCCAGGCATCTCCCTCGTTAGGCACGAATACGTGGAGGACTGCCAGGCTTGCGGGTTTTCCCCTCTTCGTGCGGTACTCGATGGTGCCAGCCAGAGGGGACACGAAGGGAAACGGCATCTTCTCAGTGAGAAAGCGTCCCATCTCCACATCGGGATTTACCCCGTCCTCGATTCGCCGAAAGAGCTTAAGAACTAGCCCATCGCCGTACGCTATTGACGTATTACTCTGCTCTGCTTTGATCGGGGTGGGCTCTAAGGAAGTTTTTGCTGAGGCAGGAGCGGTTCGAAAGGCCCTGGTTCGTGAAGCGGAGATCTCGCCTGCCTCGCCCTTGAAAACCCGCCGCCGGGCGATGGCCCGCAGTAGATAGCTACAGAAACCCTTGTCTAACAGGGCATCGAGGAGTAGCTTTTCGCGCTTGTTGCCCTTGCCCCGGGGCTTTAGATGGGCAACAAGGGCCTGGGGATATTCGCTCTGGAGCTGTTCCCTCTGTTCGACAGGGGCAGCAGTAAGTGGAAGCACATAGGTCTCCGGTACGCCGTCTGTGTACTCAACCTCTATCAAGACGACGTAGGCGATCGAAGTTACAAAAGGTACCGGGACGACGTCCAGAATGTCCGCTCCCCAGGATTCTCGTGCTTTGCCGCGGAACCAGCGACGGCCCCTTATGTAATCCAGCAAAACTGCTTCCAGGACAAACCAATTCTCTTTTCTGAATAGCCTCTCTTCTGTCTCATTAAGGATAGGAAGGGTCCCGACATCCTCTGGGGGCAAGGCACGGAGACGAAGTGGCCTGGCAAGTTCTGATTCAAGAGAAAACCAGTAAAATGCATGAGGCCCGAGCGTGAAGTAGTATTTGCCATCGGCAATGGGAGTGAACTCCGCTCGTCCAAAAAGCTCAACGGGCACTCTTCCTTGAAGTTCGGGAAGGTCGATTTGAGCTTGCTGGGCGGCGTGCGAAAGGTTGGCCACGACCAGGATAACCTCATCCTTGTAGCGACGAAGGAAGGCCAGTACCTTGCGATTCTGCGGCTGAAGAAACTCGAGGCTTCCCCGCCCAAGAGCTTTGAATCGCTTCCTCAGGGCAATACTGCGCTTCATCCACCAGAGAAGGGAGTCGGGATTGTTCTGCTGATTCTCTACGTTGATGGACTGATAATGATACTCCGGGTCAATGATGGGAGGCAGGTAGATTCTCTGGGGATTGGCGCGAGAAAATCCCGCGTTCCGATCAGGGCTCCACTGCATCGGAGTACGCACACCGTTACGGTCGCCGAGATAGAAGTTGTCTCCCATGCCGATTTCGTCACCATAGTAAATCACGGGTGTTCCGGGCAGGGAAAAGAGCAAACCATTCATCAGTTCAATCTTTTTGCGGTCATTATTCAGGAGTGGTGCCAGCCGGCGGCGGATACCGAGGTTCAGTCGGGCAGCAGGATCACTAGCATACATACGGTACATGTAGTCTCGTTCTTGGACCGTGACCATCTCAAGGGTTAACTCGTCGTGATTGCGCAGAAAAATGGCCCACTGACAGGTCTCGGGAATTGCCGGCGTCTGCTGGATAATGTCTATGATAGGGAAACGATCCTCCATGCGGATCGCCATAAACATACGTGGCATAAGAGGAAAATGAAAAGCCATATGGAACTCATCGCCATTGACAAGATAGGCAGCTGCATCTTCGGGCCATTGATTGGCCTCTGCCAGGAGCATGCGATTCTTGAACTTGCTATCAATGTGCTCGCGCAGTTCCTTCAGAAAAATGTGCGTTTCGGGCAAGTTCTCGCAATTGGTGCCCTCCCGCTCGTAGAGATAAGGCACTGCATCGACTCTGAGTCCATCGACCCCGAGCCTCAGCCAGGAATCCATAATTCTGAAGACAGCTCGCTTAACAGCTGGGTTGTCATAGTTC
Organism: Dehalococcoidia bacterium; assembly: GCA_030610855.1. Classification (GTDB taxonomy): domain Bacteria; phylum Chloroflexota; class Dehalococcoidia; order GIF9; family AB-539-J10; genus RBG-13-51-36. The sequence continues at coordinate 13,265 of JAUWQY010000022.1, forward strand.
AGGTCGGGCTGGTGTGAGTAGAAGCGGTGCCAGTAATATGCCCTGGCCACACGATCCCATGTCCAGTTGGAGGATTCGGAGTCCTTAAAGATGATACGGGCTTCCTGGTACTTCTCCGGCGTATCACTCCAGACATAGAAGTCGCGCCACCGGCTTCCAGCTGCTGCCCTTCGGGCCCGCTGGAACCAGGGGTGCTGGTCAGAAGTATGGTTAAGGACCAGCTCCGTGATGACACGGAGCCCGCGCCGGTGCGCTTCATCGACGAAAGTCCTGAAATCGTGCATATTGCCATAAACAGGCTGGACGCTGGTGTAGTCGGAGATGTCATAGCCGTCATCCTTCAGTGGCGAAGGATAAAAGGGCAGCAACCAGAGCGCTGTAACTCCCAGATCATCGAGGTAATCAAGCTTCTCTATAAGACCTAAGAAGTCCCCCACGCCATCTGCCTGGCTGTCAGAAAAGGCACGAATCTGGAGCTCATAGACTATTGCGTCCTTATACCAGAGAGGGTCATCGCTGAATGACGATGATCCCTCATGCCTACGTTTCCTCATATTCTAGTCACCAAGCACTCCATGTATGTGCTCCAGCAAATCCTTGAAGTCAAGCGGCTTGACCAGCAGCCCGCTGGCACCATGTTCCATGCTCTCCCGTTGTATGGTGGGGCTGCGGTGGGGTGAAATCACGATGCAAGGCGTCCTGGCCTTGCTCAACTCCTCACAACGCCCCCAGACATCGTGGCCAAACCCGGAGATGTCAATCAGGGCAAGTGCAATTCTCTCCTTCTCCTGGATAGCCTGGTCCAGTTCTTCCAGACTGGCTGCGGTAAGTGTCTCATAGCCTGCCTGTCCTAACTGCTGAGACAGCAGTCCCAGGTTGCTGCGGTTGCTATCCGCTATCAGAATTGTTGATTCAGCGCTCTTCATTGTTCAGTCCGATTGTCTCCTGGGGCTGGCGTCCGGTTGCCTGCCCTCTCACCGGCCATGATTACACCTCAGCTCAGATCGCTGGCAACAAATGATACAACGTATGAACACTGATTTTCCACTTTACGGAACAGACCACCGATTGCCTGCCAGGGAGAGTGTGCCGTATTTCTGTGTGGCGGTCAATGAACAGTGTCGGAATGGTCAACTCCGGGCGCGGAGCTTTCGCTCATCGGGCTGGGAGCGGGAGGAGGGTGAGCTTGAGGCCAGGGGCGAACAAAGGCCGGACAATACTTACCGGCAGGTTATCAGGATGAGCGAGTGCGAGATACATCCCGTGCGCGCAGATATGCCTTCTCGTATTCTTTAGCCGAGGCTTTCCAGGAGAAATCCAGCTTCATATTGTGTCTCATCAGGTTCTGCCATTCAGCCCGGCGACGGAAGCTCTCCTCGGCTCTTTTGATCGTGTCCAGCATTTCTCGGACCGAATAGTGCCGAAATACAAAGCCATTCCCATTGTCCTGCGTGACATCCGTCACTGTGTCAGCAAGCCCCCCTGTGTGTCGCACCACAGGTATGGCGCCATATCGCATGGCTATTAGCTGCCCCAAGCCGCAGGGTTCAAAGCGCGAAGGCATGAGGAACATGTCGCTGCCACCGTAGACGAGACGGGCCAATTGCTCGTCATGAGCAATAAACACCGACAGGCGGTCTGGGTACTTCGTGGCTGCCTCGGCAAGCAATCTATGGTAATGCTGCCTTCCCTCGCCAAGGATAACCAGCTGTGCCCTTGTTTCTGTGACAAAAGGGTCTATAGCCTGGAGCAGCAAGTCGATTCCCTTTTGTTCTTCAAGACGAGACACCATGCCGAATAAGGGGATGTCGGAGTCTTGTGGCAGCGCGCTCCTTGTCTGCAGGGCCAGTTTGTTCTCAACTCTTCTTCCTATCGTAGCGGAATCATAGTTCCTTTCCAGATGAGGGTCGGTAGCCGGGTTGTACTCATCGTAATCAATGCCATTGGCTATGCCGCAAAGTTCATTGCGCCGGTAGTCCAGTAATCGCTCCAAGCCTTCACCGTGTTGCGGCGTCAATATCTCCGAGGCATATGTTGGACTAACAGTGGTGACAATGTCTGCCAGAAGAATTCCCTGACTCATGAAGTTCAGCCCTGGCTCGGGAGCAGTAACCGGGATGTACTCTTGCCATACAGAGGAAAGCGCGGAACGCATGAAGAATTGTTGGTCAAAGGACCCTTGATAAGCCAGATTATGGATGGTGAATACGGTAGGTAGTGTCGTCTTTGCTTTCTTGAGCCACACCGGGGTTAGCGCAGTATGCCAGTCGTGGCAATGAATGACATCAGGGCAAAGGTCAAGCTGAGAGATGATGCCGGGGATACTCAGCGAGAAAAGGAGGAAGCGCTCCAATTCGTCATGAGGATAGATGTCCTCGGTCCCAAAGAAATCGTCGTTTTCGGCCAGGTATACCGGTATCCTTCCTTGTAGCACGGTCGTTTTCAGGCTTACTTGCTCACAGTGCTCCATGAATTTGACAGCAATGTTCTTACCATGGATATCATGGAGAGGAGCCTTTATGCTGCGGTATTTGGGTAGAATGATAGACGGCTGATGTCCTAAGGCCTGCAGGGCCATAGCCAGGGAGCTTGTAACGTCTGCCAACCCTCCCACTTTGACCAGAGGGAAGACTTCAGAGGCAATGAACAGGATCTTCATTGTTGAGATCAGGCTTTGAGGGTCTGTTCTCTGCTTACGGAACTGCCACTGGGAACAACGAGGGTAGAGAAATCTCTCTCCTGCACCCGGGGATCGATTCTGCAGTTGCGCCCAACCTTCAACTCAGGAGGTAACCTTGCGCCCTTGCCGACTACAGTGATGCCGCAGTTAAGATACAAGGGTTCATCCTTATTAGGAGTGTAGTCATCACCGTGTCCAATGCGGCATCCCGGTGCCACATAGCACTCCTTGTCAAGGATGGATCGGTGTACAACAGCATCTCTCGAAATAACGGTGTCATCAAAGACTATGGAATCTACTACCTGGGCTCCTTCCTCCACGTAAACATGGGGCGAAAGCACCGAGTTAAGCACAGTGCCGTTTATGATGCAGCCGTTGCTGACAAGGCTTCTGCTTATTTGGGCCCTTGGTCCCAGCTTTACCGGAGGCATGTCTACCGAAGGTGTGCGTATCTGGCTTTCAGGTTCGTAGAGGTTAAACGAGGGCAAATCAATGATGAGGTCCATATTGGCTTGCCAGTAGGCTTCAATCGTGCCGACATCGTGCCAGTAGCCTCGATACTCGTAGCCACGAATCCGGTATTTGCTTATTGCATCGGGTATAATCTGGCTGCCGAAATCTTGTAGTCCCCGGCGATGAGCGTCTTCCAGTACGGCGAAAAGGACATCCTTATTAAAGACATAAATGCCCATGGAAGCGAGGTTGCTTTTCGGTGGTGATGGTTTTTCTTCAAAGGTGATTACCCTGTCGTTATCGTCGAGGATCACAATGCCGAAGCGATTGGTTTCGTTCCACGGCACCTCCGTGACGCCGATAGTAATATCAACTCCCTGTTGGCGATGAGACGTAATCATCTCTTCATAATGCATCGTGTAAACGTGGTCCCCTGAGAGGATGAGGACCTCATCGACACGGCTGTCCTGTATGAAATGCAGGTTCTGGTAGACAGCCTCGGCGGTGCCTCTATACCAGTGCATCTCTCCATTGGTGCTTACAAAAGGGTAAAGCAGAGTGATTCCCCCGACTATACGATCCAGATCCCAGGGTTTGCCGACACCGATATGGCGTGCCAACGAGCGAGGGTTATATTGCGGTACAACAGCCACTTTGCCAATCCCGGAGTTAACACAATTACTGAGGGCGAAGTCAATGATGCGATACTTGCCGGCGAAGGGGACTGCCGGCTTGGCACGCCCCTGTGCTAGCACGCTTAGTCTCTTGCCCTCTCCGCCAGCCAGGACCAGGGCCAATACCTTTTTCATCTACGCGTTACCTCTTGTAGCCGGATCAGCATTTCGTAGAGCAGAGTAAACCGGGCAACCACGTTCTCCCAGCAGTCTCATGGTTATTGTAGCGCCCTGGGAATGCCATGTCTAACATTCGGTCGAGGCCCTTTTCCACGTCAATGTTGCTTGCCGGCCGACGGTATATACATTTGCTCGATGTATTCTTTCAGCATGCGCCGGGTGCAAAAGAAAGGTACGATCGAGCCAATTGACTCCTTGACCATCTTCAGCCAACCATGGGGAACCCCGGCCCTGTCTCGCCGGTAGTAGAGAGGTACGATTTCCTCTTCCAGAAGGCGATAGAGCGCCGCAGCATCGGTCCTGTCTTCCTCAACCGGGTCACAGGCTTGAACCTCATCACCGATAGCCCAGCCGTTAGTCCCATTATAGCCTTCATACCACCAGCCATCTCGCACGCTGAGATGAAGGACACCATTTAGCGCAGCTTTCATACCGCTCGTGCCGGAAGCTTCATGAGAGCGGCGCGGTGTATTCAGCCAGACGTCTACTCCCTGGACCAGATAGTGGGCGATATGCATATCGTAGTCTTCGACAAAAGCTATTCGCCCCTGGAATCCGAGATCCGTGGCCAGTGTGTATACGTCATGAAGGAGTTGCTTTGAAGGAAGGTCGGCCGGGTGAGACTTACCGGCGAAGACTATCTGCACCGGGCGCCATCTATCAGTGACAATCGGCTTGAGACGTTCTACGTCATGTAAAATCAACCCCGGCCGCTTATATGCGGTGAAACGGCGGCTGAACCCAATGATCAGAGCATTCGGGTCGAGCAAAGCGCCCATAGCCAGCACCTGCCGAGCCGTGCATTCACGTCCGGTGGAACACTGTCGTGCTCGCTCAATCATGGCGTCGATGAGCTTGCGTTTAAGGACTTGACGTACTGTCCAGAGTTCCTCGTCGGGGATATTCAGGACGAGCGCACGGAGGTCGGTGTCGTCGTATCTTCTTGACAAGTCCTGACCTAAGTGCTTCTCATAGAGGCGACCCATCTCCGGAGCAACCCAGGTGGGCACGTGAATACCGTTAGTAATGTGAGAGACAGGCGTTTCATCTTCTTGAACTTCAGGCCAGAGTCCATGCCACATCCTCCGGGTAATCCTTCCATGAAGCTGGCTGACAGCATTGCGATGGTCGGCTGTCTTGAGCGCAAGCACAGTCATGTTGAAGGCCTGGTCGCTTGTGTCATCCTGTCGTCCCAATTCCAGGAATGCCTCTCGGCTGATTCCCAGGGACTCCCAATAACCATGAAGGTATTTCTCCACAAGCGAGACAGGAAAGACATCGTGCCCCGCAGGCACCGGAGTATGAGTGGTAAAAACGGTAGTTGCCTGTACGTTACGGAGGGCCTCGGCGAAGGTCGCGCCTCTCTCTATTTCGTCCCTGACGCGCTCCAGAACCATGAAGGCGCTGTGGCCTTCATTGGCGTGCCACACTGATGGTTCGATACCTAGCGCCCGCAAAGCACGCACGCCGCCAATTCCCAGCACGATTTCCTGCTGGATGCGCTGCTCCTGGTCAGCGGTATAGAGGCGAGCACATAGCTGTTTGTCCTCGGGCATATTCCCCTCGATATCACAACACAGCAGATAAAGATTGTCCCGGCCCAACCGTACCTGCCACGCTCCGATTTGAACCGACCTGTCACCCAGTTCGACCTGGATCAGAGGGCCGCACCAATGGGAACGAGGGACCGGGTTGATCGGCTCAATAGGTGCTTCATCGAAACTCAGCTGCTCATAAACCTCCTCCTGCCAGCCATCAGCAGAAATGTGCTGGTGGAAATACCCTTGAGGATACATGAAGCCAACTCCGACAAGGGGCAGCCCCAGGTCACATGCCTCCTTGCATAAGTCGCCAGCCAAGGCTCCCAGTCCGCCGGCATATATAGGCAGAGAGTTATGTATGGCGAACTCCATTGAGAAGTAGGCAACGGGGCCAGCTAGGGCATTGGGATATTCAGTAGCAAACCAGCTATTATTGTCTGACATCTCAGCGTCGAAAGCCGACATCACAGAGTCATACAGATTAAGAAAAGCGGGGTCGGCAGCGGCCGCGGCTAACTTATCGGTGCTGATCTCGCGTAACAGCTTGACCGGGTTGTGCCCGCCCAAGCGCCATAGCGGGTAATCGAGGACCCGGAACAGGTCACGCGCCTGGGAGTGCCAGCTCCACCACAGATTATTGGCCAGCTCCTCCAGTCTACCTATTCGCTCCGGTAATCTCAATCCAGATAACATGTTCTCGCAGAATATGGCGTTGAGGCGCCCACTCGGGGCTGTTTGTCCATCTACCTAAAATCCTCTGGTCGGTTATTATAGCAGAACGCCGCCTGAGCTACCATGCAGAGAGAAGTCGCCTTCTTGAAGTGAGTTAGAGGGGCAGGTCATTGCGTGTGCCCAACCATAAGGCGGCCATAGGCGCCACGCCTGAAACTCGGTCACGTGTAATGCTCCCTGCATTCTGTGTCTCCTCTGCGTTGTTTTAGCGTATCCTTATGGTGTGGTCCAATGTAAAGACAGTGTCAAATCAGGAGGTGGGTGGGAATGGTCAAGCTCGTCAAGATTGTCAAGATGGTCAAGATTAGCAAGGAGGAGGCCAGCAGGCGTCTGGGCCATGTACCCGATGAGAAGCGTTTCTGGTGTCACGACGGCGGACTCCTCAAGAACCTCAGGGAGCTCGGAAGGGCACCGAATGACATGGGTGACGAGACCTTCCGTTACCATTCGGGTGAGGAGAGAAACGATTTCTGCAACTGGGTCAGAGATGTGGTGGGCGACGAAAAGCTGGCGAGGGATCTCAGTAAAGCCGGGTCTCGGTCGCAGGCCAGCCAGGCAGTAGCGCAGAGGATTGCTTTTCTGGAAAGCAAAACATAAAGGAGTCTCAGGACTTCACTGGTGGAGTGCCTTACCGACAGCTTAGAGCAGCTCAGGGTTGATGGTGCTTCCCGCTTCTCATGTGAGACGCAAACGCCTGAGTGGGAAGCTGTTCTTCCCGATTGCTATTGCACGAATAGCCTGTCTTCCAGTTTGTTCCTAACGTCCCTGGCGGCAACAGTGCGGTAATAACATTCTCGTTTTGCCTCCTCACTGGCGCCGCTCTTGCTTATAGCCCGGTAAGCATTGACCACAGTTCGCAGTTGGTCGAGTAAGCCCATGTGGATGAGGTTGATGTCCCACATAGGGCGATTACTGGCCCACCACATCTGGCAACTATGTTCAGCCCGATCCAGAAGTCCCCGGGCAATGGCAGCAGAGTGCCGGCTCTCCTCGTTATCGGCATAGTGGAGCGCTTTGTTCACCAGTTCAAAGCATATACTCAGGTGTTCCCACTGGAGACGGTGCACCTCGTTCTTCTTGTCCTGCCACAAGGGATAGTAGTTGCCGGCCTGCATATCATCAGCCGTCGTACTCCACGAAGACGGCCTGGGCTCTACCTGTTGACCGTGAGGAAAGAGGTCGAGAAGCTGACTGACGGTGACCATCTGGATGTTGCCAGCAGCTTCGTTATTCGTCAAGAGGGCGGCATGCTGCCCGGCTAGTGCCGTGGCTTGCTTGACCTCTTGAAGGGGCTTAGTGAGTGGTTCTAGCTCCTCGTACACCTTAGCTAGAAACGTCTTCTCCCAATCCTGAATGTGGTGACCATAGGTTTCAGCATCCATGGCCGTGACCACATAAATGCTCTCCCTTTCGCCCTGCCACTGTTCCAGGTGGGCGATGAAATCCGTAGCGGTCAGCCCCTGAAAACTTATCCTGTTGCTAAGCACATCATCACGGAAGAAGAGCATCAGGCTCTGGCTCTCACGCTCCACTTTGTATATGACGTCCATGGGCCAGTCCGCCGGGCAGGCAATACCGCTCAGGATAATCCAGCGATAACCCGACTTGATAATAGGCTGCAGAATGTCCTGGCTGTAGCACATCTCCGGGGGGAAGAATCCCTGGGGCGCGTAAGCCTCTCCAAAGAAGCGGCGATTGGTCCGCGTGTTGAGGTCTATCTGTCTCTTCACTTCTTCCCCGGGTATCAAGGGGAGAATCGGGTGATACTTGCCGGTTCCGGTGAATTCAAGCTGACCGTTCTCAGCAAGGCTTCTCAAGCCCTCGATTACATCTTTGTGGCCGCAGTCCATCAGCATATCAGTGAGGACACCGTTGAAGTTCACGGTTACGCGGGCGTTGGGGTACTCCTCAAAGACCCGGAGCAGAGGACGGTATGATTCGTCACATATCTTCCTCAGCATGGACGGCATCTGGGTCGGCGGCTGATAGAAATGCAGTAACTGAGCCCAGTAAATCATATGCACCTCCGAGCGGAGATTTCCTGCAAGCAATTCAAGGCCGGCAATTCCGGCTTATTCTAGCATGCGCTGGGATTACGGAGTAGCCTTTCTTCCCTCTCGGACGATTGACTGGTATACTGGCTGTAGCTTCAGCTTCTGTTTCGATTGATTTCTGCTCTCATCTCAATGATAATATTGGGGACTCTCTCACTGGGGCAATGTTAGATGGATGTAATCGACTTGCGTAGTGATACCGTTACTCATCCCACACCCGCGATGCGGCAGGCAATGTTTGAGGCGGAAGTAGGTGACGATGTCTTCGGTGAGGACCCCACGGTCAACCGGCTTGAGAGAATGGCGGCGGGGAAGATGGGCAAAGAGGCCGCGCTTTTCACCACCTCCGGCACGCAGAGTAATCTTATTGCCGTGCTCACTCATACTAATCACGGCGATGAAATCATCCTCGGTGATGAGGCGCACATCCTCTGGTACGAAGTAGGCGGCGCTGCGACCCTCGGTGGTGTAACTATGCGCACCTTGCCCGATGATAGTTGCGGCCGTCTGAATCCGGATGATATCGTCAGAGCAATCCGGGAGAAGGATATCCACTGTCCGGAGACCAAGCTCCTCTGCCTTGAGAACACGCATAATCGTTGCGGTGGGGCAGTCCTCACCGCAGAGTACACAAACGAAGTCTGCAGTATAGCCCACGCACGCGGACTGCGAGTACATCTGGACGGCGCTCGCATTTTCAACGCCGCAGTTGCTCTCGGCATACCCGCATCTGCGCTTTCCGAGAACGCCGATTCAGTATCGCTGTGCCTTTCGAAAGGACTGAGCGCGCCGGTGGGGTCACTGCTGTGCGGGAGCAAGGATTTTGTCGAGCGAGCACGCAAGTTCCGTAAGATGCTGGGTGGCGGGATGCGGCAGGTGGGAGTTATCGCGGCTGCCGGCATCGTGGCAGTGGAAACGATGATTGACCGTCTGGGGGAGGATCACGCCAACGCGCGACGTCTGGCGCAGGGGCTGGCAGGCATGAGAGGAATCAGGATGGCGCAGGACACGATACCTACCAACATCGTGATGTTCGGCGTCTCCCCGGAGTTGTCTGCCGGCGAGTTCTTTGACGGCCTTGAGGAGGCAGGGGTAAAGGTAATCCTGCTTGACGGTGACCTCTTGCGTGCTGTTACTCACCGCATGGTATCATCCTCAGATATTGACGAAGCACTGACACATATCGAGGCAGTCTGTCGCAGGCTGCGTCGTGGCGCTCAGAAGTAGCTTGTGTGTGAGGGCATCAGGGCAATTGCTCATTCCGGTCTTTCGAGCTTTTGAAGCAGCTCTTCATCGCTCGATCGGGCTATGAATGACTACTGCTCTTGAATCAGGTGGAAGATTGTAATACCCTGGTTAAGAATGCAGTGACTCTAGCAGCCAGGCTAGATTCGTATCCCCACCAGAAATGGTCTGCCCCTTCAATGCTTTGGTACTCCTTGGGCTCGGGAAGGTTGAGGCAGAATTCAAGGAACCGGTCGGTGGGTGTGAAACTGTCCCTGCTTCCCGAGATGAGGAGCTTTGGCTTGGGGCAGCTTCCGAGGAAGTCAAAATCGAAGATAGCGAGCGGAGGTGAGATGGCAACCAGAGCCCTGATTCGCTCATCGTCAGAGCCCACGGGCAGAGCGAAGCCAGCGCCAGCCGAATAGCCAGCAAGCCCGATTCTCTCGGGATCGACTTCCTTCACTGCTTCTATGAAAGCAATAGCTGCTTCCGCATCTTGTCGCTCACCTATACCCTGACCGAACTTGCCCTGGCTCCCGCATACTCCGCGGAAGTTAAACCTGAATGAAACGAACGACGCTTGTGTCAGCGTCTTGGAGAGGCTGCAGACCACATTGTTATCCATGCTGCCGCCGTAGAGGGGATGAGGATGGCAGATTATTACTGCGGGGAAAGGCCCGGCACCTTCGGGCATCGCCAGTATTCCCTCAAGGTAAAGCCCGCCAGAAGGGAAGTTCACTCTTTGTTCTTTCATCTGCGGCCCACTAGAAGTTTCTCAGAACTCCCGCTCTGCTTGGAGTAAGGTGTTCCCATGCACCGTCAGTGCAAGTGTAGCCCTGTACACAGCCCTTCCTCCCTGCATACGCCCAGTCCTATTTGACCATGACTCTAATCAGAATGTCGCCGGGCAGGCCATCGCTTATCTGGCGGGCGTTCCTCAATCTTACCACGCTGCCGGTCTTCACCCCGGCAGGGACCTTCACCTCCAATCTTTTCCCGCCTCTCTTCAGTATCTTCTTCGCCCCCTGCGAGGCTTCTCCCTGGCTAATGGCAATCTCATATTGAACCTGCGCAGGTCTTCTATCCCGGCCAAACATCTGATCCAGGTTGATTTCTTGCCCCGGCCGAGCCTCGAATCTTACGCTCCCGGGCCTACCGCCGAAGCTTCTGAAAGAGAAGGAAGAACCTCTGCCCTTCAATAAATCGCCGAATACGTCGTCGAGGAAATCAAACCTCATCCCGGCCACGCCCAGGTCCTTCATCATCTCCTGAAAAGTGGTTGAGGTGGAAGGACTGCTGAAGATGTCGCCTATATTGCCCGCAGTGCCAAATTGGTCGTACTGCTCTCTCTTCTGGGGGTCACCAAGGACTGCGTAAGCCTCGTTTATCTCCTTGAACTTCTCATTGGCCCATTTCTCTTTCCCGACATTACGATCGGGATGGTATTTCATGGCCAGCTTCCGATAGGCCTTCTTAAGCTCTCCATCCGAGGCGTTCCTCGGTAGGCCCAGAATCCCGTAGTAATCCTTAGACATCTAAGCTCTTCGCGAGTGAAAACTTGCTCCGAGAACATTGCCGGAGCTTTGCTGTCTAACTGCTCCCCAATACTTACGAATAGTATAGCAAAGCCCCGGAGATGTCGTTAGCTACCTCTTTCTGCCGTCTCCGGGAAAATGAAAGGAAGCTGTAGGACTGTGTCACTACTCCGCGTTTTGAGGCTCAGCACTCAAGTACCTGAACTACTCCGCCTTATTGCTTTGACCGGCTCCTCTGCTATAATCAGTTATATGCCTGCTCACGAGTCAAGCAAGCTAGGTTCCACCAGATGCGGGAGGAGCGTCTTCCACTGGGGCGAGCGCACCTATGTCATGGGTGTGGTGAATGTTTCGCCGGATTCGTTCTCTGGCGATGGACTTACGGATGTTGAAGGGGCTGTAATCAGGGCAAGGCGGTTA
>JAUWQY010000064.1 GCA_030610855.1 Dehalococcoidia bacterium
TGGGGGCTCTCTCTCGGCCCTGCAGAACGTGACAGATAAGTCGCTGACCGTTCTTAACAACAACGTGGAAACAGTCCCACGGCTCTACACGGAGGTTCGCCCTCAGGCAGAGTACCGGCGGTCGCTCAAGGTTCTGAGACAAGCCAGATTGCTTACCCCGGGGCGTCTGACCAAATCCGGCCGTATGCTGGGACTGGGCGCGCCTAATCGGGAGGTTATTGAGGTAATGGCCGACCTCAGGCAGGTTGGCTGTGACGTGCTGACCATCGGTCAGTACATGCAGCCTTCACTCAGACACCACAGGGTAGTGAGATTTGTCCATCCTGATGAGTTTGCCGAATACGAGAATACGGGGAAGGAACTGGGTTTTCGCTACGTGGCTGCGGGCCCCTTGATTCGCAGTTCATTTCATGCCGCGGAAACGTATCTCTTGGCTACAGAGCGGAACAGGTTGCGCGACTAATCTAGAGGCGCTTTGAAAGCGTCGTTGCCCAATTCATCGGGCTCCCTCTCAGTCATTGCGAGGCTGACGAAGTCAGCCGAAGCAATCTTCTGCCGGGTACGAGATTGCCACGCACCTTTCAGGTGCTCGCCCTAACACGAAGCGAAGCGCTTGACGAATCAAGCTTTATGGAGCGGGGCTTATTTGCACCAGAAAGGGACGGCATATAGAATGCGCCCTACGGGGCTTCCAAAGTGCACAAGACTGAGCGCAAGACGCGGGATAACACGCCCTGCCATTACCAAAACGGCCCGGGCAAGGGCCATACGTCTAGGTCATCGATGACCTGACTGATAGTACTAAAGATAAAATCGACTTCCGACCCAGCCGACAGGACGCCCTTCAGAATGGCAAACTCGGGATCGGGAGGCCACCAGCCGTTAGGGATTGGATAGTCTATCACCTTAACCCAGTAGACAGGTGCTCCGCTGTCCCCTTCTGCGGCATGCCCAATCGCAAAGTATTGCTCATGCAACTTATCCGGGTGCCAAGGAGCCTGAGCCCACCCGACGGCCCACACATACGCCAGTGTAGTTCCTGTGGTTTGGCCGGTTTTGTAGACATAGCTACCTAGTTCAGGATCTTCCGAGCCCCATACAGGCATATGGCTTCCGTAATGCTGGACACCGGCCCGAACTCTATCACCGCCCGGCCAAGCCGGTCTCATATACGACGAGTCGCTGTAAACACCCCCTGCACGGTCTATAATTCCTATGCGATTAGTAGGGAGAGGATACCGGGAAGTTGGTGAATAGACCCATGCATTTACAGGCATTACTTGGTCTAGCCAGTGCCCGGACAAGACCATACCTGCTTGACCAGCACTTGCAGCAGCAAAGGCTAAGGTCTGGTGCACAAAATTAAGAGGACCATGCTGTATGGTGGTCCTATGCCCACCAAAAACATCACCAAACACAGTGGGATTTCCCACGTCCACCGAAATGGGGAAATCCTCTCCCATCATTTGCTGTATCTCCTCTACCATGGCATGAATCACATCCCAGTTCTCTTCTCTTATCGTCACCGAGTAATAGCCATCAATTCTAGCACCAAAGGCCACAACACTGGGATACGCCATCATGACATCCCTGAGTAGTTCTATAGATTCCATTACGAGGTCCAGATCCGGAGTTCCTTTACGATAGATATCATTCTCAATCACCCATTTATCAAATTCATCCTTCATTGCTCTCTTATTAGCTTCATCTATCGGCGCAGGTGAACTCACGCTCACGGCAATAGGGAAATCCTCTCCCATTATCTGCTGTAGTTCCTCTACCATCTCATCAATAACATCGCGCTCCTCTTGTCTTACTATCACCCAATAATAACCATCAGGCCTGGGTACACCTGCCCGTGGCAAGTGCTCGAGGACGCGAATGTCGAACTGGGTATAAAACTCCCAGACCAGGTCATAGTCGGGAGTTCCCGTGCGGTAGATATCAAAAGCAGCCAGATCAATGTCGTTCGATGACTCGGACGTCCCCGCCCATGCGCTTCCTGCTATAGCCAAAAGAGCAATCAGTGCTGTAAGAACGCCTAGTTTTACCCTCTTTCTCATACTAGCCCCGCCCCCCCCCCTTAGAGTCATCGCCTCGTCTAATATCTTATAGTATACATATTATCTTTGGTTCTGTCAAGTCTACGATTTCAACGGTCATTGGTCATTGTCGACTACTGGTCGCCAAGAATCGCGGGTGACTGCCAGGGCACGTCCCAAGGTTCCGGCGGGTTAGTGCTCGGGGAGGGAGAGCGACATGGATTCTTGCAGGTACTATAGATTGGTGCCCTGTGGGCTTCGCTGTAAGCCATGCCTGTTCTCTTTCTCGCCACCATTGTTGACCTCAAATCTGTGCCTTCCCGGTCCCAATTTTGAGATAGCTCTCTTCCACTGTGGGATATTGGTTCTTTGTGTTTGGGTCAGATGCTCTACGGTTCAATGACTCCTCCGCAGCTAACATATCCTAACCGGAAATGCTGACCGATTCCTCGGAGTGAGATTCCTGCCTCAAGGTTATGGCAACAGCTCACTTCAGGCCAACACGTGAATTGACAGCGCACAGCCTATAGGGTATCATTCGCTTGTTCGTGGAAAACACCTTCGAGCGCGATCCAACACTTGCTGAAGTCGCTCATTCCTTTCTATCAAGTCTCCCGCAGGAACAAAGATCAGAAGTACAGGCAGAAG
>JAUWQY010000029.1 GCA_030610855.1 Dehalococcoidia bacterium
TGTTGTATACTTGAAGTAAGAAGCTAAGATGCGATCAAGCCTTATCGGGAAGATCGAAAAAGCGAAGGGGTATGCCCAGGAACCGGATCGCGTTACCTTCTCGAGCCTAACTGCTGTTTTTCGTGGCAAGAACGATGACCACGAGCTAAGCTACGCCGATGGCAAATGGCGTTGTACCTGCAACTTCTTTTCGCAGTGGGAGATCTGTAGCCATACCATGGCGCTCCAGCAGATTCTACGCAATATGCTGCCTAAGGAAGCTCTTGCCTCTCCCGTGGAAGCTCAGCTCGCAGAGAAATAGTCTAACGCTTCTGCTACGACAAACAGAGAGCCGGTAACGCAAACAAGGTCCGTCCTGTCTGCCCTGGACAAAGCTCGCGACAGAGCCTGAGATATGCTCTCGCCACTTTCAACCTCAATGCCTCGTTGGCTGAACTCAGCCGCCAGGACAGCAAGAGAGGCAGCCCGGGAGTGTCTTGCCTGCACCACTATGACCTGAGGCGAAAGAGAAACCAACTCACCTACTATCCCCGGTATGTCTTTGTCACTGGATGTCCCGAAGACAAGAAGAATCCGTCTGTCACTGAAGTACTCTTTGATGTTGCTCATCAGCCTTTTCATTGATGCTACATTGTGGGCTCCATCAATGAGCACCGCTGGGTGCTGTTGTACGATCTGAAAACGGCCGGGCCATTCTACCCCGGCCAGCCCCTCAGCAATATCAGCGGCTGAGATGGCGAAGCCGGCGGAGCCCACTATCTCCAGGGCAGCAACGGCGGCGGCAGCATTCTCAAGCTGAAAATCACCCAGAAGAGGAATTCTAACGTCGTAGTTGTTCTCTCTACCCTCGATCACCAGCGATTGATGAAACATGTCACCGCCTGTCTTATGCCACTTGATGTCTTCGCCCACGTGAACCACCTTCGCTTCCTTCTCACGACAGATTTCCTTGATCGCCGAAGCGGCCTCCTCAGGCTGGGGAGAAATCACCACCCAGCAACCGGGCTTCACAATGCCTGCCTTCTCTCGAGCTATCTGCCCCAAGCTATTGCCCAGTATCTGAGTGTGGTCAAGGCTAATAGAGGTAATGATACAGACCGCGGGCTTCGCCACGTTGGTAGCATCAAGTCTGCCTCCTAGTCCTACTTCCAGCACTTGAAAGTCAACCTGCTCCTTCCTGAAGTAGGCGAATGCCAGAGCGGTCAACACCTCAAAATAGGTCAGCTGTCTGAAGGCAGCGTCCTGTCTCACCGATTCAATGAACGGCCTGATTTCGGCCATAGTAGCGGCAAACTCGGCTTCAGAAATCAAGCTGCCATCTACGCTGATGCGCTCCCGCAGACTATGGAAGTGCGGGGAGGTATATAGCCCTGTTCTATATCCAGACGCAGTGAGGACCCGGGCCGTCATAGCCGCTACACTCCCCTTCCCCTTTGTGCCTGCGATGTGAACCGTCCTGGCTGCGAATTGAGGATTGCCCATACGGTTTAGCAGTTCCTCCACGTGCCTTAAGCTATAACCCGGCTGAGCATAGGATATGCCCGGAATCTGTTCATAATTAACGAAGCTACTGAGATACTCTTCCGCCTGGCGGTAGTTCAACTCCTCACCTCTCTATCCAACAATTATACTACCTAAGCGTCACGCCCCGCTCAGTCTGTGATAGAATATCAGGATACTTCCTGGGACAAAATCGCAAGCAAAGAGTTGAGTGAAGATCGCGTTTGAACCATTAGGCAACGTAGCTGACGGAATAACGGAAAAGCTCAGGGATAGGGTGGGCGGTGTTTTCAATTGTGCCACAGAAACAAGAGCAGGTCTTAGCGATTTAGCCCGGGCTTACAATCCCCAGAGGAAGCAATACTCTTCTTCAGCGCTGCTAGCCACGCTTAAGAAGCCGGAAGGAGAGGAAAGGGTTGTCGGAATAGCTGAGGTTGACCTTTATGTTCCAAGGCTTAGTTACGTATTTGGTGAAGCCGATGCGCTTTCCGGAAGAGCAATCGTATCCCTGTGCCGGCTGAGGCAGGAATACTACGGCTTAGCTCCTGACGAGGCTCTGGTTCTGGAAAGAGCCGCCAAGGAGATAGTCCACGAGTTGGGGCATACCTTCGGCCTGGGACACTGTTCAAATAGCAAGTGTATTATGCATTTCTCCAACAGCCTGGCCGATACTGACTTGAAGGAGATGAATTTCTGCGGCAGGTGTCGTCCCAAGATAATCCTTTGACTCCATCAAGGAACTTGCTATACTGGGAAAACGTATATGGGAGTCTTTGCCTAAGGAGTTGAGATGCAAAAGCGACGGAAACTTGGCAGAGGAGTAGCTGTCGTGGGCGCGGGGATGTCGAGATTCGGCATGTTCAAAGATAAGGACTCGAAGTACCTGTTCGCTGAAGCTTTCAATGAAATGCGTTCCGCTGTGGATAAAGGGATGGACCCCGGGGACATCGACGCTCTTTATCTGGGGAACTTCACGAACGATTTCTTTGTGCGCCAGGGACATTGGGGACCGATAATCGCGGACCTGATCGGGCTCACTCCTAAGCCGGCAACCCGGACCGAAGGTGCCTGTGCCTCAAGTGCCCTTGCCCTCAGGGAGGCTGTCTTTGCCATAGCTTCAGGCTTTTACGATATCGTTCTCGCGGGCGGGGTGGAGGAGATGTCGAAACGCACCACAGAAGAAGTGACACAGGGTCTGGCAATGGCAGCCATTCCTTATGAGGTAAATGCGGGATTCACCTTCCCCGGTGTGTTCGGAGCCACCGCCACGGCTTATTTCGCCAGATATGGAGCCAACCGGGAGCATCTGATGAATGTCACCATAAAGAGCCACAACAATGCTCGCCTCAATCCTAAGGCACAGTTCAACGTCTCCGTCCGCGATATTATGAACAAGAGAATTGAACGGGCTAAGAAGAAAGGAGAGCCTATACCTGATTGGAGAGACGAGAAGGAATTCCTGCGTGATCCGAAGGCTAATCCTGTGGTCGCCTGGCCGATGCACCTCTACGATTGTTGCCCGATAAGCGACGGAGCGAGCTGCGTGTTGTTAGTAGCAGAGGAAATGGCCAGGAACTTCACCGATAGTCCCCTGTACGTTGCCGGCATAGGACAGGGGAGCGGCAAGGGATTACATGCCAAGGAAGACCTCACCTGTTTTGAAGCCACGAGATATGCCGCACAAGAAGCTTACGACCTATCGGGGCTCAAGCCCGAGGATGTTCAGATTGCGGAGGTGCATGATTGCTTCTCCATAGCTGAAATCATCCACCTCGAGGACCTGGGTTTCTTCCCGCAGGGGGAAGGATACAAGGCGGTAGAAGAAGGTCTGACAAGGTTGGATGGTCCCAAGCCAATCAACACCTCCGGGGGGCTCAAATGCAAGGGACATCCCGTAGGTGCCACGGGCACAGGGCAGGTGATCGAAATCTGGAAGCAATTGAGAGGCGAAGCCGGAGAAAGGCAGGTTCCCATTAAGGATCTACGAATCGGGGCAACCCACAACCTGGGAGGCACCGGGGGTACCTGCACCTTCACTATTCTTGAAAGGAGGTAAGGCAAATGGAGGAGAAGCACTTCAGCGACATTTCCTATGAGCAATTTCTCAATGAGGAAAAACTGATGGGCTCGAGGTGCAAGCAGTGTGGTACTTTTTATGTACCTCCTCGCCCCATTTGCATCAAATGCTATGCCAGTGAAATGGAGTGGGTTCAGACGAAGGGCAAGGGCAAGCTTGCTGCTTTCACCTGCATAGCTGTAGGACCTCCGTTCATGATGGAAGAAGGTTACGATAGGACACGTCCTTATGTTTCCGGAGTTGTAGAGCTGGAGGAGGGTGCGCGGGTTGTAGCGCGCATTGAGGGAGTTGATGGCAGCAAGCCTGAGACTATCAAGATTGGCACCCCTCTTCGGGTGGAGTTCCTCCATCGCGGAGAAGGAGAAGACTCAGCGACCTTCCTGGCATTCCGGCCTTGATAGACCTGTAGGAGGCTAGATCATGCAAAGAGAAGTGGTGGCCGTCAGTGGCGCCAGGACAGCAATTGGCGCCTTCGGTGGCTCCTTGAAGGATATACCTGCTGTTGAGCTAGGCGTCGCCGTAATCAGAGAGGCGCTTAAGCGAGCGGGACTCAGGCCGAAGTCCGGGGAAGAATTACTCAGTTATGGCCCTGACGCACTCAAGCCTGAGGGAATAGTAGAGCTGGAGCAGAGGCACTACGCCTACGATCCTTCTTTGCGTCCCGTTCAAGTTGACGAAGTGATCATGGGAAATGTCCTTCAGGGAGGGCAGGGACAAAACGCCGCTCGCCAGGCCTGCATCTACGCCGGCATTCCCAAAGAAACCCCCGCCTTTACAGTGAACAAGATCTGTGCCTCAGGTTTGAAAGCTATCACTCTGGGAGCAGAAGCCATAATGCTGGGCGAAGCAGATGTCGTGGTCGCCGGAGGAATGGAGTCCATGAGCTACGCGCCCTACCTTCTCCCTAAGGCCCGCTGGGGCTATCGCATGGATGTTGAAGCCAGGGGAGAGCTTATAGACCTCATGGTCTATGACGGGTTGTGGGAGATATTCTACGGCTATCATATGGGAAATACGGCGGAGGCAATCGCCAGCAGGTACGGCTTTACCCGCCAGGAGCAAGATGAGATAGGCTATCTTAGCCATATGAGGGCACGCAAAGCCATAGCCGAGGGCGTATTCAAGGATGAGATAGTTCCTTTTCCTATCCCGCAGAGGAGAGGAGATCCTATCATCTTCGATACCGATGAGCGTCCCATGGACACTTCCATGGAGAAGATGGCTAAGCTCCCACCGGCATTCCGAAAGGACGGAACGGTCACGGCAGGAAACTCCTCGGGGATCAATGATGCTGCAGCTGCGGTGGTGCTTATGTCCACAGACAAAGCTGAACAATTGGGGCTCGAACCCATGGCAACCCTTCGAGCCTGGGCTTCAGGCGCCACAGATCCAAAATACATGGGACTAGGCCCCGTGCCTGCAGTAAGAAAGGTGCTCCAAAAGACGGGTCTTGTCAATAAGGATTTCGACGTTATTGAGCTTAATGAGGCCTTTGCTGCCCAGACACTGGGCTGCATGAAGGAGCTTGGTTGGGATTTCGATCACATCAACCCTCACGGTAGTGGCATATCTATGGGTCATCCCATCGGCTGTACGGGAGCAAGAATGGCAGTCACCATCATCCATGATATGGTGCGCAGAGATCTGCGTCGCGGTCTGGAAACTATGTGTATTGGGGGTGGGCAAGGAATGGCAGCCGTGTGGGAAAGGCCCTGAAATCTGGCGAGAAATCCGGTGTCAATACTACCATTCACAGTCAGTGCCCTCCTCGAGTCCCGGGCCTATCCCCACAAACCACAGAAGATAGAACTGGTTCAGACCCAGATGTCTCTGATTCTCCTTACCGGCGACTACGTATACAAGGTGAAGAAACCGGTCAACCTGGGCTACCTGGACTACACCACTCTAGAAAAGCGTCACTTCTTCTGCCATCAAGAACTGGAGTTAAATAAACGCCTTTGTCCTGATGCTTATTTGGCCGTGGTACCAATAACAATGTCATTGCGAGGAGCGAAGCGACGAAGCAATCTACTCCACATTGAAGGGAAAGGTGAGGCAGTAGAATATGCCGTCAAGATGAAGCAGTTGCCCCGCGACCGTATGATGGACGTGTTGTTGCCCCGGGGTCAGGTGACTCAGGAAATGGTGGCAATGGTGGCTGGAAAGCTGATGAGCTTCCACCGGAGAGCCGAGGCAAATCAAGGGATTGCCGCCTTCGGCAGTTTAGATGTCATACGCCACAATTGCGATGAGAACTTCGCTCAAACCGAGAGGTACATCGGAACCTCCGTCACGGCAAGGGAACATCAACGTATCCGTGACTACACCGATAGCTTCATCGTCAATAACGCAAGCCTGTTCGATAAGCGGGTAGAAGAAGGCAGAATAAGGGATTGCCATGGCGACCTTCATGCCGCCCACGTTTGCTTCACTGACGATATCTGCATTTACGACTGCATTGAATTCAATGACAGATTCCGATATGCCGACGTGGCCTCCGAGATCGCCTTTCTAGCTATGGACTTAGACCGCTATCGGCAGGCTGGTCTTGCCCGACATCTGGTAAGGGTTTATGTGGGCATGACTCATGATGAGGAACTCATGAGATTAATCGATTTCTACAAATGCTACCGCGCTTACGTCAGGGGCAAGGTGGAGAGCTTCAAGCTCGACGACCCCTATATTCCCGAAGAGGAAAAGCCAAAGGTCCTGGCTATCGCCCGGAGCTACTTCGAGCTTGCCGAATCGTACATATGATATGTAGTTGCCCATACAGCCACCGCCACTGAAACCAGCACCAACAAGCCTACTATAGCCGTCTTCTCGGCCAGAGAGAGCTCTTCCTCTCTCTGTCATTGCCAGAAGCGAAGCGGTTACGAGGCGGAGCCGAAGCAAACTCTTCCCCTCTGTCGTTGCGAGGCTGAAGAAGTCAGCCGAAGCAATCTCCTGATGAGGGTAGGGGATTGCCACGCTTCGCTCGCAATGACAAAAGACGTGGTGTGCTCGCAACGATAATATAACCGTACCTCTGCCCTTATGGGCGGAGGTACGGGGGAAGTTCAATTCAGCGTCCAGCCGCCGACATCACACTGCCCATATTCGTTGTAGCCCCCGGCGACCACCGTGCCGTCGGCCTTAAGTCCCACCGTGTGATAGGAGCCAGGGGATCAGATCCCAGTCGCTCACATCACACTGCCCTTCGTCGTTGCATCCCACGGCGACCACGGTGCCGTCGGACTTAACCCCCACCGTGTGACAGATGTCTGCGGCGATCTGGGCGACGCCCGTCCAGTTGCCGACATCGCACTGCCCGTCGCCGTTGTATCCCACGGCGACTGCGGTGCCGTCGGACTTAAACCCCACCGTGTGAACGCCGCCTGCGGCAACCTGCACGACATCCGTCCAGCCCCCGACTTCGCACTCCCCGTAGAAGCTTTCTCCCACGGCGACCGCAGTGCCGTCGGACTTAAGCCCCACCGTGTGCTCATAGCCTGCGTCGATCTGGACGATGTCCGTCCAGCGGCCGACATCACACTGCCCGTACCAGGTGTCTCCCACGGCGATCACGGTGCCGTCGGACTTAACCCCCACCGTGTGCTCATAGCCCGCGGCGACCTGGACGATGTCCGACCAGCCGCCGACATCGCACTGCCCTTCGTCGTTCAATCCCACGGTGATCACGGTGCCGTCGGACTTAACCCCCACCGTGTGATAACCGCCTGCGGCGACCCGGACGATGTCCGTCCACCCGCCGACATCGCACTGCCCTTCGTCGTTCCACCCCACGGCGACCGCGGTGCCGTCGGACTTAAGCCCCACCGTGTGCTCATAACCTGCGGCGACCTGGACGATGTCCGTCCAGCCGCCGACATTGCACTGCCCATGGTTGTTCAATCCCACGGCGACGACGGCACGGTCGGACTTAAGCCCCACCGTGTGACCCCAGCCTGCCGCGACCATGGGGATGTATTCTCCAAAGCTAGCCGTGATGGAATAGTTGTCGTCCACGGTGATGGTGGTTATGCCAGCGTTGACATTGCCAATGGTACCCACATCGCCAGTCCAGTCGACAAAGCGGTAGCCAGCATCTGGAGTCGCCACCAGGTTGACCATTGTTCCCTCGTCATAGGCAGAAGTCCCATCTCCAGGGGTGGTTACCGAACCTCCAGCAGTACTGTCGATAGTGAGGGTATAAGATTCACCACCACAGCCTACCATCCCGACAATTAAGGCTACCGCAACCACAAAGATGCCAACTCTTGCTACGTAATGGTGTCTCCTCGAACTAAGTATTATCTTCATACTTCACCTCCTCTGGAGCTTTCATGAGCCTATAATACTATAATCTATACTGATATAAGAATAACACTTCCTAAAAAGAAGGCAATACCTTGTACTCGTTCAGGTGATTAGTGACACTTCTTTCTTGTCATTGCGAGGAGGGAGATTCCTCACCTGCGGTTCGGAACAGGCTCCGCAATCTCTAAGCGAGGTTCCTCAGTCCAACTATAGCAGGCTCCGGCTTCGCAAGGAGATTGCCACGCCTCGCTCGCAACGACACACCCACCCCGTCATTGCGAGGCACGAAGTGCCGAAGCAATCTCGTGATGAGGGTAGGGGATTGCCACGCTTCGCTCGCAACGACAAAAGACGTGGTGTGCTCGCAATGAGAAGAGATATGGGACGCTCGCAGTGACAAAAGAGGCAGCCCAATAGATTGGACAACTACATTCTTAGACAGCAAATATCCGCTTTCACCCTCAGGTATACTGTGGCCCTCTGCCTCGCCGCTTCGTTGCCCATACCGCCAGCGCCACCACAATCAGCGCCAGCACGCCTATCATGGCCGCCTTTTGCACCGGAGTAGTGTTGACGGCTACGGTGCTCATGGCCACAGCGGGCACAAGCGTGGCCCTCACTATCGGTTTCAGGCCTGGATGCCCGGTTATGAACTCGGCCATGGGCGGGCTGACCCTGTAATAGAGGTCTACCAGGGCTTTGCCCACCGGGTTGGTGATCAGATATGCATCTCTGAACTCGCGCAGAATTTGTATTTCCTCCGCCATCGGGCTGCCGTAGGCCGCCGTCGCGATGAAGCACGATCCCCCTACTGCTGGCACCCAGAAACCAGTCTCGTCGAACCTCACTTCCGCCCCATCACTCCAGCCAGTTCCCAAGAGACGGATTCTTACATGCGTCGTCTGCGTCGGTGCCTGCATCAGGCCAGCCTTCTGTACATAGATGCCACCGGTGTCAGTAGCAGACAGCATAGCTGTCGGGCTTAGTTGACTACTCACTTCCTCCGTCCGATACCAGAAGTCGACAGCGATGACACCCGTAACGTTGCCGGAAACATATATCCATCCCCAGGCCTCATATATCGTCCCCGCGCTAATATTCCCGACCCATTGGGTAAGCGTGTCACCTTCCCCGATTATCCGGGCGCTCCAGTTACCTGCATATATGGGGGGAGTATCTACGCGCGTAGCGTTTCCGGTCAGGTTCCACCCCAACGGAACCTCATCCTCGCCACGCTCGAAGCCCGGGTTCTCAATCGCTCCTCCGGCGCTTACGTAGCCGGAAGGCAAGAAGACCAGAACCCCGGTCACAATAAGCAGAGTCGCCAGCATGGCCCTGATGTGTTTACTCATGTCCCACCTCCTCTTGTAGCAGTTCACTTCTCTTCAAAGCTCTAGCTTATGTTTTATATTATCTCAATCCCTCCCCACACTGTCAAGCGGACACCGTCAAGCATCACGCCAACCGACACAGATTAGCGAGCGATTTCACCCTCGGGCGTACTCTGAACCTCTGCCTCGCCGCTTCGCGGCCCATACAGCCACCGGCCACTGAAACCAGTACCAACATACCTATCGCGGCCGTCTTCTCTGCCGGAGCAGCGTTGACGACTACGGTGCTCATGACCACAGCGGGCAGCAGCGCAGCCCGCACTGCTGGCTTGAGGGTTGGATGCTCAACAATGAACTCAGCTATCGGTGGACTGACCTGGTAGTACAGCGCGGTCAGGGCTTGCCCGAGTGAATTGGTCAGCATGTACCTATCTCTAAAATCACGCAGAACCTGTATTTCCTCCGCCATCGGGCTGCCGTAGGCCGCGGTGGCGATGAAGCACCGAGAGTCACCAAAACTGGCGGTAACAGAGTACGAGCTATCCATTATGATGGTGGTTGAGGCAACGCTAACATCGGCGATGGTATCCACGTCGCCCGACCAGTTGATAAACCGGTAGCCTTCGTCAGGCTCAGCGTTAAGGTCGACCTCGATGCCGAAAGCATAAGAGAATATCCCTTCACCGGGGACGGTTACCGAACCTCCAGCGGTGCTGGACACCTCCAGTAGCACCGTGGGGTCGGGATGCCAGGACTCAAAATCGGCGGTGATGGAGTACGAGCCTTGCATCGTAATGTTTGTCGCGGCCGCATAAGCATCGCCGATGGTGTCCACATCGCCGGCCCATTTCACAAACTGATGGTCTTCATCAGCCTCGGCAACAAGACCGATCACTGCACCGGCATCGAGAATGAACATCCCTTCGCCGGGTTCGGTCACTTCACCGCCCGGGGAGCTTGAGATCGTGAGGCTATACCAGCCCTCTTCCAGCTCAAAACTGGCGGCGATGGAGTAGGAGTCTTGCATGGTGATGTTGGTCGCGGCGGCATGAACATCACCGATCGTATCCACATCGCCAGTCCATCTCACAAACCGGTAGTGTAA
This sequence comes from Dehalococcoidia bacterium, assembly GCA_030610855.1. GTDB lineage: Bacteria > Chloroflexota > Dehalococcoidia > GIF9 > AB-539-J10 > RBG-13-51-36. The sequence continues at coordinate 10,313 of JAUWQY010000029.1, forward strand.
GCCAGGCTGAGCAACAAGCTCGACCACGTCGTCAGCCTCATAGATAAAGGTCCCCTCACCGGGTTCGGTAACTTCGCCACCGGCGGTGCTGGAGACCGTGAGGCTGCACCAACCTTCTTCCACTTCAAAGTTAGCGGTGATGGAGTAGGAGTCTTGCATGGTGATGTTGGTCGCGGCGGCGTTGACATTGCCAATGGTGTCCACATCGCCAGTCCATTCCTTAAACCGGTAGTACCCATCAGGCACAGCGACAAGGTCGACCACGTCGTCAGCTTCATAAATAAAAGTCCCTTCACCTGGCTCGGTCACTGAACCACCGGTGGCGCAGGAGATCGTGAGACTATGCCAACCCTCCGCAGGCTCAACAGCAATACCAAGTCCGGCAATGATGTGCTCTGCCTTGTTGATGACCGCGCGTGTTTCGGAGCCAGCATATATCAGTCCCACGAATTCCCCAGCCTTATCCACCGCCGAGCCCGAATCGCCCCGCCCTGCGAAGGACCAATTCTCTTGAGCCACCACGATCTGGTCCACGAAATAGGCTGAATAGTCGCCATACTTAACCCAGACAGAGGCGTTGGCGTAAATCACCTCACCGGTAGTTACACCGCTAGTCCGCCCGGATTTCCGTACGTTATTCCCCTTAGAGACCTCGACCCACCCTTCGATCCGATAATTACCTCCTTCGTCAAACTGCTCCCCGGGAGAGACACCAACACCAGTATCAATACTCCCTATGGCAGCATCAGCGTAGTTTTGTGCACTGGACCCGAAGTCAATAGGTATGTATGCCTCTAGTTCCCCCACCCTATTTACCAGTGTCCCTCCATCGCCGCTTCCGGGCTGAATGATGGGTGTTCCTGTATCGAGGAATTTATCGGTGCCCGGCTCCATCGCGATAACGTGGGCGTTGGAGAGAACCTTGTTGTTATAGGTAACCATACCCAGGGTTCCGGCGTACAGGTATATTTGTGCCCCTTTTGTAACGTAGGCTGACACGCTTGTACCGCCGACCAGAGGTCTGACCACCTCTTGCCTGTCCCCACTCACGTCGGCTATGGGTTCTGCTACCTGAATGGCAAGCGCTTCGATTATCCCGGTAACCTCTGTCCGCACCTCGTAGCCTTCAAAGGAGCGCGGCGCTCTTCCCTTCACGTGTTCGTCCTCGACAAGGACGATGACCACGCCCTCGGCTTCCGAATGGGCGATGCCAACAAAGCCCTGTCCAGCCTGGGAGCATAGCTCTTGCTCCAGGGCCTGTCTGGCTTCCGTAAGCGACTTCCCACGATCATGATTATGACGGGCCAAAGCAGGGACAGAGCCAAAAAGCAGCGCAGCAACAAGAACCAGTGCTAAGAGCAGTAGATGCTTCTTCCCTGTCTTCATTTCTTCTCCTCTGTTGAATCTGTCATTGCCACGGGTGAATATTATACCACCCTCCGCACGGCGAGATGTTCTTCCCCGTTCTTCGTCGAGAATGTCACTAACCAGGAAAGAAAGGGCAGTAGATCGGTGATATGTGATTCGACTGTCGCCCTCTTTTGTGCTAGCATGAGGTTCTCGGAGAGAGGACAATAGGTCCTCGTAGGTGAGTTTTTTCAGGAATTCTGCCTGACAGACCGATGAAATGCAGCAAAACGTGTTCGGATTCGGACAAACCGAACGGTTGCTTTAAGCGAGATGCCGGAGAAAACCCGGACCTCTGACATGCTACCCACTTCTTGAGACAGCTCTCAAAATGGGCTGCAACAATCAACAGCAGGCTGTGTCACCTTCTAGCATCGGTCTGCCTGAAAACTACCGGGGTAATGCGTGGATTCTGTGAGGAGGTGAGTTAGTGATGGCTGGAGAAAAGGAAAAGAGGGCGATAAACCGTCTGGAATCAATGCGTCCGCTCAGGGCCAAGGTAAATGAAACATATCTAAAGAGTGTTGAGGCTATGCAAGCGGGCAAACCTGCTGTCTGGGGTATGCTCAATTTCTACTATGGCGACCCCGTCCTGAAAGCCATGGACATTGAAGTGGTCTATCCCGAAAACTATGGCGCGATTGCCGCTGCCACAGGAGTTGCCCAGCAATACCTTGACCGTGCTAATGCCGATGGCTTTCCCACCCATCTTTGCGGTTACAGCCTGACTACCCTCGGCTACGCATCCAGGATGATGAAAGAGCTGAAAGGGCAGATACCCCCAGAAGCGCCCTTGGGAGGCATGCCGAAGCCTCTATTTCTAATGTCTTCGGCTGCCATCTGCGATGCAAGGTACAAGTGGTTCCAATCGCTCGGGCGCTACATGGATGCCCCGGTGTGGACGCTGGAGGCGCCTACCCCCGGCGTCAAGGAATTCTTCATCGAGGGCTATTACGACCGGATGGTGGATCTGGGAGTCAAGCATCTGAGCAGCTTTGTTACTTTCGTGGAAGACATGGTGGGCAGGAAGATGGACTGGGACAAGCTGGATAAGACGGCGAACCTCATGATAGAGATCAACCGCGTCTGGCATGAAGTCAACGAGTTACGCAAGGTGAAGCCCTGCCCAATGCACAGCCGGGACTTCTGGAGCGCCATGCCTGCCGCCCTGTTCCTGGCTGGCGATCTCGAGGACTCACTTGGGCTGTACCAGGATATGTACAAGGAGGTCAAAGGCAGAGTGGATAGCGGCACAGGCGCCATCCCTGAAGAGAAATATCGGCTGGTATTCGCCGAGCTCCCGCCCTGGCATAGCCTCAGCTTTTTCGACAAGCTTGCTGAGAGGGGATGGAACTTCGTCATCGAGAGCTTCGGCTACCGTCCACCTATTCCCATTGACCTCAGCAAGGTCAGTGACCCGCTGGAGCGCATCACAAGGTTCAACCTCCAGTTCTTTGCCGGCTACTACGAGGATGCACGGAAACAGAATGTGCTAGGCGGCGCCTTCGCTTATCCTTACCTGAAGTATGCCAGGGAATGGAAGTGCGATGGGGCACTGCTTCATCCCCTTATTAGCTGCCGCAGCGCCTCTACCCATCTTCCATACGTCTCAAACATGCTCATGGAGAAACTGAAGGTGCCCTCACTGAGTATAGAAGGCGATATCGTAGACCTCCGCCTGTTTAACCCGCAAGATGCTTTAGCCAGGGCCGAGCCGTTCGAGGAAACCATGGAGCACTACAGGAAGATGAGGAAACAGGAAGGGCTCGACTGGTGAGCTAACCAGTATTTCGATCTAACAAGGAGAAAGCCATGTCAGACAAGAAAAGAGGTCTCAGCAAGGCCCGCGAGATCTATTTGAACCGTTCACAGAGGGTCAGGGAGCTCAAGGCAGCGGGCAAGAGGATTATGGGCTATCCATGTGCCTACGTCCCACTGGAGATGATCACGGCCCTTGACCTTGTCCCCTACCGGACATGCGGCGATATGAAGGAACCGGTCACTGAAGCAGACAGGGCTTTGCCCAGTTCATTCTGTCCTATCATGCGCACCTGCCTCGATTGTGCCCTGAAGGGCAAGAACGATTTCCTTGATGGTATGGTTACCATCCACTCCTGCGACCCTCAGGAGAAAACAGCTCGTGTTTGGGAATCTTATACCGACTATCCCTATTTCCACTTCATAGACATGCCCGTTACGGTTCGTCCCGAGGCCCTGGAATACTTCGAAGGCCAGCTCAACGATTTCAAGAAGACCCTGGAAGCCTTCAGCGGTAAGAAACTGTCCACAGGCACGCTTGAGGCAGCTATTGAGTCCCACAACCGGCAGCGGACCTTAGTGAGAGAATTGTATGAGCTGACAAAGCCGTCTCCGCCCCTTGTATCGGGAACCGAAATCGTTCAGGTAGTGAAAGCCCTGATGAGCCTGCCTGTAGCTGAAGGAAATGAACTGCTAGCTGATATCATGAGCGAAGTCCAGACCCGGACCGATGGACCGGAAAGGAAAGCGGCTCGTCTCCTCATCTGGGGCAGCACCCTTGACAACACCGATATCATGCAGGTGTTCGAAGCTAAGGCAAACGTGGTGATGGACGAAAGCTGCGGCGGCATCAGGGCCTACAGAGCCGAGGTGAGGCGCTCTCCTGATCCGATAGAAGGGCTGGCCGATTACTACCTCAACGAGATCACCTGCGCCCGTTCCTTCAGGCAGGCTATACTCGGCGAGACGAGAAAACGCTACGCCAGAGACCTGCAGAGCCGGTTCGGCTATCTCAAAGGCATTATCAAAGAATGGAATATCAACGGCGCCATAATGCTGCTCGTCAGGTACTGCGACCCGTTTGCCTTTGAAATGCCATCGCTGAAAGACTATTTCGACGGCCTCGGCATCCCCAACACCTACATAGAATACGACTACACTGCAGGAGCCCTTGCCCCCTTGAGGACCAGGGTCGAAGCCTTCCTTGAGACAATCAGCTAATAATAACCCCTCAGGAGGTCAACTGTACTTCGCGGGTGTTGACATAGGGTCCACAATGACTAAGGTCGCGCTCATAGACAAGAGCAGTAATCTGATATCGACAGTCAAGGGCCCTACCGGTCCCGAGCATCGCCAGCTTGCCAACGAGGTTATGCGGCAGGCACTGGAGAAGGTCAGCCTTCAGATTGATGACATCTCCTGTATTGTGGCCACAGGCTACGGACGGGTCAACGTCCCTTTCGCAGACCGCCAGATAACAGAGCTATCCTGCCACGCCAGAGGCGTGTTCAGCATTTTCCCCAATGTCAGAACTGCCATCGATATAGGAGGTCAGGACGCCAAGTGCATGAAGATTGATAACGGCCGACTTATCAGTTTCGTTATGAACGATAAGTGTGCCGCCGGCACCGGCAGGTTCCTTGAAGTGACTGCGGCTACACTTGGTGTCAAGCTGGAAGACATGGGAGACATCTCGCTGAAAGCCACCAAGAGAATCCAGATAAGCAACCTGTGCACTATTTTCGCCCAGCAAGAGGTGGTAGCGCTCCTCTCCCACGGGGAAAGGTTGGAGGACATCGTGGCCGGACTTCACAATGCCCTGGCCAGCCGCATAGCGGCACTGGCACAGCGACTTGGGATAGAGCCCGACCTGGTGCTGACCGGCGGCGGTGCCAAGAACACGGGCATGGTCAGGGCCGTGAAAGAAAGCCTGGGCCGCGAACTCCTCGTTCCTGAAGAACCACTCCTCACCGGGGCACTCGGCGCGGCTATACTTGCAGGGGAGACCTACATGAAAGCGGTGGCAGCGAGCGGGGCCTTTTCCGCAAAGCCTCGTCGGCTGGAAAAAGCCACCTTCTTTGGTCGGGAGCACCGGTGAGCTGGTTTGTCGGCATTGACATAGGCTCTGCATACAGCAAGGGAGCCATTAGCAAAGACGGCGAGCTCATTGCCTGGCATGTAATCATATCCGGTGCCAACTACCGAGCGTCTGCCGAGGCCATAATGACCGGGTTAATGAGACAGGCCAACCTGACTCCGGATGACATAGCCAATACTGTTGCCACCGGCTCCGGTGCGGACAATGTCTATTTCGCCAGCCAGAAGGTGAGCGACATAGTCTGTACTGCCAGGGGCATCAACAGTATCCTCGCGCAAGCCAGGACGGTAATCGACGTAGCCAGTCTATCCACCAAGGCGATTCGGCTGAATGAAGAAGGAATGGTGACGAACTTCGCCGTCAGCGAGAAATGTGCCGCCGGCGGTGGCCGCTTCATTGAGGTCATCGCCAACGTGTTGCGAATAGATTTGAGCGATTTCGGCCCGCTTTCAGCCAGGTCAAGGAATCCGGTCACATTCGGTACGGGATGCGCTGTCTTCGGCGAATCTGAAGCCATCACCAGAGTAAGCGAAGGCATCCCGAAGGAGGATATCGCCGCTGGTGTTAACAAAGCCCTGGCAAGCAACATTTCCTCGCTGGTCAGGAAGCTTAGACTGGAGGAGCCATGCGTCATCTGCGGCGGCGGTGCTCTCAACACCGCCCTCGTCAAGGTCGTCGAAAACGAGTTGAAGATCAACCTCCTTGTGCCCCCACACCCCCAGATCATCACGGCTCTTGGCGCCGCCATAACAGCGGCAACATCAACGACTCCGGAATCGAGCAAAGAGCAGGACCGATGAAAGAAGGGATACGCTGTTCCCGGGATCTGCTACAGAGTCTGGTTCTCAGCACAATTGTCCCCCACCATGAAACTTCATGGAGAGCAGAGCGGGAAGCCCGTACCAACGCAGCCGCAATAGCAGGAGGGTAAGAAGCCAGTATGTGTCGATGGTTGCCCGATGTGGGCTCTAGATGCCGGCCCCCTGGACGAGCTAAGAGCGAAGTACTGCGATGCCAGAGATACGGAGGGATTCGTATACTTCGAAAACCTCGCTCCCTCGGTTACTTTCAAACCCAAGCACGACGCGAAAGGCCTCGTTACCCAAAGGATGTCGGTATCGCCCCCAGCTCCGTAACACCACCCGATCCTCCCCTGAGTTCATCGAACTTCACAACTTGAAGAAGGGAGTTCTTCCAGGGGAGTCAAAGACATCTTGTCGCAGCAAACATCGGTACGGTCAGCACCTGACGCCATCACAAAGGTGCTCTCGTGTGTCCTTCCGTGGCTGCTACATATTCTTGCGCTGTTGTAGCCGATGTCAAACCTGGGGTCAGTACTTGCTATCATGAATGTGGGGCAAGCCTCGTTTTCGGAAAATGCCACATCGGTTACCTTGTATCCACCAACCAGGGTGATGGTGACACCATCTCCCTTCTACACATGCCCCTGTATCCGATTCGTTCTTGCTTTGCTTCCCACTAATTTGTACATTTGCTGAGCTAATCGGGGCGAGAGGACTTGAACCTCCGACCCCCTGAACCCCATTCAGGTGCGCTTCCAAACTGCGCTACGCCCCGACATTTTACATTATACTAAATGATTGTTGTTTAGGCAACAAAGTTTTGTTATTTTTTATTGGATTATTGGATTGGTTTACGAGATTGCTTGGTCACTTTGTTCCTTGCAATGACAGAAGGGGGTGTGGGAATGATAGAGGTAGGGGCGCGATGCATCGTGCCCATGATAATCAAAAGATAGTAATATAAAGAGGGCACAATTCATTGTGCCCCTACAAATAGCTCCTGACTTTTTTCTTTCTCTTATTCTCTAATGACAAAAGGGAAATAAATTATGGTTTGATGAATCTTTTTCCTTCGATTTCTTTTATTAGGTCTTTTAGTTCGAGGTTTAGTAATACCTCACTGACTTTACCGGCGGGAAGTTTGCTTACTTCAATAATTTCATCTATTTGGATAGGTTCTTTGGAAATTAACCGATAAATTTTCTTTTCTTCTTCGGTTAGAGAAGTATTTTCTTTAACCATCTCTTTTTCAGCTGTTTTTTGGGGAAGCGCTATGTGTATTTCTTCCAAGATATCCTGATAATTGTTTACTAATTTTGCTCCCTGTTTTATTAAATTGTGTGAGCCGTCGGATAATGGAGAGTTTATATTTCCCGGAATTGCAAATACTTCCCTGCCCTGGTCGAGGGCAAAATCAGCAGTGATCAGAGCTCCGCTCCTTTCAGCTGCCTCCACTACCACTGTTCCCAGACTTAATCCGCTGATAATGCGATTTCTGCGGGGGAAATTCTGTCTCTCCGGTAAAGTAGAAAGAGGAAACTCGCTAATTACTGCTCCTGATTCTTCTATCTCTTGAGCCAACCTTCTATTTTCGGGAGGATATATATGGTCAATGCCGCAACCCAATACTGCTACAGTTCGACCGTTTACTGAAAGTGCGCCTTTATGGGCGGCTGTATCTACTCCCCGAGCCATTCCGCTAATAATGGTTAATCCGGCTAAGGCTAAATCTTTGCTTAATTTTTCGGCAACCATTTTTCCGTAGTAGGTGGCTTTTCTTGAGCCCACGATAGATATGGAGTTTTTGTCTGCTTCAATGATAGTTCCTTTAAAATATAAGACCGGAGGAGGATAGTGTATGGTTTTTAAGTTTTCGGGATATAGGGCATCCTCTATGGTTAACGCATTGACTTTATATTTATATATTAAGTCTAATTCCTGTTCGGGATTGATATTGTTTTTTTCTTCGAAGAGCCTTGAGGATATTTTAGAGCTTAAATTTAGTACTCTGGATATTTCTCCTGATTTTGCCTGCCAGGCAGCTTCGACTGAGCCAAAGTATTCAAGTAATCTATAAAATCTTTTTGG
>JAUWQY010000066.1 GCA_030610855.1 Dehalococcoidia bacterium
TTGTCAAGCGCCTCATCCGCTTTTCGGGGATTTCACCGTGATTCCAGCGGTTCCGGTTGCTCCGTCTGCTGTCATGACGGGCCCTGACCTCCCCCTTCTTGTCATTGCCAGTCCCGATGTAATCGGGACTGGCAATCCCGCGGGGCATCGGTTCGCCGCCTGGAGCTTACCCTGATTGGGACCAGATTCTTCGCTTCGCTCAGAATGACAATGAGGGAAGGACTCAGAATGACAATGAGGGAAGGACTCAGAATGACAATGAGGGAGGGGCTCAGAATGACAATGAGGGAAGGGTTCAGAACGACAAGAGACAGGCCGTTAGCGATGGCAAGAGCCGCCCCAAAAAGGGCGGTGACCCCGGGCTGACCCGGGGTCACCGCTGAAGTCAGCAATGGCTAGAACCATTGCTGCTGTTGCTGTATGGTTACGCCGGCGGCGTTAGCCACGCCGTTATCCACGCATCCGGCACCACCAGCGCCTTAGTACCAGTGTAGGCAAAGTTCCAGTTGCCGTACCGGTCAGTCAGCGCCGCGTCGTAGGCGGGACCGAGATACATTGGCCAGACGCCATACTTGGCCCAGTCTCCCTCAGGCTCCTCCAGGACAATGGGCTGCCACTGGGAGCCAATGCCGGTCTGATAACCGAGACCATAGACGGTGTCGTGAGCGATATGTCCGCCCGTGGTTGTCCACTCGGCGACCTTCGCGTTCCAATCAGCCTCCATGGCAGCGAAGTTGGCATATTCATAGAAGTCCACCAGATCATCGCCGTACAGGTCGTATGCCTGCTGCGCGGAGAGCGCCCATGTACCCCCTCCCAGGTCGATGCCCGGCATAGGATAATAGGCGGTGTTGGCACCTACGCCTAAACGGGGGGTTGTTTCGAGGTGTTGAATCAGTTCGTCGATGTTGGCCGCGCTTACCACGTCTGCGATGTCATCCCACGCATTGGCGGCCGACACCACCTCGACGCCTTCCAGTACGGCGTAGACCGCATCATAGGCGGCCGCACAATAGCTTGGGTACCTGTCTGTCTCGGTCACGAACGAGTCGAACCAAGCGACCGCGGTCGGGGTTACCGCGAGATCCACGGCCCAGGTATCCAGGGTCATGTGATACTCAGCCGCGGTATCAGCATAGAAGGCTATGTCCTGTGCTTCCACATTGATACCTATCGAGAAGGCACCCGGCAGGTAGGTTTCTTGCTGCAGGCCATAGGCTTTGCCAGGGGGGCCCGAAAGTATCGTGAAGACAATGTGAACAGGGTCCTCAGCGGCGATGGCTGTCAGCTGAGAAGAGAGATCCGAGGCGGCGCTCTCGCACTTAAAGGTGCCGACATGCACCAGGCCGTACAACGACTGCAGGGTACCTATGGTGGGAGCCTCCATCGGGTTGCACCACTCCGCATCCTCCATCATGATGGCGAATCTGAGCGGCTCTATGTTTTCTGACCAGTTCCCGACGTGCGGCGGTATGGAATAAGCTTCGCGTGCCCCGGCCAGCGTCGCCCTCAACACGTTATTGGTCAGCACCGTCATCTTCATAGTGCTGGTAACCAGGAAGACCTCATTGTACGGGGTGGCCTTGAACCAGTACTTGTAGTTCTCATAATCTGTCACTACCGACATCTGAAGTGCACTTGTGGCGGCACCGGAGTTCATCATGATCTTGTCTGCCCCGTCAGGCCCCACAGCCACCTCTCGGTAGACGATGACGGCTTCTGTGCGGAAACCGCCGACGACGAAGTCCACGTCGTCTATTACTGCCGTAAGAGCCGTTGTGCCGGCGACACCGCTCACATCGAGGATTTCATTGGTGTCCACCTGTTCCAAGGCGACCTCGTGCAGGACGCCTCCGACATCCACCCCGCCGACTGCGTTGAATTCGTCACGTGCCATCTCAGCACCGGCCCAGTGGTCCATGCCCTGGATAAAGGTCATTGGACCGGTGATGGCAAATGTGATCGTGGGGGTAGGTGGTGTTGCGGGTTCGCCACAGGCCGGCACCACCAGTAATGCTATCAGCACTAGAGCACTGATAGTCAGCAAAGAAACTCTTTTCATTAACTCAACCTCCTTCTTGATTTGCTGGGATAATCTCTGTCACCGGAAGAAACCGGTCGAACACCGGTTGCCTTCGGCAACTGGGCCTTCAGGCTATCTCAATTCTACCACCTCCTTTCTGCTTTCGGTCTCATAAACAACCCCGGGACAAGGGGAGACCAAAGAAGCTCTCGGACATCTCGATCTCACAATGATGCTAACACACAAATGTTAAAATCCTGTTAAGTCGCCGTAGGTGACAGTCTGGAAAATCCTCTATTTTCAGGAAGACTCTACCTGCTGTGACAGGGTATCCTCATTCTCTCTTAGCTACGGCCAGATCGGCACGAAACCTCAGTCCTGTTCCTGCTTGCGGGTTGTCCCTC
>JAUWQY010000043.1 GCA_030610855.1 Dehalococcoidia bacterium
TCACCATCGTTGCCTTGTGGCTGACAAAGCCTTCGCCTGAACGCTTGCCCACGATATTCAATTGTTCCAATTTCTTGAAACACCCCCTTTGCCGTTGCTGGCAGACGGGCAAGTCCCACCAGTCGGCTAGTAGTAAGCACCTCACAACCGCAACTCGCTGGCTTGCGCTGTGCTTCCACTAATATAGAGTGCCGAATTTCCTAAAACCTCACCCCCTCAGCCAAAGAAAGTTGGTTTCTTTTCCGTAGCTTTGAAAGGTATTTGTGCTCTGCGTGTGTCAGTGCCTCGCCTTTGCTATGCTTCATAGCGATTGCCTTCAATCGTATTGGCGCACCGATAAGGAATGTTCTCACATCTACCCACTCAGCCAAGTCCAGAGCCTTATCATCGGCTAGTAACTCGGCAAGTTCCGTTGTGTTGCCCTCGCTGTCGGTGATAGGCTGGTTCAGACTTTCCAGATGCATAGCCCTGTGGCAGTCGCTATAAGCCCAATCGCTATGCGCCCAGTTGTAGCGACACTTTGAGTGTTGCTCTTTGCTACAATGCCGGCAATCTAGCCCGTTAGTATAGGAATAGTGCTGATACCAGTAGTGGTCTTTGATATGCTCGGCTGTTCGGTGCATCGCTGGCTCGGTGAAGTCCTCGCCTTTGTCGGCTTTGTGGTTCGCTACCTTCGCCAAGCCTTCTATAATAGAGTGTAGCAGGTCGTCTTTCTCGCCTGTCATCGCCTTGTGAGCAAACCGCATAGCTACTGTATAATACGTGAGATATGGCTCTGGCAGCTGGTCATAGCCGTTGCCGCCGTTGTCAGCTTGCTTCGTCTTTCTGCTTCTGCTAGGCTTCAGCTGGCGAGGCTTTGTCGTTGTAGTAACGCAATATGCGTTACTTGAGCACCAGTGGCAAATGCCTTGCCGTGTTTCTATTCGCCACACTCGATGGCAGTTACTACAATGTCCTTCCATCTTGCCCCCTTTTGCGCTTATTTGCCCAGTTGAAGGCAAGCGTTCAGGCTAGGCTTATCCGTTATTCAATTGTTAAGGTGCCAAAGCTAAAATGCCTAATACCATCATCACACAAAAGGACAGAAAGGGATATTTCAAAATGAACCTATATTCACGTGATTTTCGGACTGGAGCGTTTTCACAGCGTCAGAATTTTGCTTCAGTCCAGAGATGGGGCTTGGACAAGCCGATGAATGCATCGCTGTCACTGGCGATTGACTCAAAGGTCTGTCGTAAGGTTGATTGAGAGTAACGGGGTGCAGCAAGCACGACAGGATAGAGTTTCGGTTCAGATACTCTCAGTGCAGGGGGGGGCCGAAGAGCTGCTAATGATTGCCGTAGAGGGCACGAAGAGGATTTGCCCAGGCTGTCTCAGGAGCCGTTTTGCCAGCATCAGTGAGACGGAAATAACGGCGCGGCGGACCGGCCGGGTAGTGCTCCTGAAAACTTGATGGCTCTTCTTGCCCGGTAGGTTCCACCCAGCCTAGTCTTTGAAGGTTAGAGAAATACACGACAAAACTATGGAATCTGCAGCCTCGACGTTTGCATCGCATCTGGGCTAGATACTTCTCAGTCAGTTTCTCGATGTTACTGGGTTCTATGGAACGCTGCTCACGCCTTGCTCTTTTCTCCTCCGCACGCACAGCTTGATCCAGTGCTGTAGCCCGCATCAAGGCTCTCTTGTAGAAATAGAAAACATCGGCCTGGCAAGCACCGGCCCCCGGGTCTATTACTGGTGAACCGTTTGGACCGCGTCCCAGAAGAAACTCACGAATAAACCAGCCGCAGCCAAACGGGCGAAGAAAGCCGCCTCTGGCTGGCCTCAGAAGCTCAGCCACTCTGTTTCACCTCGGAGATAGAAGATGGGCCGATCAACCTTTCTTGCTGCGCAGTGTCTGATCCCATTCCTCCAGTCACGGTGGGCGGATCATCTTCACTCTGTTCACACGGCATGGCATTCTTGTCTCTCCGTGACTTAGCAAGCCTGCGCGCGAGAAGCTTGGCCAGAATGCGCAAGCCCTGTCCTTCGGGATCCTCACTTGGTGGAGGGAGTATCGGTGAACTTGATTGGTCGGCAGTCTCCATTTTCATTCGTCCTAAGACCAGCCTAGCACGAAGTGAAATACCTGTCCAAACCTTATGATACTGTAATAACCTCTTGACAATTGCATATAGATGCTATAAAATACATGTAGTGGCCAAAATGAAGGCTACCAATCGGGAATGGAGAATTTTTATAATGCCAAGGAAATTCGAGGATGCAAAAAAGAAAGAATGGCTGGAACTCTACGAGCAGGGCAAGACTGAGAAATGGATTGCCCATCGTGCTGGATGCGACAGAAGAACCGTGAAGAAGGCCATCAATGAGGCCCGCCTGAAACGGGATGTGGTGGTCGCCAGAGTAGAATTGGTGAAGGACGCTCTACGGAAGCACCAGGACAGCCTGCTCGAAGAAATCGATCAAATCATCTCCGGTTTGGTGATCCCTCCAAAAGATTTCGCTGTGCTCTCCTGGCATCGTGGAGAGAACTCTATTCTCAATGATTCCGATGACCAGACAAAGCTGGAAAGCAGTGGAGAGAATGCCATGAGGCGACTACTTAAGGAACATTTGAAGAACGACAAGCTCTGGAGGGTGCTGGCTCAATGGGAGAAAGCCAGCGTCAACCATTTGGCTGCCAGGGTAACATTCCAGCGGAAGACAGCAACTCTATTGCAGGAGAAAACCGGCTATAAGCTGATTGACGGTGATGGCAGCCCCCCGTTCTTGTATTGCTATACCGCCGGCCCCCTGTTTTACAGGGCCGCCATTGATATGGCTTTAGCTACACTAGAAGAGAGGGCTCAGGGAAGTGCCATCAGGAACATGGAAACTGCCATTTCTGTAAACACCGATAACGGCGATGTTAGTTTCGAGAATCGCTTTGTCTTGGCTGTGGCACCCGGTAGCGAAGAAAGAACAAAGCAGCATCTGCTCGATGCCTTGAAAGACCTGGCAAAGTCACACGAAGTTAAGTCGGTGGTGGAGTCTTGCCGAGTGCTTGAGCAAATCACGACGAAAACCAAACAGGTAGTCGAATATATCAGGCTCTTAGGGTTAATCCCCGGCCAGTGTGAGATTTGTCGTCGCCTGGGCATGTAGAGCCGAAGAAGGAGGATAACAGAATGAGAACTGCACTTTATGTAAGAGTATCTTCGGACCGGCAGGATGTTGACCTGTCGGTTGCAGCACAACTCAAGGCACTGCGAGAGTATGCTGCCAAGAACGGGCACGTAGTAGTGCGAGAGTTCATTGACCAGGCCGAGAGCGGGCGTACTTCCTATCGACCACAGTTTCGGCAGATGATATCAATGGCAAGGCATAGCGAGAGACCGTTTGATCTAATACTGGTGTACAAGTATTCCCGTTTTGCACGCAGCCGTGAGGACTCCATAGTGTACAAAGCGCTGCTCAAGAAGAGCGGTGTGCAGCTGACTTCCATTACGGAACCATTTGATGACACGGCTGTGGGCAGACTAATGCAGTCCATCATTGAATGTATAGATGAGTTCTACTCCGAGAATCTGGGCGAAGAGGTGACCAGGGGCTTGAGAGAAAGCGCCGCTCGCGGATTTTATCTCAGCTGGCGGCCTCCGTACGGTTATCGGAAAATCAGAGTAAATGATGGCGCGAAGGAACGCACAAAGCTGGATGTCGATGAATTCCAGTCCCGCGTCGTAGCCTCGATCTTCCAAGAGGTCGTGGATGGCAAAGGGCTCACTGAGATTGTCAAGGAGCTAAACTCCAGGGGCATTGCCAGCCCAACAGGTAACACCTGGGGAAAGACCAGTATTCACAAGATTCTTAACAACGAGATCTACACAGGCAGTATGGTTTGGGGACGCAGCAGCAAACGAGGCTTGCCGCCGGTCCGGGCAGAGAATGCCTGCCCCACCATTATTCACCAGGAGACCTTTCAGCGAGTACAAAACCTGCTAAGAAAGCGGTCCTTCGCCAGGGTTCACCCCCGTAGAATCTCCAGCCAGTATCTATTGAGCGGACTTGCTCGTTGCGGACACTGCGGGAAAGCGTTGATCGGCCTCCAGGCCAAGAGTGGGAAGTTTGCCTACTACGTGTGCGGTACATTAGTGAGAAAGGGAGCAAGGTCATGTCCTTCTCGTTACCTCAACGCCAGAAAGATGGAAGAACTTGTCCTAGACCAGATCAGAGAACGTGTGCTAACTCCCGCGAGTCTGACCCGATTGGCAAAGATGGTCAGTGAAGAACTGAACGCGAATATGGCTACGTACGAAACTGAAATCGGCACGATCAATAGCGCCATCGCTGACACTGCTGCCCGGCTGGATCGGCTCTACGATGCTCTGGAAACTGGGAAGATATCACTGGACCTACTGGCCCCGCGTATTCGAGAGCTAAAGGAACGTCAGGATAAACTCCAGGCACGGAAAGATGAACTATATATGTTCCTGACTGGCGAAAAGGCGGAGGTGGCCACCCAGCAAGAAGTAGCCGAATGCGCAGCAGACTTTAAAGGTCTGCTGCAAGAGGGGTCCCTGGTCGAGAGGAAGGCTTTTGTCCGCAGTTTTGTAAACGAGGTAAAAGTAACCGGAAAGGACGTATTAGTCAACTACACAATACCTATGTCGCCGCCTAAGCTCAAAGAGGAAAAGAATGCGGTTCTTGATATTGTACACTATGGTGGGCCATTGTGGACTCGAACCACAGACCCCGGTCTTATCAGAACCGTGCTCTAACCAACTGAGCTAATGGCCCCAGAAGTCACAATATACCCATTGTGGGAAGCGACTGTCAAGTTAACGGAATTGCCGATGTGAACTCTGGAACAGTGACCGTGGGCAGCGACACTGTCTGTGGCAGCGGGAGAGGTTCAGGCCAGGGCGAATCAGCTAACCGAGAAAAGTCAAGAAGACTCCGGCAATAACAGCCGAGCCTATTACGCCGGCCACATTTGGCCCCATGGCGTGCATAAGGAGGAAATTGCGGGGGTTTTCTTTCTGCCCAATATACTGAGCTACCCGGGCTGCCATGGGAACCGCAGACACTCCGGCTGCTCCGATTATGGGGTTAATTGGCTCCTTACTGACGAGCTTCATCAGTTTCCCCATCAGTACGCCACCAGCCGTTCCACCGGCGAAGGCGACCAAGCCTACACCCAGAACCATGAGGGTCTCCGGGTGCAGTACCAGTTCGGCGGGCATACGTGCTCCAATACACAGCATGAGGATTATGGTAGTCAGGTTCATGAGGGCGTTCTGTGCCGTCTCAGAGAGTCTTTCCACCACTCCGCTAACCCGAAGCAGATTGCCGAACATGAACATCCCTACCAGGGGGGCACTGCGAGGCACCAGCAAAATCACTAGAAGAAGGCATACTATGGGGAATAACAGCTCTTCTCTTCTGGAAATCGTGCGTGTCTGCGGCCTCATATAGATTTGCCTTTCCTTCTTTGACGTAAGGGCCCTTATTATGGGTGGCTGAATAAGAGGCACCATCGCCATGTAGGAATAGGCAGTTACGGCAGTTATTCCCATAAGCTCAGGGGCCAGTTGAGAGGTTACGAAAATCGTCGTGGGACCGTCAGCGCCACCGATAATGGCAATGGAAGCTGCCTCTTTTAAGCCAAAGTCAGCGACACCAAGGTGTCCCAGAAGCAATGCGATGGCAAAGGCGATGACTATCCCGATTTGTGCTGCTGCGCCAAGCAGAAACAACCGCGGGTTGGCTATGAGTGGAGCGAAATCGGTCATGGCTCCAAGACCTATAAAGATAAGTACAGGCAAAACCGTATATCTGAGAAGACCGAATTCAATAAACACTCCTATGAAGCCGGCCGCTCCCAATTCCCCCGGTACCTCGTGGGGATAAACGAGAAGCCCAGTACCAGGAAGATTGGCCAGGATTGCCCCCACTCCGATAGGAAGCAATACGTAGGGTTCCCACTTCTTGGCAATGGCGAGATAGATGAAGGCAAATGCGACACAGATCATGATGATATTCCCGGAGGTCAGTTCGCTAAAGCCTGTTCCCAGAAAATCCACCATCATACACCTTTCAGTATCCGCCGACAGCGGCGAAGCCGCCAGTCTCAGCAGCCCGTCTTTGAGACCTCCAGATTGCCAACCGTGCTCAGTTTGGATGTCATTCTGCTCTATCCTTCTGTTTTCCGCCGAATGCTCTTGTCTTTACCCTTGCTATCGATCCTACGAAGCAATACTCCTGTAATCCATGTTGCCAGGGCCAGTATCACCAGGATGAGGGCCACCATGCCGATTCCTACGCCGGCGACCAATGTTGCTTCACCCCAATCAACTGCTGGCAAATCTCACCTTTGAACTATAGATCGTCTCAGTCATTCTACAGCAGGCAGAGTTGTTTGAGCGAAAAGGATTGGGCCGGGAGGACGGCCGGAGATCGCTGCGCTCAACTCGGTCTACCATCTTAGTGTCGCTGCCTTTCTTGCCATAGGAGGGACGCGGTATGCTTCACAACTTCGTAGCTGAAACCGCGGTAAGCAAGGTAGCTTGACAGGCGTCGATAGAAGTCTGGATAATCCAGATGGGCAAGAGCGGGCATCCGGGCAGAGCCTAGCTTATAAGCAATCGCCTCGTCGTCTATATCCCAGGTCACCTGGTCGACGATTTCGCCAGCCACATGTTTCTCTCTCAGTTCCTTTTGTATCAGTCTCTTACTCTTGGGCCTGAAGGAGAGGCGGTTGTCCTTCCAGAACTGGGCGAAGGCAGCATCATCGCTCAGGTGTTGCTCCCTGAGTCTGGCGAGTGCTCTCTCTACCACTTCATTGTCAAAGCCGCGTCGACGAAGCCGGTGCCTGATCTCCGCTTCGCTGCGCGGGCGGTAACTGAGATAACGGTAGGCTGCATTGAGGGAATCCTGTAAGGAATCGCTTTCGAGCAAGTATCCTCTTCCTGAGTTATATTAGCCTTCCTGCGCCGATGCTTCGGGAACACCTTCAAGAGCGATGCCGGGAACAGCTGCTGATGCTCTTACTTCACCTTCTAGCTGCGAAGCAAGCTCAGAGTGCTGTCTCAGATAATCCTTGGCATTTTCTCTGCCCTGCCCCAGCTTCACATCACCGTAAGCGAAGAAGGCGCCCGCTTTCTTCAGCGCGCCTATTGCCACCCCAAGGTCAATCAGGTTTCCCTCTTTGCTTATCCCGTGATTGAACATAATGTCAAATTCAGCAGTTCGAAATGGGGGCGCTACCTTGTTCTTAACCACCCTGGCCCTTACCTTTGTGCCCACTATTTCTGTGCCCTGCTTAATGGTTTCACCCCGTCGCAGATCTATCCTGACGGAGCTATAGAACTTAAGCGCCCTTCCCCCGGGAGTTACCTCCGGATTACCGAAGATGATGCCCACTTTTTCCCGCAACTGGTTGATAAAGACAACCGCTACGTGGGACTTCCCGATAGCGGCACTCAATTTCCTCAGTGCCTGGGACATCAACCTCGCCTGCAAACCGACATGGGCATCGCCCATCTCTCCTTCTATCTCTGCTCTGGGCACTAAGGCAGCTACACTATCGATGACTATCACGTCCACGGCACTGCTTCTCACCAACGTTTCCGTGATCTCCAGAGCTTGCTCACCGGTATCAGGTTGCGAGATAAGCAGATCACGCAGTCTGACACCGCACTTGGCGGCATAACCGGGGTCGAATGCGTGCTCGACATCGATGTATGCCGCGATACCACCGGCTTTTTGAGTTTCACCCATTATGTGCTGGGCAAGCGTAGTCTTGCCCGAAGCCTCAGACCCGAATATCTCAGTAACTCTACTTCTCGGTATGCCACCTATTCCCAAAGCCAAATCAAGGGACAGCGCCCCCGTTGGGATGGCGTCTACCGTCGCTCTAGCCGAAGCTTCGCCCAGCCTCATGATGGAACCTTTGCCGTAGTGCTTCTCGATCTGCTCAATGGCCAACTCCACAGCCTTTTCTTTCTCGGTAGCCATCTCTTGAGAACTATACCATAGGGCTATAGCGCCGTCAACGAGGGAATGATGCCCAGATCGGCTGCCCACACCCTTGATCTCAATCTAACGGTGTGCGTGCAATCATGATGGATGAATACGGGATCCTCGAAGGACGTCATCTGGCAGGGGCAGCTAGTCATCAGCCAGGATCTCATCGAGGCCTCTAGCCTCTTCCACATGATAAGGGCCCACTCTGGTGCGGCGCACTTCGGCTACGGTAGCTCCCACCCCGAGTCTCTCTCCGATATCGTGGGCAAGGCTTCTAACGTAAAATCCTGAGGAGACCTGGCAAGCGAGGACAAAATGGGGAAACTGGAACTCCTTCAGTTCCAGTGAGTAAACGCTTACTTTGCTGGGCGGTATATCTACCCTGAGGCCTTTTCTGGCCAACTGGTAGGCCCTTCGGCCCGCTATCTTCTTGGCTGAAAATGGCGGAGGAGTTTGCCACATATCACCGCGGAATTCCTGCAAGACGCTTTCCAGTTCCTCCCTGGTAACTTCATTGTTGCTTTGCGACAAGACCCTTCCTTCAAGGTCAAAGGTGTCTGTGCTGATACCCAGCACAACCTTAACTTCGTAGGCCTTGTCCAGCTTAAGAAACAGAGAGGCGTTCTTGGTACGCTTGCCGGTGAGGAGAACCAGAAGTCCTGTCGCCAGGGGATCCAAGGTCCCCGTGTGACCAACCTTCACGTTGAACTTCCTCTTTATCCGCTCCACGACGCGGGCCGAGGTAAGCCCTTTGGGTTTGTCCACCAGCAGCATCTTGTCCATCTCGTAAGTATAACGGAAAAGCGCGAGCTTATCATCAGGCGTGGCTTGCAGCGGCGGGCTGAGAGCATCAGGGTGGGCTTGGTTGACAGGGGCAATGTCCAATAGTATACTTTTTCTCCAGGAAGTGTGCAGGGGAGACTTTTGCGTTTTGTCCGCAGTGCTCCCCGGGCAAGATGCGGTGGATTCGAATCTCGCCAACTGCTGTGTTGGGAACGACAACCGGCAAAGACAAGACCTAGAAAATGAGGATAAAGCTAGACAGTAAGCAACTGACAGGGTTATCACATCATCTTCCTTTCGAAGTGATAGTGGAAGACCCGAGGGATGTCAAGGGCCTGCTCGAGATCTTAGGCCATAATATGCCCTGGGACGAGACCGGACAGAACAGATTTGGCGATCCGTTGAGGAAGCCGACGAGGGTGACCTTCTCTGTGGAGGCAGTTGACGGGGGATTTGTCTGCGACATTCACCCCGCCTTCGCTTGCTATATCTCCAATCTCTTGACAGTAGAGAAATAGGCTGCGCATAACTCACAGAATCATGGGCCGTTAGCTCAGCTGGTAGAGCACCTGACTTTTAATCAGGGTGTCGGGAGTTCGAGTCTCCCACGGCTCACTAGCTAAATCATCAGAAT
>JAUWQY010000047.1 GCA_030610855.1 Dehalococcoidia bacterium
AGATGACAGCACTGGAAGGCATCGAGATACTGGACCTCAGTTATCAGGGGCCGGGGCCTTTCTGCACCAGTATTCTCAGCGACCTGGGGGCTAACGTGACCAGGATTAGTCCCCCTCCCTCCGCCGGCGTCCGCCAGGTGACGTGGGAGGTGGGCACCAGAGAAGCAGCCTACTCGGCCTCCAACCGGAACAAGAAGAGCATCGTGCTTAACCTGAGGTCTGAGGAGGGCCGCCGCATCTTCCATCAATTGGCCGGCAAGACAGACGTCATCGTTGAGGGGTTCAGGCCGGGGGTGGTGCGGCGCCTGGATATAGACTACGAGACAATGGCAAGAATCAACCCCAGGGTTATCTACTGCTCCGTGACCGGTTACGGCCAGGATGGTCCATACCGCGATTTGCCCGGGCACGACATCAATTATATCTCCTTTGCTGGAGTGCTGGACCTGATTGGTGAGCGAGGGCGGCCGCCGGTCATGCCGTTAAATCTGGTCGCCGATTATGGTGCCGGGGGAATGAGCGCCGCCATCGGCATACTGAGCGCCGTTATCGCCCGCGAGAAGACGGGCAGGGGCCAATATGTTGATATCTCGTTGACCGACACCACGATCTCGCTTCTGACACAGGTGTTATTGGACGCCTATTTCCTGACTGGCGGCGCCCCCGGGCGGGGTGAGCACGCCCTGAGCGGCGCCCACCCCTGTTATGCCGTTTACCGGACTAAGGACGATGGCTTCATCAGCCTGGGCTGCCTTGAGCCCTGGCTCTGGGAGAGCCTGTGCCGGGAGATAGGCAGGGAGGAGTTCATACCTTACAATATGACACGGACACTCGTCCCGGAGGAAGAGGGAAAGTGGCAGGAAATAAGGGACTGCCTGACGGAGCTTTTCCTGACCAGGACCAGGGACGAATGGTTTGAACAGATGAGAGACAAGAACATCCCCATCGGCAAGGTCCTTTCGCTCAAGGAGGTGTTCGCCGACCCTCAGGTGCTCCACCGCCGGATGGTCATGGAACTGGAGCACCCCAGCGAAGGCAAGGTCAGGCAGGTAGGCATCGGCATCAAGCTTTCAGATACGCCGGGACGGTTCAGGAGCTTCGCCTCTTTAGCAGGTGGAGATACCGATGAAACGTTGAAGGGACTGGGCTACACTGTGGGGCAGATCGAGGAACTGCGCCGGGTAGGAGTGATATAGGCTCAATAGTTGTTAGCTAAGGGCAGGGTATCTATCTGTCCACGGCGAGGCTTGTTCAAAAGCGAAAGCCGCTCTCAACACGGTCAGGTCGTCAAAGCGTTTCCCCACAATCTGTAGTCCGACAGGCAGACCATCGTCGGTCCAGCCACAGGGGACGGAGGCAGCCGGCTGCCCCGTTATGTTAAAGGGATAGGTGAATGCCATCCAGTTCAGAGGCGACACCCTGGTGCCGGCGACTTCCCTGATTCCGTATTTGCCGATCTCGAAAGGCGGTATGGCAACCGTCGGCGTTAGCAACAGGTCGTACTTCTCAAATAAAGGACGGATTCCATCCCAGCACTGAAACATCTCGGAACGAGCCTTGAGATACTCTGTTGCCGATATGTCCTTGTGCCCTTCAGCAAAACGAACCAGGGCAGGGTCGATGCGGTCGCACCACTGTTCCATCTTATCTTGCAGAAATGCTGCCAGGTTCGCACCAACCACCATGGAGAAGGTCGTTTCAGGGTTTGCCGCCACCAGGTCGGTTGCCTCCTCCACTCCGGAGGATAACCGGTCGAAGGTCTTGACCGCTGCCTCCGTTGCCTGCAAGACCTGCCGATCGACGACTGCGTAGCCAAGGTCTTTGCTCCATGCAATCCTCAGTTTCCGTAAGTCGCCGTCGAGAAACGGCAGGTAGCGCAATCCCGTGTCGGGCAGGGCAAAGCGGTCTCTATCATCCCTGCCGGCGATGAGTTCCATGACCAGGGCCGCGTCCTTGACCGTCCTCGTGATCGGTCCGGTACGGGATAGAGTTTCCCATGCCGGGAAGCCCGGATACTGGGGCACACGGCCGAAGGATGGCGCGAAGCCGAAAACGCCGCAGAAACTGCTGGGGATGCGTATTGACCCCCCGCCGTCACTGCCGATAGCCAATGCGCCCATGCACGTAGCTACCGAGGCAGCAGCCCCCCCGCTTGAGCCTCCCGGGGTCAACCCAAGGTTCCAGGGGTTACGGGTTGCCCCGAAGAGTGGGTTATCGGTTATCGCCGCCCAGCCAAATTCGGAGGTGTTTGTCTTTCCGATGATGATGGCTCCCGCTGCTTTCAGACGGCTGACGACGATGGCATCTCGCTGCGGGACGAAGTTCTCGTAAATCCTAGAGCCAGCGGTAGTGCGGATGCCCCGGGTGAAAGTCAAGTCCTTAATCGACACCGGGATACCGTGAAGAGGCCCGAGTTCTTCTCCCTTCATGACCGCAGTTTCTGCTTCAGCAGCGTGCTTCCGGGCACTATCACCGACCAGCGTGCAGTAGGCATTGACCCTTGGATTTAGCTTCTCGATACGGTGCAGGACGGCGTCCATTATCTCCACCGGGGAAAGCTCCTTCGTCCTTACCGCCTCTGCCGTGTCAGTCAAGGACATATAGCAGATCTCAGAACTGTCCATGGCACCCTCCCTCTTCGAGCGCGGTCTCATACCAGGCTATCCGAACAAATGAGGTTAGCGAACCCGGGCAAGATTCTTGGCCTGTCTCTGTGCGTGCCCTCTCTTCAACCGCTGGAACGATGCCTGAAAGGGCATGGATGAAATGTCGTCTGTGCTCATGATGATGGCATCCTCTCCGTTGCTTGAATAATACCTTACGCGTCTTCCCATTACCCGGAATCCGTACTTCCTGTAAAGCGTCTGAGCTATTTCATTGGAAGCACGCACTTCCAGAGTAACTACGTTGGCATTCAGTGTCGCGGCCAGGTCGATGGTGGTGATGAGCAGGGCTTCGCCTACGCCAAGCCGTCGATGACCGTCTCTGACGCCGATGGCGATGATGTGTGCCTCTCTCATCATCATCCAGAAGCCACCAAAGCCGATTATGTCTTCCGGTGTGCGAGGGCTACGCTCATGATTGAAGAGCCGTCTGAACCAGGGCGGTTTCCCGGCTATCTGTTCTCGGGATTCCGACGAATCTTTCTTGGTACAGGCCACTATATATCGGATGGATGAATTGTCAAGATCCTGCCTGTATGATGAGTGAGACCGAGTGGCCCATTCCCCGGGGAAAGCCTCCCTATCGATCTGGGCTACCTGGGGAATATCCCCGTACTCCATGGGATGGACAGTATAATGCACGCCTTCCATCAACTGAAATTCTACCATAGTAGCGGATTTTCAGCGTTGCTCTGTCCTTACATCGCGGCAGACTGATCTCCGGTCCGGAGTGGCTCAAACCGTGCTGAACTATCTTAACGCGGTAGATGAGGTACGTTCCGTGCCTGTGTTGACGCGCTTCATCGCTTACCGCGCAATCACCAAGAAGTACCGGTTGACGAGGCAGAGGTAATAGGAAGAAAGTCCCGGCTCGTCAAGTTAAGTTAGGTTAAGTATATTGACACAAGAGACACAGGCGGCATATAATCTTACGTGTAGAAGAGGGCCGTTGCTGCTGCGTGGTATGGATGGCGGGAGGTACAACGGAGATACGGGGGCACGTGTGGATAGTCTTAGTCTGCAAGAGCAATCGCGCATCACCGAAGAAGACGAGTCTCTATAACGCATCGAGAAGATGCACCCGTTAATCATCGGAAAAGGGGGTAGACTGGATGAGTTGACAGGAGAACCGTCGGGAGGACCGGGCTACCGGGTGGCCTGCCGGTGGCCGGGGTCCGAAAAGGCACTATCAGATCGGAAGAAGGCCGAGTTACTGAGCAACCTCTAGAGCGGTCTGTTCAGAATACAGAGAAGGAGAAAGGAGAGTTAGAATCATGAAAAAGGCATTCTTGGGTGTGATGCTGGCGGCAGTGCTGCTTGTGTCCGCCGTCATACCGGTGGTTGCGGCAGAGCCTGAGTCTGAGGGGATGCTTCTCTTCCACCCAACACTACATAAGGCAGAGTTCGCCTTCGGGTTAGAGGGAGAGGGAAACGTAGAGGCGCAGAATGGCGCAGGAGAGACACCTTTCTGGGTGGACATGGTCAACGGAGAATACTACCCTGACGGTGGCGAGGGCGTATACGTAGCAGTCCTGGACACAGGACTATTGGAAACGTGGCCGTTCTACTTCGGCCATGCAGACATTGCAGATGAATGGGGTATAGGATTTACACATGACGTTTACTGGGATCCCGTAGAGGAAGAGATCGTGTGGGGTCCGCTTCGAGACGACAGAGGATTCATCACGGGCGATTTGAACTCTGGTCACGGTACTCATGTTACAAGTACCGTCGTAGGATATCGCTTCAGCACAGAGACTGCTGACTTCATTGTAGACGGAGTGGCACCGAAAGCGACAATCATCCCGGTGCTTTGCATGGATGCCTGGTATGTTGAAGTCCCGACGTGGTACGACCCGGACGGATATGTTCTGTACGCTGGCGGTACTGACGAAATGGTGGCGGCTGGAATAAACTATGTCGCTGACCTGGCTGAAAGAGAAGGCATCAAGATAGTGATCAACATGAGCCTGGGTGGGCCAACGCCCTCGGCTATGATCGAGGAAGCAATAGACTATGCTATCAGCAAGGGCGTGGTTATAGTAGCCTCCGCAGGCAACGAGGGTTATGACGGAATGGGCTGGCCGGGAGCTCACCCGCAGGTGATCTCGGCGGCGGCAGGCGGGTGGACAGAGCAGTGGTTAGTGAGACCACCGCAGACACGATGGTGGCTGAACGATGTCTCGGAGGAACTCGGCACTGAAGACTACTGGGGCAACAACTGGCAGATGTACCTGGAGGACTTCAGCGCAAGACCCAACATGGACCTGGGACAGAAGTCGTCCGACCTTGACGTCACGGCGCCAGGGGCATCGATTGTTGGGCCCTACAAGTCATACTTCGACACGTATGTTGGTTACTACTATCTGTGGGGTACGAGCATGGCGGCACCGCACGTCGCGGGAATCGCGTCCGTAGTCCTTGGCGAATACCCTCACCTCAACCAGTACCAGATGGAGTTCATCCTGAAGAACGCTGCGCAGGGACTTCCGCTGGCGAGTGATGGTGCATGGGTATATGACCCATGGTACGGCGTGTACCACTTCGAGTGGTTCGGCACCGACTATGGAGCGGGCTGGCTTACTGCAGACAGAGCGATGGCCAGAGCAGACATCTTCACTCGGGGAAGATTCCGAGCGTGACTGCCCTAACAGAGAGATAAGCCGTTTTGACTGGAAGGTGCGCCCCACACCGGAGCGAAGCTCGGTGCGGGGCGCGCACCGGTTTCAGCGATGAGTGCCGTTGTCGTGCATACGGCAGATCAGGGGTTCAGGTCCGCGATTGCCCACCTATAAGCCATGCATGTTTAGGTGTCAGCTATCCGTAGGCCAACATATACTACTTCGCCGACCGTGCCTTGAGCCGCTTTGCCCACCGCTCGCGGAACTTGTCGACCTTGGGCGAAACCACCATCTGGCAGTATGCCTGTTCCGGATGCTGTGAGAAGTATTCGCGATGGTAGTCTTCAGCGGGATAGAACCTGTCCAGCGGGACAACCTGCGTCGCGATTGGTTGCGTCCACAGGTGGCTTTCATTGAGGTCCCTGATGAGTGAGTCGGCGATGGCCCTTTGTCGCTCGTCGTGATAGAAGATAGCCGAACGGTACTGCGTACCGCTATCGGGACCTTGCCGGTTCAAGGTGGTTGGGTCGTGTACGGAGAAGAAAACCTCCAAGATTTCACGGTAGGGAATCCTGGGCGGGTCGAAGGTCACCTGAACCGCCTCTGCGTGGCCGGTGTCACCTGTGCGGACCTCCTGGTAGGTGGGGTCGACGGTGGTCCCGCCCGTGTAGCCGGGAATCACTGCGTTAATGCCCTCGACCTCTAGGAAGATCGCCTCGATGCACCAGAAGCAGCCGCCCGCAAGAGTGGCAACCTCTGATGAGGAACCACCGTTCAAAGCTTGTTCTCCGGTACGAATCTCAAGGCCAAGCCGTTTATGCAGTAGCGTTTGCCCGTCGGAGAAGGGCCGTCATCGAAGACATGGCCCAGGTGGGCGTGGCACAGGGCGCAGACCACCTCAGTGCGCACCCTGCCCAGGCTCAGGTCGGGGTGCTGGACAAGGTTAAGGGGCGAGACCGGTTCATAGTAGCTGGGCCAACCCGTCCCCGAATTGAACTTGGTGGAGCTGCGGAAGAGGTCGGTGTCACAGCGGACACAGCGGAAGATGCCCGCTTCATGGACCTGCTCGAACAGGCATGTGCCGGGAGTTTCGGTTCCCTTCTTGGTGGTGATTTCGTGCTGTGCCTTGGTCAACATCCTCTCCCATTCCGCGTCTGACTTCTCGATCTTCTCCACGGTAATCACCTTGTTCCGCCTGGCGTCATAGATTCGTACCGTTGTCATACGGGCAGCTCCGTCTTGTTTTCTTGGGGCTATTATAGCAGAGTGACTGGTGTGGCAAAGGGAAGGATGCAGTTACTGGCACCGCTTGAATCGGCTGGATGAATCTCAGGAGGCGTTGCCCGCTGGGGACTGCGTGTGATGGAAGTGCGCGGGTGGTAAAATCATGGAGCTGTATCGTTATTGCTGGTGAGTTAGTCCTTCTATGATTGTGAGAGAAATACACCCGAGAAGCATCTTGTCCAGGTCGAAGGTTCTTGACTACGTGGTCAATCCGTACATCGGTTGCCAGCACGGTTGTACATATTGCTATGCTCGCTTCATGAAGAGGTTCACCGGGCATAAGGAACCGTGGGGCGAATTCGTTGATGTTAAGATTAGCTGCCCGGATCTCCTGCAGCGCCAGATAAACAAGACGCCGCCCGGTAGGGTCTGGGTGAGTGGAGTGTGCGACCCCTATCAGCCATTGGAGAGAAACTACGAACTGACAAGGAAGTGCCTCGAGATGCTCGTTCGACACGGTTGGCCGATCACGGTGCAGACGAGGTCTCCGCTTGTGTTGCGCGATATCGACCTGTTCAGGAGAAGCGATAACATCGACGTGGGATTGTCGGTTACGACTGCGGACGACGGGGTAAGACGGTTGTTCGAACCGAACGCGCCATCGATCGGGGAAAGAATCGAAGCGCTCGAGGAGCTACACCTTGCGGGCATCAGAACCTATGCCATGATTGCCCCGATGCTGCCCGGGGCAGAGGAGCTTGCCGCCGCGCTCGGTGGTAAGGTGGATTACGTGCTGGTGGACAGGATGAACTACCACTATGCCGATTGGGTCTACAGGAAGTGCAATCTGGAAAGCACCATGTGTGATGATTTCTTCGCCTCAACAGGAAAGAAACTCGCTTCTGACCTAGCGGAGCAGGGTGTAGAATGCCGTGTTCTGTTCTGATGGTGCAGGCTCTTTCTTCCACTCCGTTACCTCTTATCCCGTCTTCTTGATTATGATGGACCGTCCCCTGGAAGAGATCTCTGAAGAATGCTGATCTAGTTCAGATAGATGGGTGACACTTTATGTGCTTGTAACATTGGGTAATAACCTTCCGTGTCATTGCGAGCCCCGACTTGTCGGGGCGTGGCAATCTCTTCGCGAAGCCGGAGCCTGCTGTAGTTGGACTGAGGAACCTTGCTTACAGATTGCGGAGCCTGTTCCGAACCGCAGGTGAGGAATCTCGCTCCTCGCAATGACAAGAAACAAGTGTCACTAATCACCTGAACGAGTACAAATGCCTGAC
>JAUWQY010000016.1 GCA_030610855.1 Dehalococcoidia bacterium
ACGATTACTGCAATGAAGCCCAACCCGATTTTCCCCAGAAGACGAAATCTGAGAAGTCTCGGGATGAGGAAGAGCCCACCCAGCAGTCCGATCTGGCTGGCCAGCATGCTGCCGGCCAAACCTATCAGCCCGAGTCCCTGCGTGAAGGTCATGATTATGCAGGTGACTCCGACTGCCAGACCGAAGAGATTCGAGCCGAGAACTATGGCTGCCTTCTCTCCGGAAAGTAACTCCGATGACCTTATTCTTGCCAGGGTCGTCGGGATGATGGCAAGGCCCATTATCCTTATCGTGTCTATGCCTTCCCGGAAGTCGGGGAAGACGTGAGAAGTGATATAGGGCGCGAGGAGAAAGGTAGCTAAGGCCAGCCCCATGGAGACAAAAACTCCTGCCCTCTCAAGCTTCTTGGCATCGCCTCCGCCCGATTTCTCGGGAAGCAAATAGAAGAACAGGGCGTTAGGCACAATCGCCAGAAGCAGGAAAATCCGGAAACTGAACTGATACACTGCGAGGATGCCCAGAGGAAAAAGGGCGCCTATGAGGATCTTATCGAGGAAGTTCAGCGAAGCTCCCGCCAGGTTCGAGCCCCATGCCCTCAACGAGAAGCCTGCCTTTCTCTTCACCTCTGAAAATCTCACGCCGTTGATCAGATACCTAAGAACCCACGTTCCGAAGATGAAATAGGCGGCTATCAGACCTCCGAACAGCCCGGCGGTTGAACCCCATACGAAGTAGAAAGTCAGAGGAAGCACCAGAGATGCCGTGCGCACACCTATCCACATCCACATGTATTTCTTATAGGCTCGTTTCCCTAGCTCCGAGTAGAAGGCCAGGGAAAACATGGATTGGGCCACAACGAGCAAACCAACCAGGGCGGCGAAAAGTGAATCTACCCATAGGCTCAAAACGACAGCAGTTATGATCCCTCCCACCCCGCCTGATAGCAGAGTCAGAAATACGGACGTGCTCAGTAATCTCTTGTTTTCCTCCTTTGGGTAATATGTGGCTATCGTCGTTCCCAAACCCAAGCCACATAGTGCGGAGACCAACGTCGCTATAGATACGAGCCACGCGAGATGGCCGTATGCTACCGGGTGTAGTGTCACGGCTAGAATCAGCCAAAAGGCGGTTCCAAGGAGGGTAGCGGCGGCCTGCCCGATCCATACCTGCGCGAAGCCTCTTCCGTTCTGTCTCTCCGGTCCTTGCATGGTTATAGTGCCTTGATCATTGCCACAGAGGTAGCCTGGTGCCTGGAATTGAGCCGCCTCGAGTATAGTAGAAACTAGCATACTCAGGTCACTTCTTCAACGTTTCGTCTTTGCCCTGCTAGTCAGACAGAATCGAAGAGACACTATACCAATTAGACCTACTACAGATCAGGTATTGTGTCCCCAGGCAAAGGAGGCACTCTCAAGAGCTGGGTCGACAAGGATAATGTCAGAGTCTTGGGAATGTTTTTCCAATCGCTGCTTTGGGGGTTATCCGCAGGCAGGGGCGGTCGACCATGATGCTAGCGATAATGTGAAGCCGACACTGCTAGCGGCAACCAGCGCGCCTGACATGCTTGGTGAAGGATGCGAACTCGAAAAAGGGCGCTATTCTACAGCTGCTCCTCTATCAACTCGCGGCGTGATACCGTGCCCAGATCTGTCTTGGGCAGCTCACCCCTGAACTCGATCATCTTGGGTACCTTATAGCGAGCCAGCCTCTCGTTATCCCTTGAACTTCCTGAAAACGAGGGCAGCGTTTGCTCCACCGAAGCCAAAGGAGTTGGAAAGTGCCGTATTCACCTGTGCCTTCCTGGCTACATTAGGCACATAGTCTAAGTCACATTCAGGGTCCGGAGTATCATAGTTGATGGTAGGCGGCATGATCCCATCCCTGATAGTAAGAACAGTGAAGACAGCTTCCACCGCACCGGCTGCCCCCAACAGATGACCGACCATAGATTTGTTGGAGCTGATGGGCACTTTTCTGCTGTGTTCTCCCAGGGCTGCCTTTATGGCCTTAGTCTCACATGCATCATTCAGACCAGTGGATGTTCCATGGGCGTTAATATAGTCGATATCGCCGGGGGCGACAGCAGCGTCAGTCAAGGCCAACTTCAGACAGCGCGCCTGATTCTCGGAGTCGGGCTCCGTTATGTGAATGCCATCGATGTTGGAGCCGTAGCCGATAAGCTCGGCGTAAATCCTGGCCCCTCTTCGCACGGCAGATCGCATTTCCTCCAGAATGATGACTCCGGCGCCTTCTCCCGTTACAAAGCCATCGCGATCCTTGTCGAAGGGGCGACTGGCCCTCTCGGGCTCATCGTTTCTTCGCGATAGTGCTCTCATCCTATCGAATCCGGCGATGGCCACGGGCAGGATGTAGGCATCGCCCCCTCCCGCGATCATGGCATCTGCCTCTCCATATTGGATGAGCCTGAGAGAATCGCCGATACAATGGCTGGAACTGGCACAAGCAGTGACCACGCATTTGCTGGGTCCCTTGACCCCAACAGCCATGGCGACCTCTCCTGTTGCCATATTGGCTATAAAACCGGGAATGAAGAAAGGTGAGACCTTATCTGCCCCTTCCTTGTAAAGGGCAAGAAGGTTCTTCTCATATGTAGTCATCCCTCCGGCAGATGAGCCCAGGACTACGCCTACCCTACAAGCGTTGTTCTCGTCTATAACCAATCCGGAATCATCCATGGCCATGCGAGTAGCTGCCAGCACATATTGGATGAAAGGGTCTGTTCTCCTGACCTTCTTTCTGTCCATGAAGTCTTCCGGATGGAAGTCTTTAATCTCGGCCGCAATTTGGACCTTAGAATCGGAAGCGTTGAACTTCGTGATTCTGGCTACGCCTGATTTGCCCTGGCACAGCTTTTGCCAGGATTCCTCAGCATCTATGGCCAAAGGAGTGACGGCACCGAGCCCGGTGATTACTACTCTTCTTCTAAGTGCCTTCCTCATTGCCTAGCGCCCATACTCTAACCCCGGTATGCCTTCGGCGCTGATCTTTCGCCTCCATGAGGCCATCACCGGTCGCAGGGAGCAGTGTGAAGCCCTGTTTCAGCAATAGCTACTCTCTAGAGCTTTGCCTCGATGTAGTCGACTGCGTCCTGAACAGTCCGCATTTTCTCGATGTCGTCATCCGGGATTTCAACCTTGAAAGTATCTTCCACTGCGGTAATCAACTCAATGATATCCAGACTGTCGGCATTGAAGTCATCGGCAAGTGATGCTTCCGGAACAACTTCCGATTCATCAACCTCCAGCAGTTCCACGATCAGCTTTTTCAGCTGTTCAAAGATCTCGTTCTCGTTCATTCTCTGCTCCCTTTCTGACCTTGATCCTCATAGCCCCGTCTTGCTTCATGTTGCCGTGCGTAGTTGCGGTTGATTCGCCACTCGCGAGATATCATCCGGATCCCCGTACCGCCGGCTCGGTCATGATAGTCCCCTCTTTCTTACGCCCTAACTTGTACTATACCACGCCCCACGCTGTCAAGGGTAACCATTGCACCCGCTCATGTTGACCGTCTCTCGTGGACGGTGCTAGACTATCTGCGGGCAGCGTAGCTCAGTGGTAGAGCAGAGGACTCATAAGCCTTTGGTCGGTGGTTCGAGTCCACCCGCTGCCACTTGTTGTTTCTTTAGTGAATTCCCCTCGACAGATTGTGAGGATGCAGTTCATCGTGTTATTATTGTTATTATATGGTAATCGGGATAGTACTCGCAGTTATTGGCAGTGCAGCTACTTTCTCAAATAAATGAACCCTTTTCGAGACTAACCCTCTATCCCCTATGGTTCGAATCCGGCCGCTGCCAGTCAGCCCTTACAGCTTCCCTTCAGCTTCCCGTTCCATCTTCTCCAGCCGGGTATAGTAGTCTGGAAACTCGTTGAGATGAGCTAGAGTTATCTTGCCGGTCATGACAGGGTCATCATCGGTGACATTGGTGTGCCGGCCTGCTGTCCCGTGCTCAAGCTCAACATCAAGGCCCATGCGATATTGTTCAATATCAAACTTGCTCCAGTCAATGCCTAAAGCCTCGCCGATCTTCCTGGCTTCAACAGCGGTGAAACGCTTCTTGCTCGTCATATTTCTCCTCCTGTGAAGATTTCATCCTTGCCAAAGGTATTATAGGGCATTGGACATGGCTAAACCACATTCATATCCAGTTGCCGTCACATCGTGCATAAGCAGGGTTCTCCAGGGCCTCGGCAGAACTGCCGACATCATGGGCGATCACCCATCCCTAGCCTGCAATCGAGACAGGATTAGTTCCTCTGAGGCTCACCGCTTATCGGTCAACCTGGCCTGTACCTCCGAAATCAGATCCTGGACCGCGATACGCAATACCGTCTGGCCTTCCTGTAACGTGTCAACGAGAACATTGTAATCCTCGTAGAAGTAGACCGTCTTCCCGTCCGTGAACACTACGAAGGATGCCAAAGCCTTGGATTGACCTCGTATGAAGCGGAAGCTCGATCGTATCCGCTGCAGAGGCAGTGAACTATCCAGTAGTTTCGTCAGGATCTTCAATTCGAAGATGTCTTCCACGGAATAGAGACGGCGCGAGCCTCTTCCGGATGCCGATTTCACGCTCGGGCTCACCAGGCCTGTCTTATCCCAGTACGCAAGCTGGTTATGGGTAGCGCCGACCACGCGAGCTACCTCTGAAATACGGAAGGATACCGGTTTTCTTCTACGCGGCATTGCGAATTCCAGTCAAGACAGTCTGAGTCATATCATCATACGACTTACAGTCTGGACACTTGTTCAAATCCGGCAGCCGCCACTTCCATTGGTTATGTGGACCACACGTCCAGCTTGCTGGCGGATTCCAGTTGAATCGACTATCTCCGTGCTTCTGCCTCATAGAGGCAGAGGCCGTGGCACTCTGCCATCCTGGATACCAGAGTCCTCTCTCTTAAGTGGTCATCTCACTGCCAGGCCCAAGAAGTAGGGCCAGACTACCAGACCGAGCAGAATCTGCCACCAAACCAGATTGGCATAGCCGACCGTGAATAGCCAACCTATGAACCAGATGGGGCCTATCCAGGCCGAGGAGCCGCGGCGGTGATACCAACGTTTGTCTTGCTCTGCCATGTTGTCCTCCTTTTACAAGATAATCTATTCTTGATTCGATGACTTTCCCTGCAATATCCTAATGATACCTTTACTCGACAGCAAAATCCAGTATAGAATGCGATGAGCTATTTGCAGTTCACTGGGTGGCACTCCCCTTTGTGGGAGAGATTGACCTACCATGTTCGTCACCTGTGAAGAGGGAACTGAGCCATTCCACCGACTGACGCTCATCCCGAATGCGAGAGTCAGTTTAGACGAGCTCCACAGTGTCTCTGTATCGGGGAACCTGTACGGTCCACCCGGTCTTCTCGTTCAGGATCCTGGCAAAGCTAATCGCTGCTCTCTCTTCACCGTGAGTGACAAATACACAGCGCGGCGGGACACGCACGTCAGATAGCCAGGCCAGCAATCCGTCACGGTCGGCATGGGCCGAAAACCCATCGATTTTGTCGACGTGTGCATTAACGTGATGCATTTGCCCCAGCAGACGGATTCTCTTGGCACCCTCAAGCAGTATTCTGCCAGGCGTCCCCTCCGCTTGGTAGCCGACAAACAGTATTGTGTTTGCTGCCCTTCTGATGTTATTGACAATATGGTGCTTCACACGGCCACCGGTTACCATACCGCTACCGGCTATGATGATACTGCCTTCCTTTACGTTGTTAATGGCCTTAGACTCTTCCACACTCTGCACCATTCTGAGGTTTTCGAAACTGAAGCAGGAATTACCCTGGCGCAGACGTTGCATCATCTCTTTATCAAAGAGGTCAGCGTGACGTTTAAATACTTCGGTAATCCGTATTGCCATAGGGCTATCCAGAAAGACAGTTAAAGGTGGAATTTCTTTACGTAAAAATAATTCGTTCAGGTGATACAGTAGTTCTTGGGACCGCTCCAAAGCGAAACTGGGAATAATGACGTTGCCCCTGGCGCTTACCGTCCTGTTGATACAATCGCGTAATTGTTTTTGAATATCGATGCTCTCGTGTTCTTCGTGAGTACGGTCGCCATAAGTTGACTCTATAACTATATATTCGGCCTCATCGAAAATAGCCGGGTCATTTATTATAGGGCGGTCAGGCTCGCCGATATCACCGGAGAAGATTACTCTGTGGTTCCTCCTATCCTGTTGGATATTTATATTTATGACTGCAGCCCCAAGTACATGACCCGCCTCATAATAACAGCCCTCGACATTGCTATTAATTCTGACACAACTCAGATATTCTACGGCGGAAAAATGCGGCTTAACTGCTTCGGCATCTTCTACAGTATAAAGAGGTATTTCAGGAAAAGGCCCACGACGTCCTTCCCTTTTATGGCGTTTTGCTTTAAATATAGCGTCTTCTTCCTGCAACTTTGCGGCATCAAGAAGGATAATCTGAGCTATCTCAGCCGTCGCCTGAGTGCAGTATATCTTGCCTTTGTAACCTTCACGTACCAGTTTAGGTAAAAGTCCACAATGGTCAAGATGGGCATGAGTCAAAAAAACAGCATCGATTGACTGAGGGTCAAACGGAAATGACTGCCAGTTTCTCTCTTGGTACTTCCGCTCCTGGTACAGCCCACAATCTATAAGCATACGGGTATCCTGACTCTCTAAAAGATAGCAGGAACCTGTGACATTGCGCGCTGCCCCTAGAAACGTTAGCTTAGCTAGCACAGATGACGCGACTCCTCAACAATCGCTTTAACGTGGAAATCCCGCGAACAACACTTGGAGCTCTTATGGTCTACACCTTCTCTACAGGCAAATTCAGATCAGGTCGCTACGACCTCTGTTTCCCTCTCTATCGCTGGAGCTAAGCGGCATCGTTCGATGGACTGGGTCTAGCTGGAATACTCTTTTGTCGCCTCTTTGGCTCTTGCTATGATTTCCTCGTCCGGCACATCCTGTGATGTGACTGCAAAAGAACCCGCCACCTTGCCCCCGCTTCTCTCGACCTTGGCCGTTATATTCGCCAGAGCTTTCTCTGCATTGTCGCCGCCCATGGTGAAGAATGGGATAACGCTGCGGCCTTCAAAATCGGTCTTGTATATGAATGAATTGATAGCCGGTGCCGGTCTTGAAGCCCAGACGGGAGAACCGATGAATATCCTCTCGTGTTGCTTCAAATCAACATCTACGGGATTTATCTCACTCCCCCTGTTCGTTATAGCTGCGAGGCCACCGGTCAGATACGTCAGTAGCCCCAATTTTCTGGGCTTTGCCTCCTTAATCTCAAAGAGCGTCGCATTCAGAGATTCGGCGATTACCTGAGAGACTAGCTTCGTCTTACCTGTTAAAGAGTAGAAAACCACTAACGATTTCATGTACCCTCCAAAGCATCTGTTTTTCGAATTATACATCATCAGTGTGCTGTATTGAAATCATGGCTGTATCTGAACTCGTAACCGTATTTCTACTGACCTTCTCCCTATTCTCGTATATCGTCTCGCATCTCGAAGAGGAGAAGCCTGTGATCATTGGTTCAAATCCAGCCGCTCCTACAGGGTTTGAGTTTCATAGGGATAGGCATGCAAGATGAAGCCGGTGAAGCAGTTAAAGGCCGGTGCTTACTCAGGAATGTAAAACCGCCAGGCACAAGTCCACGCCTCCGGATGCTCGTCGGGAGGGCAGCCGATGCAATCGGTCTTGATTCTGGAATCTATCATTCTGGCAAATGTCTGATATTCTACGACCCCGGCCGACTTGCACGGATAATCAGGTAGCCCCTTGCGCCTTCTTGCCTCCTGAACCCGGCATTTCACCATACGGAAAATGAGTTCATGGCCTGACCTCTCGCTGGTCTGCTCATTGATGCGTGCATAAAGCCGAAAGCTTAAGGCTTGCTCCAAACCGTCCAACCCGCCTTGATGAGGAAGATGCAAGAACGATTTTATCATGGCTGCCTCCAGGGGCGAATACCTGGTCCAGCAGGTGTCGTTACACCTCTTGCTGGTATACATATCATGGCTATTCTCAACAGCCTGGAACCATAGCCCATCGTTCGCCAGCCAGTTGACGGACATAGTGTCTATAAGGCTAATCAACTTGTCCTTGTCCATACTGACTAGCCAGAGGGGCAAGTCTTTTTCAGTTTGAAAGCCAAGAGTCCTCGCCAGGCGGTTTATAGCTATGGGAAAAAGCGATGCGGAAACCTCTGCTTCAATGCGAATAGCTTCTTCCAGACCCAACTGGTGGACAACCTCGTTAAACCATATACCATAGTGCAGAATTGTCCGTCGTAACACATCAATGGCGTAATGGGCCAGTTCAATGCGATCAAGCTCTTCCAGGGGGTTTGCAGTCATGCTTCTCAACTACTTGGGGAATATGACATATTCGCTCCGTCCGGTCAAGGTAATGCCCCAAAATCGGTTCCGGCCTTAAGAGTTGTACCACATCGTTATTGACCTTCTCCTCATTCCTGAAGTGTCGTCTCGCATCTCGAAGAGAAGAAGGAGAGATTCAATACCATGTGGCTCAAGGATGGCGGTGATAGCCTTATGCTCCAGCGATTGTTGGGGTATACCGCGTTAATAATGACTAACCGACATTGCCAGGCAGTAGGATGCTACGATGCGATAGAGAGTCACAAGCGTTATTCACCGTTGGATAGACTACACGGCTAATCTAGCTGAGTCCATTGAATAAAATGATAGTTGTAGTAGTTGGGGAGAGCGGAAACGTTCTCTCTCGTTTTTTATGCCTGCGGGGGGGATTTATCTTAAAGAATTATCAAGCAAGCTATACGGCAATTGTGGTAAGTCTGAGGCGTGTGGATTCAGTCTAGTCTTTAATCTTCCGTTGCTTATACCAGCACCCAAACATAAATATAAATCCAACTGTAACTATGAAGACGTAATCCCAAAACAGAGCACTGGCGGACAAGATTCTACTTCCAAGCCAGAGCGAGATTCCGACTAATACAATAGAGCCACCTAATGCAGCACTAGTAACGTAAACTGACTTTGCTGCTTGTCTGTCTTGTCGCTTCAGATGTTCTTCTATATCTCTTAGTGTTAGCTCCTGATTAAGTGTTTTATCAGCTTTCGACGTATTTCCCCCATTTCTGTTTCCCTTTTGTATCTCCTGTTTCATAGGGTTGCGACTGTCAGCAATTTGTTCCATACACCTAGAAGTCATTTCAGCCAGTTCGTTACATATCTTGATAACATCCACTAACGTCTTCTCTACCTGTTGCTTACACTCGCTGGCATTGGTTCTCGTATCCAAAAAAGCCCAGTAAAAAGCTGACTTAATCGAGGATTGTTTGGCTTCAAGACTGCTAAGAATAGTAGCGACATCAGGATATTCTTCAATTACGAAAGGGTAGCGACCTTGTAATGAAAACAAATTTTCTAGTACATCATCAAGCAATCTGTTGAATTTAATGGCAGCCTCTTTCTGAAAACTGGATTGTGGAAGCTGTAATCCCTCTCTAATGACCTTCTTGGCGAAGGATTCGGTCTTCTCAGTCATTTCTTTATTGTTTTCTAATGGTTTTACTTCTAGGTCATCTTGGGTAGCATATATACCGATCATTCGCACTATAGCAATGGCGTGTGCCAAAACACCTTCTAATACCAAGTGTTCTACAGGTCTTTTTCTTGCTCTCTTCTCTTCATTGATTCTCCTCTCTACGATCAGGTATATCAGAGCGAGCCCTACCAAGAATACCGATGCTGACGCTACAATGTTCATCCATAGGTTGGAATCGTGTGTAGCAAAATAATATATAATGACCGCTACGATACCTACAGTAGCAAGCAATATGACCAACTTTTTGCTATTCAAGTTTAACCCTTTATAGACTATAGAAACTAGGCATCTGTATATGTTGTTGTGACAGATTCTATCCCCCGCAGTAGTGGGTGTCAATTGTGTGGATTTAACAAACGGACTTGTAAATTTGCGTTATTTTTTCTCTCAGTTCTGGCTCTATTTGAGCTTCTGTCATTTTCTCTATGATTTTCCTTGCTAGCGGTTTCTTCCACATTTCATTGCCTTTGAGTTCATTTAACACTTGAACTGTGTTTCCTATAGGAATTTCAGTGGGAGCGTTTAATTCTCTTTTCTCTGCTAATTCTCTAGCGAAATCCATAACAATTTCACGGGGATAGTAGTCTTCAAGGTCTCCTCTATCAAGCACGACAATTTTATCGTCAGAAACTATATCTTTCAGCTTTCCTCTCAAATCGTCTTCAGCATTCTTGTCGCACAAGGCAAACAGGTCAAAACACGTTTTTTGTATTACCTCTGAACTTAGGTATTTATGGATATTCCCCGCTCCTTCTGCATCAATTGTGAGTAAACCTGCATCTTCTAAAGGTTGACCCATTTTTCTAGCCCAATCTGTGTAAACAGCCTCGTCTGTAGAACCTTCCACTACTAAGATGCCATTAGCAAAGCAAATATCTGAGGGTTTTACTCCTAGGTCAAGTAGAATTGTTCTTTCATTTTCCAGCTTAAAAGGAGTCACGTTTGTTGATTCATATTGTTCCCTTTCGTTTGTTCCCATCTGGACAAAGAATACATTGCCATTTATTCTTTCAAATTCGTTAATAAACGTGCTTGAATGCGTAGCAATAAAATACTGATGCCCGAACGCTTTTTCAATGTCATTAAGGAACTTGATAAACTGTCTTTGCAATAAAGGGTGGAAATGGGCTTCTGGTTCTTCTATAAGTACTGTTTTATTAGAGCCATTCTTCATTATCTCGGACGCCAGTGCAAGTGTTTGTTCAACACCAGATCCATAACTGCTCAATGGCAGCTGAACTCTACCGAGTTGAAACTTCATTCTATGCTTACCACCCTCTTCAGGGTATACGTAACGAAGATTAATCTTGTTACTCTCAAAAATGAGCTTCTTAACACCGTCCATAATAGCATCATACAACTTAATATGTTCAGGTGGTCCATCCCTCAGTTTTACCAAGGCTTCAATAGTATCATCACCTATCGGTGCTATTGAACGATTGGCGGGGATATTTATGAATGAGTCTTTTAGATTGTGGTTATATATGTCTCCTAGAAATTGTACTATTGAAGCATTAATCCTTGAGTACGCATTGTCCCAATCCTTATCATTAAGATGCTTAGCTACTTTCCAGACTTTCCGATCAGCCGTATCCCCCAATACTAATGCCATTAAATTTTGTCTATCAAAAAGAGGATATTTACTGTAGGTTTGGTGGTCGTTCGATATAAATATGGAATCAATTTTTACGGAAGTATGGTCTATCTGGAATTCTATAGCCCCAACTATTTTTATTTTTTTAGGATAGTTCCTTTTCAGCTTTACTAGCATTAGTGTTGGATTATTTACATTCTCATTTTCAGGGTGACTTTCAATAATGTGCACTAATTCCTTATCTGACTCCTCAATCAATAGAGTGTATGAAAAGTTTATGGTTCTTTTTTTGTCTTGAGCAAAAAATAGGTCGTCAATGTTAGTTAGGAATTTCTGTTGCGGTAATATTAAACTTTGTAATTTTACCTTTGCGTTAATAGGCGCTAATATCGATTCTAAAAGTTGTAAAGCCTTTAGTACGTTTGACTTACCAGAGTTGTTTTTACCAACAAAGAGGTTGAAAACCCCCAATGACAGATTATTACTCTCGTTTAATCCTGTGCTACCAAAGCTTAAACAGTTGTTTATTGATATTTCAGCGATTTTCATAATACCCTACCTTATCATAATGGTCTTCAGCTTACTACTATTATAATGCTTCTATAACACTTCCCCAAACATGAATGTTGAGTGGCAGGTTTCTTTGCTCTATTGTCTATGCTCCAGTCTTCAAATAAGGCAGGAGTAACCGACATTTGAGGATTTCTTGGAGATTGGTAAGGCCATTCATAGGGTAAAGATACGCCTAGATGAACCAAGGGCTTAGGAATCCCTTGGTCGCTGGTTCAAATCCAGCCGCGGCCAGCTTTTATATCAGAGGCCCGGAACCAAGAGGTTGGCACCCGGGGCAGAAGTAACTGCCCCGGTTTTGTATCGGGACCCGTTCGCTGGTGCTGCAGCAAATGGGGCAAGCCTCGCCTCCTTTATGAGCAACCTTAAAATCGAAATGGGCTGTGCCCAGTCGGCCCTTCGTCACGTGATATCTGTTTCAAACGTTTTCCCACCCCCGGCATGAGTTCAGAGTTCGTTGTATCCGCCTTCTTGGGCTCTGGCTCTGCGTGTTTACTGATGTCTTCACTAACGTCGTCACCTTGTGTCAGTTGTTCGGGATAGTGCTCTCTTTCCTTATCCACGCAGCAGAGCATTCTTGACTAGCATGCGTTGGTTTGAGTAAAGTTCTATGAATACCGGGCAGGAAAGGAGTAACAGTGAACTATCTACTACAGCCGAAGAAATACAAAAGCCTCATGACCGACGAGGGATCAAGGGCCATCATGAACAAGACGATTGCCTTCTTCGAAAAGATGGGCAAGACCAGGCTTCTCGATGATTACAGCAAGAAGGTCTGGTACAGCGAGTTTGTCGAATTCATCGGCAAGGAGCAGATCTTTGCCAGGCTGCTGACGCCCAAGAAATACGCCGGCGGAGATCCCGACTGTCGCTGGGACACGGCCCGCAACAGTGAATATTCCGAACTCCTGTCCTTCTACGGCCTGGGCTACTGGTACTGCTTCCAGGTGACTATCCTGGGCCTGGGTCCCATCTGGATGAGTCGGAATGAAAAGGCGAAGCAGAAAGCAGCGAGGCTCCTCAAGGAAGGGGCGATTTTTGCGTTCGGCCTTTCCGAGAGGGATCACGGCGCGGACATTTACTCCACCGAAACCTCGCTCACCCCGATGCCTGGCGGTACATGGGTAGCGAACGGGGAGAAATACTACATCGGCAACGGCAATGAAGCGGAAATGGTTTCCACTCTGGGCAAAATCAAGGACGGCACAGACGACTACACCTTCTTCGTCACCAACTACCGCCACAAGGCTTACGAGCTCAAGAAGAACGTGGTCTCCCACCAGGAATACGTGTCCAACTTCGCCCTCCACGATTACCCCATCACCGAGGACGACATCCTATCCCGGGGCCCGCATGCCTGGGATTCTGCGCTCAACACAGTGAACATCGGCAAATTCAACATCGGTCCCGGATCCATCGGGGTTGCTCAACACTGCTTTTACGAGGCCATCACCCATGCATCCAACCGCATCCTCTACGGCATGCGGGTCACGGACATGCCCCACGTGCGTAAGAACTTCATGGATGCCTGGCTGCGACTGCTGGGAATGAAGCTCTACCAGCGCCGCGCCACCGACTATTTCCGGAATTCCAGCCAGAACGACCGCCGCTACCTGCTCTACAACCCGACCAGCAAGATGAAGGTGACCCTACAGGCCGAAGAGGTGATCAGCCTGCTCTGGGAGGTGATCGCGGCCAAGGGATTCGAAAAGGACACCTACTTCCACATGGCGGCCGCCGATATCATGGGCCCGTCCAAGCTCGAGGGAACGGTTCACGTGAACGTGCAACTCATCCGCAAGTTCATGCAAAACTATTTCTTCAACCCCACCGAGTATGCCCCGGTGGCCCCGGACTTCTCGGACAACGATGACGTGTTCCTCTTCGATCAGGGTCCCACCAGGGGTCTGGGAAAGGTGCAGTTCCACGACTACAAGGGGATCTTCGATGAGTTCAGGCGCTTGCCCAACGTGGACACCTTCATCACACAGATCGGGATCTTCAAGGAGCTCCTGGAAAAGGCAGGTCCTGACAAGATGCAGGAGATGGACCCCTCGTGGTCCCTAC
Organism: Dehalococcoidia bacterium; assembly: GCA_030610855.1. Taxonomy (GTDB): domain Bacteria; phylum Chloroflexota; class Dehalococcoidia; order GIF9; family AB-539-J10; genus RBG-13-51-36. Next base: position 13,839 of record JAUWQY010000016.1, read on the forward strand.
CTCTGGGCGAGATGTTCTCCATCGTGGTATACGGGCAGCTCATCCTCGAGCAGGCGCGCTACCCGAACCTGGATCCCGACATCCTCAATCAGATGTTTGATTTCATGGTGCGTGACTTTGCTCAATTCGCCATGCAGATCTACGGCAATCATAGCTCAGAGGATGCACAACGGGAATACTTTGTCAGGATCATGCTTATTAAGGCAGTTCCCGATTCCGAGCAGTATAACCGGGTGTGGGAGCGGTATGTTTCCGTTCTTAACGGCGAGTACGCCATGAATGAGTAGGCCGGCGATGAGCCTAAAAATGCCGAAACACAATTCGCCGGAACCCCTGTTTGGTGTCAGAAGCTAAGAGGTTGGCACTTGGGGCAGAAATAGCTGCCCCGGTTTTGTATCGGGACCCGCTCGATGGTGCTGCCACACACGGAGCAAGGCTGACCTCCTCTATGAGCAACCTTAAAATCACAATGGGCTGTGCCCAGTTGCCCGTCAGGACGGATATAGGTGTCCACGCTGGCGCCTTTGCAATCGATGGCTGCCCCAAGAACTTTGCGTATGCAATGATGTAGAGTCTGAACCTCTTCGTGCGACAGGTCGTTTGCTCTTCTCAAAGGATGAATTCGAGCAGCAAAGAGGGCTTCATCGGCATACATGTTACCGATCCCGGCGATAATACCCTGGTCGAGAAGCGCCGCCTTTACCGGGGTGCGACGCCGGCCTAATCTCTGCCCCAGAGTGCCCGGGTCAAAGCTCTCACCTAATGGCTCGGGACCCAACTTACCGACTACAGTATGGACATCGTCCACCAGCCAGATTAGGCCGAATCGGCGCTGGTCCCTGAAAAGAAGGCGGTGACCACTGGAGAAGTGAAAGACTGCCCTGGTATAGCGTTCAACCCCTTTGGGATTCAAGAGCAGGGCGCCGGTCATCCTGAGATGCATAATCAGTGACTTGCCGTTTGATAGGTGAAAGATGAGATACTTTCCCCGGCGTCCCAGGCTTTCTATCTTTTGCCCGATTAGTCCCCGACAGATTTCGTCAGGAGGCCCATCCGCCACTATCCTGGCATCAAATATGGTAACCTCGGTGAAACTCTGCCCCACGATCCAGGGCGAAAGCTCATTCCTGATCGTCTCTACCTCAGGCAGTTCAGGCATTTCCTTATGCCCCCCTTTTGTGAGAGGCATACCGACATGCCCGGTGCAGATGGCCTACGGGGAATGTGGAGTCGTAGCACAGAGAAAAGCACCTGGCCTTCATATTGAATCATCCCCACCGGAGCCCCGTCCTGATAAGCCACTTTGGCGAATGATGCCCATTTCCGTAACATATCAACAGCCCACTTCTTCTTTTCCGCTACACCTTTTATCCAATCAGGGTGATGCCACTTGTTGGGCGGCACGCACACCTGGCATAGGTCCTCTATGTTTTCTTCGGCAAGGTCCTTAATATCGATTTCATCCATCGATCCTTTCCTCCTGCATGCCGATTTGCCCTTTCGCTTAACGTCCCGCGGATGGGAGAAGTTGCCGAAGACAAGTCGCGCGAACCGTGACCTTCTGTGAGCTGTTCGGCGAAGTTCGCTGCGTGTCAGGCCGGAAGCCCTTTTCTTATTTCCTCAAGGGTTGCTCTCTCTTCGGTGGTCCCCATCGATTTCCAAAGGCCCGTGAGCGTGACGCAGGGGAACTCATCACAATGAGCACAATTCTGGACATTTCTCCCATATCCGCAGCGGCGTACGGCGCAGGTCTCAGCAAATTTCATCAGACTTTCCCCCGTAGCGAAACATCCCTGGCAGCTAATATCCTCCGGCGTGAGCTTCTCCTCCTCCGTCGACCAGGACTTGGCAACCTCCTTCTTCAGTTCCGTGTCGTCCCTCTGTGTGGCAATAAAGGAACGACAATCACTACACACTATTCCACAAGAACCAACGATTCTCTTCTGCACTTGCTACCTCCTTTTTGGTTTCTTCCAGATTTTACCTAACGTTTTGCCGAGAAAAGGACTTGCCGCAGGCGACTTGGGTGAAGTATAGCGAAGATTCTTGTCCGCCGTCGTACGCAGTCGGCCCAACCCCGAATTATCAGCGATCATTATGGTCATTTCCTCCGTGAAGTTCTCTAAACTCATCTTCGAGAATACTCATCATGACAAAATCGTAATACTTACCGTCATAGTAGTATCCATCTCTCCAGATACCTTCTTTCCTGAAGCCAACCTTCTCCCAGAAACGTAATGCCCTGTCATTGAAACCGACCACGCCTATCGCCACCCTATGGAAGTTCAGGTGTCTGAAAGCATAATCCAGCAGAAGAAGAATCGTCTCAGTTCCGTACCCTTTCCCCCATCCTTTCTTTTCTCCGATGATGACGCTTACATCTGTTGCACGCCAGGCGGCGTCCATCCTCAACAGGCCGGCCTCCCCGATGACTTGATTACTGTTCTTTATGACCACCACGAACCATCGTCTGTTACTGTCAGCATACACCTTGTGAAGAAATTTCTCGGAATCTGCCTCGCTCATCGGTGTGACTTCACCGATCAATCCTCTAATCTCAGCATCCTCTGACCATTTTCGAAGATGGACCAAATCCTCTTTCGCTAAAGGTCTCAAGCAAACGCGCTTACCGATCAAAACCCTTGGTTCTATCTCGCTTTTCTCATCAAAACCCATCATGTTCGCTCATCCATCTACTCATTTCAAGGTATCAACCAAGAAGGCCGATTGCGCATAACTTGCGCATAGCCGCATTGCGGTTATGTCTCAGCAGCTTCATCCTATCCGATGGGCTTTGGATTCTTCGCGGGCATCTTGTTGGAGACGACAGAGACCTAATTCCTGTCTCGTTCTGGTTTGTCGTGATGTCCATCCCGGGCCGGTCAGCGATATACTTCGCGCCGGTGTCCTACCGCGAGAACGGTAACGATGCCCATCTCATCGTCAATAGTATACAAAGCCCTGTAGTCGCCGACCCGGAGGCGGTATTCTTCGCGATTGCTAAGCTTCTTCACGCCCCTGGGTCTGGGATCGCCTTCCAGTAAGAGGATTCTCCTACTGATGCGTGTATGAATCACGGCTGGAAGCTTATTCATCTCCCGCTCAGCCGAAGCGGCAATTCGCACCTGGTACTTCACGCCTTATGAGCCCGCTCTTTTCTTTCAGCCAGGTATTCTCTAAAAGGCCTGGATGGCTCTCCTTGCCGTTGCTGGATAGTAGCTAGATCGAGGATGTCTTCTCTGAGCTGAGGATCTTCCAACAAACGTCCAATGACTGCCTCCCTCTCTGCCCTGGAGAGCGACTGCAGTGCCATCAAATAGACTTCGGCTCTCGATTCAACTGTCTTCATAAGGTGCCTCTCTTACATCATAACACAACGAGTGCTGATAACTCATCTATACGAGCCGGGGGGAAATCCGAGCTTTTGTGGAGGTTTACTTCGTTGCGACACTTGGCATAACGAACAGACGTCTACCCTACTGTGATCGTTTAATCATGTTTAATGATCACACTGAACTTGATTTTGCAGCCAAGGAATCACCGAAGGAGCCAAAGGAGAGGACCGACAATGATCAAGAGCCCGTAAAGAGGTACTAAGAGGAACCTTGCTCCAGCAGCTACATATTCACGTCGTGCTTGAGTGGGTGTGCTGGCGATCACAAGACCTCGAAATACGCCTAGTCCGCCACCTAAAGTGCGCCTATGACAAGTCCTGTTGTTAGTTGGCGACCCAAAGCTCCGGCCCAAACCAACCCCACTAACGCGCCGAAAAACCCCATTGAGACGGCGCCGCCAGCCATCGCAGCGAAGTATTCAAGCAATCTGGGCGACTTATTGAGCGTCGGCTCCAGCTTTGAATGGGTTGCCGTCTCCTTGTTGCTAGGCAGCCACTCCTGGACATGCCCCCCGCTGGTTGGCCGCCAAAGCCAGTCTCGGATGTTCTCCATAGCCTGGCCATCTCCGGTTTTCGCAGCAGCAAGGGCAGACCTCATTTCCGCTGCTACGGGGCTTGTTGTCTCGCGTAGGACTACGCGGAACGGATCGCAGTTCTCTGGGACATACACTACAAAGTCGTCACTCCAGTCCTTGTCCCAGTCGTTACGGCTCAGAGACATCGCCTAATCCTCCTTTCGCGTTTTCACGTCCTCTGTTTCCGCTCTCTGCCGTTAGTCCGGTGGTTCAGATACAAAAAATGCTCCCCGAGCGGGATCCGAACTAGCTGAAAGTTTTCACAACGACCTTCATTTCCAATCTACCCCATCTCGCCCCAGTTTCTGCCCACCTTGATATCTGTCTTCAGAGGGACACAGAGTTCTACGGCCTCGGGCATAAGCCTGGCAACAAGGGATTTCATCTCCTCCAATTCTCCTTCAGGCACCTCGAAGAGCAGTTCGTCGTGTATCTGTAATAGCATCTTGCTCTTGGTATTTCGCTTCTCCATTTCGCGATGCAGATTTATCATGGCAACCTTGATGATATCGGCAGAAGTGCCCTGCACAGGGGCATTGATCGCCATGCGCTCAGCAGCTTCCCTGACCATTCGATTTACGGAGTTAATCTCAGGTACGAATCGCCTTCTCCCGAGCACTGTTTGGACATAGCCCAGTCTGCGAGCCTGCTCCCTGGTTGCCTCAAGGTATTCCTTCACCCTGGGATATTTCTCGAAATAGAGGGCGATAAACCGGGAAGCCTCGTCCCGGCTGAAGCTCGTGGCTTGCTCCAAGCCGTAATCGCTCATGCCATATATAATGCCGAAATTGACCGTCTTGGCGTTTCGCCGCATCTCAGGGGTCACCTCATCCCTGGGGAGGTCGAATATTTCGGACGCAGTCAGGGTATGGATATCCTCGTCCTGGGCAAACGAGGCAATGAGGCCGAGGTCTTGAGAGAGGTGAGCCAGGGCCCTGAGGTCAATCTGGGAATAATCTGCGCTTAAGAGGTATGTACCGGGTGCAGCTATGATTGCTTTCCTTATCTTGCTGCCCATCTCACCTCTTATCGGTATGTTCTGGAGGTTGGGCTCGCTGGAGGAGAGGCGGCCGGTAGATGTACCTGTTTGATTGAAACTCGTATGGACTCTGCCTGTCTTATGGTTAATGAGTGCGGGCAGAGCATCAACATAGGTGGACTTAAGCTTACTCAGTTGGCGATATTTCAATATGAGTTCGATTACAGGATGAGCGCCTCTTAATGCTTCCATGATTGAAGCTTCGGTAGAAAAGCCAGTCTTCGTTTTGCGAGACAGAGGTAGCTTGAGTTCCTCGAAAAGCACCTTGCCTAGTTGCTGAGGCGACTTGATGTTGAACTGGTGCCCGACGCTGCTGTAGATTCCCTTCTCCAGTCTCAGCAGTTCCTGTCCCAGTTCAAGAGACATCTGACGGAGAAGGTCGGAATCCAGAAGAATACCATGCCTCTCCATTGCCACCAAAACAGGAATCAAAGCCATTTCTACTTCAGTGAAGAGCCGCCACAGTCCCTGCCGGCCTAGCTCAGCTCCGAGATTCTCCTTCAGACTCCAGAGGATGTCCACACTGGCGCAGGCATAGCTGGCAAACTGGTTCACCCCGATATAATCGGGGGACAAAGAGCCTTGTTTCTTTCTTGAGCCGTTTAACTCGGCGGGGGCTGAGATCTCAACGCCCAGCTTGTTGAAGGCAAGCGCTTTGAGCCCCAGGCTCTTTTCGCCGAGGAGATGAGCGGCAAGCATGCAGTCGAAACGCAGATTCTCAAGCTTCACCCCACAGCCAGCCAGTGCAGCCATAGCACTTTTGCCATCGTAGGCAACCTTGCCGATGCTGGCACTTTCTAAGATTGTCTTGAGCACGGCAATGATTTCACTTAGCGACAACTGCTGGGGCTGATTCAGACCCCGGTGTGCCAAAGGTATATAGAACACCTTTCCCTGAGCCGGCGATATCACTACTCCTACTAAATCGGCTGCAATAGCTTTTTCGCCCGTAGTCTCAATCTCTATGGCCACGTCCTGCGCTCTTTCCAGTTCACCTATAAGCTGTTCCAAAGCTGTCCTGGTGTTCACTATGTGGCAAGTGACCGCTGAGGGCTGATGACTATCGGTCTTCGTCTCGGGTAGCCTGGGGAGCAGCTTAATGAATTCAAGCTCCTGGAAGAGCCTTACGACCTCATCCCGGTCATAGTGACTAAGCTGGCAGGCTTTCAGATCCAGCCTAATAGGAACCTCCTTGACTATCGTGGTCAGCTCTTTGCCCTGGAAGGCCTGACTGCGATATTGACGCAGCGTTGTCTGCAATCTGCCGGGCGTAATATCCTCTATATGCTCGTAGATTCCCTCGAGGCTGCCATACTGCTGGAGCAATCCGGTGGCCGTCTTCTCTCCGACACCCGGCAGGCCCGGTATATTATCGGAGACATCACCAACCAGTGCTTTGAGATCAGGGAGTTGCTCAGGCTTGATGCCGTACTTCTGCTCTACCGCCTCCTCATCGTAGAGGACGGTATCTGTAAAGGTCCGTTTGGGGGCCAGGGTTTTTACTCGAGGCAAGACTACTTGCAGCATGTCGTTGTCGCCGCTAACGATGATGGTGTCAATACCCATTTCATCCGCCTGCTTGCTCAAGGTGCCCAGAACGTCGTCAGCCTCGAAGCCGTCGATTTCAAAGACGGGGATACGGAAGGCTTCCACCAACTGGTGAACCCTTTTTATCTGGCTCTTCAGTTCCTCAGGCGTGGGCGGCCGATGCGCTTTGTAATCCTCAAACATCTCATGTCTGAAGGTTGGGGTGGGACGGTCAAAGGCAATAGCCCAATGGGTGGGCTTGAAATCAGCAAGCACTTTGAGCAAGGTGCTGGCAAAGCCATACACGGCATTTATCATCTCTCCCGTCTTGGGTTGAGTCAACGGAGGAAGGGCATGATAGGCGCGGTGCACCAGGGCATTGCCGTCAAAAAGCAGCAAAAGCGGTTCTTCTCGCTCCGTCATCCCGTCATTATACAACGCCGTGGCTGTGAATTGCCTGCTGGCCCGAGGAAGGTCTATGTGCCGGTGTCCCGGGTGAGCGAACCCTGGCTACTGCGCCGAGACCGGCAATGCTAATGCGGAGACCCGAACAGACTCCCGGGCGCAATCTCGGGTACGATAATCTTCAGCGATGAAGGCACGGCCCGAATAGCGACTGGCGTCATGGCAAAAGGCTCGCCGTCCACGTGAACTGGCAGTGGGCGCAGGGACTCGACAGCTATTTCACGGCACTGGTAGTATTCTACTTTTGGGTCCCGGAGATGTCTATGCGAGAGGATATTCATGGCGTGTTGCACAAAGGTGAAGAAACCGTCCCCCTTCAAAATGCACACATCCAACCTACCATCGTTTACACAGGCCTTAGGCCCAATCGCCGCCATGCCCCCATAGAGCTGAATGTTGCTCACGACAATCAGCGACGTGCTGACATCTATCACCTTTCCGTCCAGCTTGAGGCGGACGTCGGTGCTGGAGTATTTATAAGCCGACTCGATTGCAGTGAGCACATACGCCCAGGACCCCAACGCCCTTTTTTCTTTCAGCGAGATGCTCTCCACGATCGCCGCTTCTAATCCGATACCTGCCGATATCAAGAAGTAGCGACCGGAGAGCTCGCCCACATCGACGGCAACGGTCTGTCCCTCTACCAGCACCCGAGCAGCGTCAAGCAGCACCTTCCGGTAGTAGTTGGCAGGTAGCGGGCGTGCGATCCACTCCTCCAGGCCGGCAAACAGCTTGGCCGCCTGTGTGCCCGGCAGTATCGGGTTCAGGGCCGGGATGCCCATCTGTAGTGCCCACGAGTTGGTAGTTCCCACGGGAAGCACTCCCAGAGCCGTATCGGTGTTCACCAGTCCGTTCGCTACCTCGTTGACGGTCCCGTCGCCGCCAGCGGCGATAACTACCCTGGCACCTCTATTGACAGCGTCGCGGGCAAGTTCGATCGCTTCCAGCGGCCTGCTTGTTTCTCGTGGAGCGACAGACCATCCGCAGCGACGCAGGAAAGCAACCACATTGTCAAGTTCGTGCCTGATGGTTACCTGTCCACCGGACGGATTGTATATCAACTCAGCCTGCATCGGATTCTCGTTTCTGCCCAGGTTTCTCAACCTATTCAATCCTACCCCTCGAATTGTGGCCTGTCAATCGCGGCGTGAGTTGGCCGGCGCCTCCTGTGTCTCATAGGAAGCAAGCACAATCGGATTGCGCTAGCACTCCCCTTATTGCGGCTTGAAACAAATATCGTTCTAATTGATGAACGTGGCAGACGGAGACGACTTCATTCCATCCAGTGGTTTTCACTACTGGTGCAGTAAAGGATATAATAGCCAGTATTCCTAAATGCGAAGAGGAGGTACAAATAGACGACTGTAGCTCACGTTCCCGGCACGAGATCCAGGCACATCATGCTATACGCTCTTAGCACATGCGGCTACCTTTGTGCCAGGGAACAACCGCGGGAGGTCTCTGCCCCATGTGTAAAGCAAAGAAGGAGCGCCTTGAGCGGTTCATTGAGGGGCAAGGTGAGAGGTGAAGGGTCGCCCCAGCCACCGACTGCGTAACCGATCGCTTGCTACATGCGCTTCTCAGCAGCAACGATTCAGGCGCCTGTGAGGAAAACGGACGAATAAGTGAGGAGGGATCAGAGATGTCGAAGAATGCAAAGATCGCTTACGTCAGTCTCATCAGTTCGGTGGGGTTGATGGTGTTTCTGGTGAGGTTGCTTACCCCTGCATAGTGACAATAGCCGAGCCCTATTTCATGGCGTCCTGGTTAGATTCTGGCTGATGCAGATCTGCGCGCCTTAACGGCATAGATCGGGGTTATACTATGAACTGAAGGACGACTGAGACCCGCTGACCACGGAACGATAGTCGAATATCGAATTGAGGAAGGACCAACTATGAACATCGGCAAAGGAACAGAGGATAACATCAAGAGGTTCGGCGAATACAAGAGCATTTTCTTCGAGGGCAGATGGTATACGAACGCTGAGATAAATGACAACGCCAACCGGTTGGGGAATGCGCTCAAGGGACTGGGGATAGCAACGGGGGATCGGGTCGTGGTACAGATGCCTAACAGTCCGTTGCTGGTTTCAATCTTTCCCGCCATATACAAGATAGGCGCTGTTCTTGTCCCCTTAAGTCCGCTGCTACGGCCCGACCAGGCTGCCTATATGTATCGTGATTCTGGAGCGAAGGCTATCCTCACCAGTTCGGATTTCGTGGGCCGCATACTGGAGGCGCAGAAGCAGACCCCAAACCTACAGCACGTGATCCTCACCGACGGCGACGACGTTCCGGGAACTATCTCATATCGTGATATTATGTCGAATAGCTCCGGTGAATTGACGATTGAGGAAACTGATAATGACGAACTTGCCGTTCTGATATACACCGCCGGCACTACAGGACAGCCCAAGGGTGTGATGCACACACATTACTCGCTCTATATCAATGCGCTATCCTTCTACGAGTACATCCTGGTGCACCGCTCCGTGACTCTGGAAGTAAAAAGCCGTGCGTTTAGCCCTCGGACACTCCAATTCCATGAAGTCGCTCAACAGGTTTCCGGTGCCAATCGAGCGATGGTCAGTCTGGCGGTCCTCCCTCTTTCACACTCCTATGGTATTGCCTTCAGCAATACAGGTAACTTCGTGGGCGGAAGAACGATTATGCTACGGTGGTGGAGTGTCGAGGAGGCACTGAAAGCCATTCAGACATTCCGGGTTACCCAGATAGCAGCAGTTCCCACCATGTACATCCAGATGCTGGAATTCCCTGAGCTGGGCAAATACGATTTGAGTTCGCTCGAGGACTGTCAATGTGGAGCAGCACCACTGCCTGTGGAAATAGCCTTGAAGTGGAAAGAAAAGGTGGGAGTTGATATTCGAGAAGGGTGGGGCCTGACCGAATCGGGAGCCACCACCGCAGGGCAACCAGGCGACCTCCCTCCGAAGTATGGATCGATTGGTAAGTGCTTGCTGAAGTGCACCACCATTAAAGTGTTCGACGAGCAGGGTCGGGAGCTTCCACCGGGTCAGCAAGGCGAATTGGTAGTCAGGGGACCTACGGTGATGAAAGGCTACTGGAACCTTCCTGAGGAAACAGCCCGGACGATTAAAGACGGTTGGCTTTACACCGGCGACATAGGTTACGTGGAGGAGGATGGCTATTTCTACATCACGGCCCGCAAGAAAGATATCATTATCAGAGGCGGAGAGAATGTATCACCGGTGGAGGTTGAGGAGATTCTTTTGCAGCATGCGGCAGTTGCCGAGGCAGGAGTCGTAGGCATCCCGGACCCCGTATATGGAGAGGAAATCAAGGCTTTCGTCGTCGTCAAGCCGGACGAATATGTGAATGAAGAGGAACTGATTGCCTTCTGCAGTGAGCGCTTGCCATCCTTTAAGCTGCCCAAGAAGATCCAATTCGCCCAATCCTTGCCGAAGAACCTTTTGGGCAAAGTGCTGCGAGCCGAATTGCGCAAGCTCGGTTGATTCCGGATCACGTGACAAAGACCGGCGTTTCGCGCGCCTATTGCCGATAGGTCAGCATCCCTAGCGAGAATGAGTCGCTGCTGTGATGGCAGTCGTTGACTAAAAACCATGCCGATGTTAGAGTACGAAGGTTTGAGGTAAGGATACGTTGCAAGGAGCGCATGCCTCTTGAAAGGAGAGCGACATGATTTCGTTCAGTCCCACAGAAGAACAACAGATGATCATGACCATGGTAAGGCAGTTCGCCGCCGGTGAGATGCGCAGGATCTACCGCGAATGCGATGAGAACGGCGAGATTCCGGGAAGTATCGTAGATACCGCCTGGAAGATGGGACTCGTTTCCAGCAGTATTCCTGAAGACTATGGCGGACTTGGTGGGGAGCGCTCAACCATCACGGGTTCGCTGATAGGCGAGGAACTGGCCTGGGGCGATCTCTCGATCGCGATGCACATTCTCTGTCCGGCTCTGCTTGCCTATCCCGTCCTGGAGATGGGTACCGAGACACAGAGGAAGAGATATCTGCCGCTCGTCTGTGATGAGAAGTATAAGTCGGCTACTGCTGCACTCATTGAGCCGCGCTTTGGTTTTGATCCCTACTCCTTGTCGACCACTGCCCGACCTGACGGCAATGAGTATGTTCTTGACGGTGAGAAGTGTTATGTACCCCTGGCGGCTGAGGCCGACGTGTTACTCGTCTATGCAAGGGAAGACGGTAGCGGGCAGGGTTTCATCGTTGAGAAAGGTACCAATGGGCTATTGATTGGCGAGCGGGAGAAGAACATGGGCATAAAGGCTTTGGCCACATATGAGCTCAGTTTGAAGAACTGCCGTGTTCCAAAGGAGAACCGGCTGGGTGGTGAGGAGGGGTGTGATTTTGCCGGTATCATGAACTGCTCACGGGTTGCGCTGTCGGCAATGGCTACAGGGGTAGCCAAGGCTGCCTTCGAATACTCGAGGGACTATGCCAAGGAGCGCGTTGCTTTCGGGGAGCCCATCGCTTCGCGCCAGGCAATCGCCTTCATGCTTGCGGAGATGGCCATTGAAATCGATGCTACCAGGTTGATGACCTGGGAGGCCGCCTGGATGCTAGACCGAAAGGAAGAGGCAACTAAAGAAGCGTCTTTGGTCAAGGCATATGCCGATGACATGGTCCTGATGGTAACTGACCGTGCCGTGCAGATTCTGGGCGGGCATGGGTACGTCCGCGAGCATCCGGTGGAGCTTTGGCTGAGGAACGGTCGAGGATTTGTGACTTTTGATGGCATGGCTGTCGTATAGAAGGAGGTTTTGCGAGATGATAGATTTCGAACTGACACCGGAACAGCAAGAGGAGATAAAGGCAGCCCAGGAGTTTGCAGAGGAGCAGTTTAGACCGGTCAGTCGTTATTATGATGAACATGAGCATGAGAGCCCGCTAGAACTCATCGACAAGATGTGGGAGAAAAGAGGCGAAAGCATGTTCAGGCTGGGCCTGGATCCCGCAGCAGGTCTTAGAACTGAAGAGCTCTGCTGGGGAGATGCAGGTCTTTACCTTTGCATTCCCGGCCCGGCACTCGGTGGTGCTGCCATTTTTCTTTCGGGCACAAAAGAGCAAATAGGGCAGTTTCTTGGCAAATTCAATGAAGGAAAGCCCAAATGGGGTGCTATGGCCATGACCGAGCCACATGCTGGCTCGGATACCGCTGCTATCAGTACAACCGCTGTCCGCGATGGTGACGAATGGGTGCTCAACGGTGAGAAGATCTTTGTCACTATGGGGAAACGCGCCCTGGAAGATTCAGATGGCTTTGTGGTAGTCTGGGCGACGGTGGATAAATCAGCAGGACGAGCCGGCATGAAGTCTTTTGTGGTACCAGCCGGAACCCCCGGCATGAGAGTGGAAAAACTGGAGAAGAAGCTCGGGATCAGGGCCAGCGATACCGTTACTATCGTTTTCAGTGATTGCCGTATTCCATTCGACAACATACTCGGCAGCCCGGAGGTCAAGAAGGTGGACAAGGCCGGAACCAAGGGTTTCAAAGGCGCAATGGCAACTTTTGATGCCACACGACCCATTGTGGCTGCCCAGGCCATTGGCATCGGCCGTGCCGCTTTGGATTTTGTCAAGGAAACGCTGCAGAAGGAAGGCATAAAAATACGCTACGGCGTACCCAGGCAGAAGCTCACTGCTCTTGAGCGGGACGTAATGGAAATGGAAGCGAACTACAAGGCGGCCAAGCTACTTACCCTGCGGGCCCTGTGGATGATGAGCCAGCTTCAGCCCAATAGCCTGGAGTCGTCGATGGCTAAGACAAAAGCTGGCCTTGCCGTTACCAGAATCACCCAGAAAGCAGTTGAGATTATGGGGCCGCTGGGCTATTCCCGGAAGTATCTACTGGAGAAGTGGATGCGCGACGCCAAGATAAACGACATCTTTGAAGGAACGGGGCAGATTAATATGCTCGTTACAGCGCGGAGAGTTCTCAACTATTCAAGAGACCAGCTCAAGTAGAAGATAGCACTTCATAGTTGCAGTGCACCGCAAAATGATTGTGCACAGACTATATGAGCGCCAAATATCAAACGAGGTAAGTCTAATATGACAGAAGAGATATACAAGAAGCTTGCTGGGGCACTTAATGCCCGCAGCATGACATACCCCTCGGTGCCGTGTGACGAATTCTATGCCTTTGCCAGAGAGATATTTACACCGGAGCAGGCAGAGATTGCCTCCAACATCCCTCTAGATGGTGTAACGTCAGAGGAACTGGCCGCTGTTATGAAGGGAGCCGATGCTGAACACTTGCAGAGGCACCTAGAGGATATGGCACGTGTCGGCACGGTACGGGTAAAAGAGAAGAACGGCAAGAAACACTACGAGTTATTACCCCTGGTGCCCGGCATCATCGAGTTGCAGTTCATGCACGGCCGGGTTGACGAGCACACCAAGCGATTAGCACAGCTAATGAAGAGCTACGGCAAGGCACTGAAGAACATAATGACGGCAGCACCCGCCCGATTGCCCGGTGTTGACACCTCCAAGGCCAGAAAGGTTTCCGTGGAGCAGGAAGTCCTTGACCGGCCCACTATTTTGCCTTACGAAGAGGTAATGAAACTCATAGACACAACGGAATACATAGCCGCAGGGACCTGTGTCTGCCGGCATCAGGGGGATTTACTGGACAGGCCTTGCGACAAGCCCAAAACCGATAAGTGCATGATTTTCGGCCCATCGGCACAGTTCGCCAGTGACCGTGGGTTTGTCCACCTTATTTCCAGGGATGAAGCCAGACAGAGCATAGACGAAGCTGAGGCAGCCGGCCTTGTCCATGTCTATGCAAGTAGCCAGGATAGATTCATCGACCTTCTCTGCGCCTGCTGTGGCTGCCACTGCTTCATACTAAGAGGAGTCAGCCGCACTCCGGTGCCTAGCCAGGCTATCCTCGCCAACTGGGTCGTGACAATAGACGATGAAGCCTGCTCGGGGTGCGGTGCTTGTATAGACAGGTGCTGGATGGAGGCTTTGCACATGGAAGGTGATTTGGCGGTGCGAGATGCCAAACGCTGCATCGGCTGTGGGATCTGCATATATGTCTGCCCATCTGAGGCCATGAAACTGGTCCACCGGGAAATCGCCCCCGTGAAAAGCTGACATGCCTCGAACCTCGCGCGGCGGCTCAGCTTGAATGTTGGGCGGCCAAATCGAGGAAGGAGTTAGACTATGGCAGATGAACAATCAGAACAGACACCAGGCGGAGAACAGTGGCGTAGCGCATCCGAGCTTCCCCCGGACGTGTTTGCCGCGTTGCATAAGCCGAACAGAGCCATCAACCCGGTCACTATCGTGGCGACAGTTGACTCGGATCGGAGGCCGCGAACGGCGCCCTTTGGCAGTTTGCGTGCCATCACACCCCAACTGCTGAGGTTGGCGTGTGGCGATTACCATGACACCTATGTCAATCTATGTCGCGATGGGTAAGTGAGCGTTGCCGTGTTGGCACCGCCGAACGTCGCGGTGAGCATTCGTGGTCGCGCTAGGATTGTCAAGGGGCAAATGGACATAGCTAAACACCTTGTCGCGGTTGAGATTGACATTGAGGAAGTGAAGAACGATATGATGCGTCGGGGAATCATCGAGAGCGCAGTTGGGTTTACGCCGCCCGAGGATCTCAAGGGCTTCTACGTAGGGGCCATCGCCGAAATCGAAGATATGTAGCAGTGGCAAGAGCACCAGGGCGGCTCTACAAGTTGGAGAGATAGCCGCCCAACACTGTATGGAGCCGACGCCCATGCTTGTGCTTCAATGAATCATGACTTGCTCCCCAAGGTGTCAGTGGTTCAGGCGGGTCTTGCCGGCGGGGGCGGGGGCGCGCGGCTCACACCAATCGTTAGCCAGGCCGCCAGCTGAGACTGAAGCGTGCTGAGCTAGTTCAGATAGATGGGTGACACTATAATAGTGTTACTATGAAAATAATAAGTGGAGTAGTTCCTGGAGTCTCTCGTCTGGCAGGGCTTCAGGTTGAGCTGTCGAAAAAAGCCAGGCAAAGACTTAAATGGTTTGATTACTACCACTCCCATGCTCACAATGGTCGTCTCACCTGTCGCCACTTTGACATCAGCCCACAGACTTTTTACCGCTGGAAGAGACGCTATAACCCCAAGCATCTACAGAGTCTGGAGGACCGCTCTCACCATCCCCGGCATGTAAGACAGCCCACCTATTCTACAGAGCTGGTTCAGGCTGTACTTAAACTGAGGGAAGAATATCCGAGGTGGGGGAAGGATAAGCTAGTGGTGCTACTGCGAGAGAAGGGGTTTAGTTGCTCTGTCTCTACGGTGGGCAGGATAATACGTAGGCTAAAGAAGCGTGGTGTATTAAAAGAACCAGTGTCAAACCACATATCGGCCAGGAAAAGGCGGTGGCAGCGTCCTTATGCCGTAAGAAAGCCCAGAGAGTATGTTGCCAAAGCACCTGGAGATATTGTAGAGGTAGATACATTAGATGTAAGACCTCTGCCCGGAGTAATACTCAAGCACTTTACTGCCAGGGATATTATATCAAGGTGGGATGTTCTTGAAGTTCACACCAGGGCAACTTCTAATACCGCATCGGGGTTTATAGATGTCCTATTAAAGCGGATGCCCTTTCCTATCAAAGCCATTCAGGTAGACGGAGGCTCAGAATTTCAGGATGCCTTTGAGAGGGAGTGTCAAGAGAGAGGTATAAAACTGTTCGTTTTACCACCACGCTCACCCAAGCTTAATGGTCATGTGGAAAGGGCACAAAGGACACATACCGAGGAGTTTTACGAAGTAACCGAGGCTAGCTTTGAAATCGGAGAGCTTAATCAGGCTCTGCTGAAATGGGAGAAGGTGTATAATACTATTCGACCCCATCAATCCCTGGGATACCTTACACCACAACAATTTCTTCAACAATACCAGCAAAAAAGAAGGGAGGTAATGTGTCACTAATCATATGGACGAGTACAGGCACTTCTCAAATTGGGGATATTGTGTTACCATAGGCGGGTGAGCTTGAGGATGAGCCTTCCCCAATTAGGTAACAAAACCCCGGGAAATTGTCCGGCA
>JAUWQY010000075.1 GCA_030610855.1 Dehalococcoidia bacterium
GGCAGACACGCCATCTTGAGGGGGTGGTGGGCGCAAGCCCGTGGGAGTTCAAATCTCCCCCTCGGCACCAGACTTGATTTGCCCTAACTAACAAAAGACGGTAGAATCTATCAAGAGCGGAAGTAGTTCAGTGGTAGAATACTTCCTTGCCAAGGAAGGGGTCGCGGGTTCGAATCCCGTCTTCCGCTCCAGTAGACCTGACCTTCATGGCGGTGTAGCCAAGAGGTTAAGGCAGGGGTCTGCAAAACCCCTATGCGGCGGTTCGAATCCGCCCGCCGCCTCTTTTCATCGAGATTGACCTCCCACCGCGTCATAGCTCGGCACGTTTTCACGCTCGTCTTTGCGAGGCGCGACAGTGTCGAAGCAATCTCGGCGTTAAAGTAGGGGATTGCCGCGTCCCGATTGCAGCGGGACTCGCAATGACAAATGACAAACAGCAATAGCTTTGGCATTCAGGCATTTGGGTTTCTCCCGGCTTTACCGCGGATGCTCGATGAAATCGGCAAGTTGTCATCTGGATTCCGGCATTTGAAATCGGCAGATGCAGTGGCCCGATTCCATCGGGGTGCAAAGGGAGGGCGCGACCCTGAAGGGGCGCGCTACAGAGAAACGGCGTACCTGAGACAGAGATCGGTAAGGGACAGGGGAGTGCGGAGAGCGCCGCCTGCTGCCTTTGACTCAGCGTACGGTGGAGTCTACAATGGAGAAGGTGCCGAGGTGGCGGAATGGCAGACGCGGCGGACTTAAAATCCGCTTCCTACAAAGGAGTGTGGGTTCGAGTCCCTCCCTCGGCAGTGAGTGAACCCGGTTGGGCAATTCGGGGCTGATACCGACACCTCTCTTCTGTCATGATCTAGTTCAGATAGATGGGGGACCCTTCCTGTGCTTGTAACACTGGGTAATGACCTTCCGTGAGATTGCGAGTCCCGATGCAATCGGGGTGCGAGGGGCGGCACGACCCTGAAGGGTCGCACTACAGATTCGGATTTCGACCTCTGGAATGCCACGTCGCGGAGGTGTGATATCAAATAGTACTAACTTCTCATTACTCACGGGTGATTGACGCTGACGAAGCTGAGCCTTATACTGGAAACTATTGAAGCTAAAACCGAGAAGACATTCAGAAGGAGGTGAAGGCGCGCAATACGAAAAGCAG
>JAUWQY010000049.1 GCA_030610855.1 Dehalococcoidia bacterium
AGGTCGTTGCCATAGAAGAGGCGGATGTCATCAACGCCATATCGCAGCATAGCCATGCGCTCAACTCCCACCCCGAAGGCAAAACCGCTGTACACCTCAGGGTCAATACCGACTCGCGCCAGGACGTCCGGATGCACCATCCCGGCACCCAGTGCTTCTATCCAGCCGCTATAACAACACAACCGGCATCCAACACCATCGCAAGCCGAACATCCAATCGCTACCTCCACCCCAGGCTCCACAAAAGGAAAGTAGTCACAACGGAAGCGCACTTTCCTCTCCTCTCCAAAAAGACAGCGACAGAATTCGAACAAAGTGCCTTTCAAATCAGCCATAGTGATGTTCTTGTCCACAGCCAGACCTTCAACGTTATGATATATTGACTCGTGAGTAGCGTCAGTCGCTTCATACCTGTAAACTCGCCCCGGCGCTATAATCCTGATCGGCGGACGTTCTCTCTCCATAAACCTTATCTGCATCGGAGAAGTATGCGTACGCAAGAGTCTCGCTTTCCCTCCAACACCTGTATCTATCCACAGCGTAGCAAACATGTCTCGCGCCGGATGATGTTGAGGGATGTTCAAGGCTTCAAAGTTATAGTAATCCCACTCCACGTCAGGTCCTTCGATCGTCTGGAAGCCCATGTTTCTGAAAACATCGCACATCTCATCAAGTATTTTGGTGGTGGGGTGAAGACGACCTGTGGGGAAGGGCCGACCGGGCAGGGTGACATCGAGTCCCTGGGACTCCAAAGGAGAGGCCAAAAAGGCTTGCTGTAGTAATTCTTCCTTCTCGCTCAGACTTGACTCTAGAGCTCTCTTGATCTTGTTAGCTTGGGTGCCCATCTTTGGGCGTTCTACCGCAGGCAGGGCAGCCAAAGAACGCAGAATCTGGGTCAGATTGCTTTTCTTACCCAGGTGACGAACGCGCCACACCTCCAGCTCTCGAACACTATCAACCTTGCTTAGCTCATCGAGAGCTTGTGAATAAAGATCTTTGAGTCGTTCCAGCATTGAATGCCAAGTAGTGCTATCGCTGTTCAAAACACGCGGAATCTCCGGGCATAGTGTCACTGCAAGTGAGATGGGGTGGTCTCAGGCACGGAGGCTACTAACGCAGCAAAACCGTCAGGGTCTCTAACTGCCATCTCAGCTAGCATCTTGCGGTTGATCTCTATGTTTGACTTTCTCAGTTTTGCCATAAACTGGCTGTAAGTAAGCCCTCCGGCTCGCGCCGCAGCATTGATACGAACAATCCATAGCTCTCTGAAGTCGCCTTTCCGTTCGCGACGATGACAATAGGAATAGTCCAGCGCATGAAGCATGGACTCATGAGCAGTTCGATAAAGCTTATGCCTGGCCGCTCGATGTCCCTTGGTTAGTTCAAGCACCTTCTTATGTCGTCTGTGAGTAACTTTCCCGCTCCTAGCTCTTGGCAAGATTCCTCCTTTAATCCCCAGGCGATATCCTTCTCTGTCTGGCAAGAAAATGAACTGCTAGCAGCGCGATGCCAATACACAGAAAAACGAGCCCCGGCATGCCGGTCTGTTTTCCCATCTGGAAGATGACAGTGCTAACAAGGAGGGCTACCCCTATTCCAGCCACTACAGAGCCGACGGCCAAGAACCCCAGACCAGGAGGGCCTGGCGGATCCGGCTGTTTTGGCTGATACAGCCCTTTCTCAATTAGAGTCTTGTCTCTGCTGTATTCAGTCCAGATTGCCAGCAAAGCTATCCCGCAGCCAAAGACTATGCCAAAAATGGGAACTAGATTGACCATGTCTACTTGCCTCCTTTACCCTACTGCTATTTGTAGGGCAGAAGCCTTCCTATCCTCTTCCTATCTGCCGAGGATACCGGGATCGTCTCGTCATACAGGCGCTTGGTTCTAGAAGCCTTCTTCCGTCTCAAGTGGCTTTTGCCACATTTGGTACGCATCAGCTTGCCGCTACCTGTTACTTGAAAGCGGCTGTCTGCCCCCTTATGTGTCTTAAGTTTTGGCATCTGCTTCTATCTCCTTCGTCTTCTTGAGAGAAACCGGGGCCAGGGTCAAGGCTATACTCCTCTGCTCATTGGCGGAGCTACTGACTACAGCTACTTCCTTCGAGGCTTCAGCAACTTCACGCAGCACCTTCCACCCTAATTCAGGATAGACAACTTCACGTCCTCTGAATCTTAGCACTAACCTTACTTTGTTGCCCTCCTCCAACAGCTTCTTCGTGGTCCTGATTTTTGCCTGCAAATCATGTTCCTCTATCTTCGGTCTTAGACGAACCTCCTTCAGCAAGCCGACTCTCTGGCCCCTCCTAGCCTTGCGCTCCTTCTTGGTTTGCTCATACTTATACTTACCATAATCAAGAATCCGGCATACTGGCGGAGTAGTCGTTGCTACCTGCACCAGATCGAGACCGCTTTCCTCAGCGGCTTGCAGTGCCTTTTGCAGAGATACCACACCAAGCTGTTTCCCGTCCTCTCCTACGAGACGAACTTCCCTGGCTCTGATTCTCCTGTTGGTTGGTACTTGTTTAACTATACTTTCTCTACCCCCGGAGCAGCATTCAAGACCTAGTCTCTATGGCTGACTGTATTCTACTCCTAATTTCTGCTACAGTTTCTAAACCCAGATCCTCACCGTTCCTTAGGCGAAGTGAGGCGCTGGATGAAGCCACTTCTTTGTCGCCGACTATAAGCATATACGGCACCTTCTCAAGTTGGGCCTCTCTTATTTTCAGATTCATTCGTTCAGGGCGGTCGTCAACCAGAGCTCTGATGCCTTCATTCTTAAGGTCGCTCTCTATCTTCCGAGTGTAGTCAACGTGGCGATCTGCTATGGGGATTATCATCGCTTGAACCGGCGATAGCCATACGGGAAAGGCACCTCCGTAATGCTCTATCAAGCAAGCTAGAAAACGCTCCATGCTACCCAGAACTGTACGATGTATCATTGTTACGCTATGCTCCGAACCATCTTCACCAATATAACAGACACCGAAGCGTTGTGGCAAGTTGAAATCGACCTGAATGGTGGGACCTTGCCAAACATGCCCTAAAGCGTCCTTGAGCTTAATATCGATTTTAGGCCCATAGAAGACTCCCTGGCCCGGGTCTACTTCATAAGGCAAGGCCAGTCTCTCTAGAACCCGCTTCAAAGATTCGGTCGCCTCCACCCACATTGACTCTGTGCCAGCATATTTCTCAGGGCGCGTTGACAAGAACAATTCATACTGGTCAAAACCAAAGCTAGACATCATGAACTGTGCCAACCTCAGAACTTCCAGCACCTCCTCCTCAACCTGAGCAGGCCGGCAAAAAATGTGAGCATCATCTTGAGTAAATCCTCTTACTCTAGCAAGACCATATAGCACACCAGTTCGTTCGTACCTATACACTGTACCCAGTTCGGCATATTTCAGAGGCAAATTGCGATAACTGCGCAATTTGCTCTTATAGATCAAAATATGCCCCAAACAATTCATGGGCCTTAGCATGTATTGCTGTCCTTCAATTTCCATCGGCGAGAATAGATAATCCCTATAAAACTCCCAATGCCCGCTAGTTTTCCACAGATCCAGCTTGGCAATATGCGGAGTGTAAACGACATCATAGCCTCGCCGGAAGTGCTCTGCCTTCCAGAAGTCCTCGATGGTTTGCCGAATCAAAGCACCTCTGGAGTGCCAGCAGATCAAGCCAGGACCGATTTCCTCGTGAATACTGAAGAGGTCAAGTTCTTTGCCCAGTTTCCTATGATCTCGTTTAGCGGCTTCGGCTTGATGCGATAGATACTCCTCAAGTTCCTCCCGGCTTCCAAAAGCCACCCCGTAAATCCTTTGTAGCATGGGTTGCTTTTCATCACCCCGCCAGTATGCTCCGGCTATATGAGTAAGCTCAAACTCCCTTACCTCGCCAGTTGAGTCCAGATGAGGCCCACGACACAAATCGGTGAAAGATCCTTGTTTATAGATAGTTACGCTGGCATCAGAAATTTCGTTGATAAGCTCCAGTTTATAGGGCTGTGCCGCAAAGAGCCCGCGTGCTTCATCCTTGCTTATTTCCTGTGCAACAAATGGCGCATTCTGATCGATAATCTCCCTCATCTTGTTCTTGATTACAGGCAAGTCCTCCGGAGTTAGTGGGCGTGGCAACTCAAAGTCATAGTAGAAGCCATTCTCAATTGTCGGCCCGATGCCGAATTTGGCCTCGGGGAAAACACATTGTACCGCCTCAGCCATAATATGAGCTACGGAGTGATGCATTCGTTCTAGTTGCTCATCCCTTTCTTTTCGTTTCATCACATTCCTATTGCAGACCTGGAAATCACGTATACTGCCGCCAGGAGACGCCGAAAATGGGCAGTACTGGACTTGAACCAGTGACCTCTGCGATGATATGACATCGCTTTTCCATTTTTCGCCTCCTAGTATTCTGTCGTGACCAGAACTGGATTATAACATGGATGAATCACAAAATCGAAAGAGACGGGTCGCTTAAACAATCCCGCTCAGCGTCTGCTCTTTCGTCACTATTTCTATCACCCTTATAATCAAGATTTTTATCTCGCACCGTGCTAAAATAAAGAGCATGCTCAGTAGAGAAGAGAAGAAGTACATAGAGGTAGCGCGCAAATACAGGCTCAGGCTATACACAGTCAAGTTAGAGGCGTTCCTCTGGTTTGATGAAGGCTATTCGCCACCAGAAGTGAGGTATATACTTCGCCACGTCGAAATCCCCGGGGAACACAGAACTTTCAAAAATACTATACGTAGATACTACTCGCTCTGGAAAAAAGCGCAAACTCCAAAGGCTCCGGGGAAATAGAGCTAGGCGGCTATGGTATTGTGTATCACCGAGCATCCGGCAGGATGAGGTACGTTACTATTAGGTGCCGTTGGCCTGGATGCACATTTTGGCTCTCTGTTGGAAGGACAAGGTTGCACAAAAGTCAGAATTGTTCAACTGGATGCTGCTCTTGAGTAGCAACCGAATCCCTTATTGCGTGTCGCTTGTCTCTTAGTCCTCGACCCCATTATCCCTATCCGTCATACTCTGTCATATGTCATATGTCATATGTCGTATGTCGCTTATCGCATATCTTCTAAGCCCCTCTTCCATGCTCTTCTCTCCCTACTCACTAGTCTCTGCTCCTCGCT
Source organism: Dehalococcoidia bacterium (assembly GCA_030610855.1). GTDB lineage: Bacteria > Chloroflexota > Dehalococcoidia > GIF9 > AB-539-J10 > RBG-13-51-36. The sequence continues at coordinate 5,146 of JAUWQY010000049.1, forward strand.
CTCCGCACTTCCCGCTCTTTACTCTTCGCTCCTTCCACTCTTTGCTCCGCACTTTCCACTCTTTGCTCTTCGCTCCTTCCACTCTTTGCTCCGCACTTCCCGCTCTTTGCTCTTCGCTCCTTCCACTCTTTGCTCCGCACTTCCCGCTCTTTGCTCTTCGCTCCTTCCGCTGTTCCGCTCGCCGTTCTCTGCCGCGGTGCGGCGTGGGGTACTGCCCTTCCGCGGTGAAAGAGCGAAAGAGCGATACAGCGGAAGAGTGACAGAGTGAAAGAGCGGCAGAGTGGAAGGAGCGACAGAGGGAAAGAGCGGTGGAGCGAAAGAGCAACAAAGCAGTAAACGACCTAGGATGAATCTGATCTCTGGTGACGTGTTTTGCAGGTCACAAAACGATGACAAGTTTGGCGCCGAGGCACGTTTCGTTGCTCTGGGGTTGGTGCTATAATGGGCGAAGCACAGACGCAATCTGCACAATGTGTTGAAGGAGAAACATCCGATGGATGAGGCAAGAGTAGTGATAAACCTCAAGGAAGGCATCGTCGAACTCCAGGGTCCGGTTGACTTCGTGCGACATTGCCTTGACATGTATCAACCTACTATCATGAGACTGCAGGGCTTACCACAGGATGTTGCAGCCACACCGGAGAAAGCCAAGCCTTTGCCCCGAAAGAGGAAGGCAGCGGCTGTTACCAAATCCGGTAGAGCGAGATGGGGTTCCTGCATAGGGGCCATTCGGAGCGATCTGGAGGCGGGCCTCTTTGATCAACCGCGCTCTATCCGCGAAATCAAGCAACGATTAAGTGAGGCGGGCATTACCTTCACAGAGAATGGCGTCAGGGCGAACTTGAGAAAGCTGTCGCTGGCCGGGTCACTGGACATCGTGCGGAAAGGAAGATCCGTACGCTATCAGCGACGTGCCCAGTCCTGAATCACAGGATATCCTCGACGCTAAGTCTCGGGTGGGCTGGAGCAACATTCTGGGTCTGTGCATGAACCCACTTCTATACGCTGAGTGAGATCCGTTTTCGACATACTTTCAGGCATTTTGGAGCCCCTGTTTTTGGCGGCAGTGTGCTTTATACCCCCCTTGGCCCTTTTCGGTGCAGATCTTGCCTGTGCTGTGGGTTTTCCGACAAAATCAGGCGATTCTGAGCGGCGGCCCGGACCCAGGCGCTCCACCACTTTCCGCTTCTGCTCGACCGATAGTCTCAGGCGACGTTGATGACTTCAGGCTGCTTCTGTTTGCCAGAACTTGGACAGCTAGGTCACTACGACCACACCCCTAACATCGGAACTGCACATTGAGATGTAATGTGTACTGAGGTAACAATACGATGAATTGTTACCGTGGGAAGTAGTCAATGCTGGTTTTGTGAGGTCCACTGAGAGGGAGATACCATGATATTATTGACAGAGAATTTCAATAACTGACAGCAACGCTGCTACACAGAGAGAGTGAAGGTACTGTGTTA
>JAUWQY010000025.1 GCA_030610855.1 Dehalococcoidia bacterium
GCTGGAATTTACCCTGCTGAGAATGGACAACCGGCAGAGGATTGAGGAGGCAATAAAGCCCAATACCAGGATGTTGTGGCTGGAGACTCTGTCCAATCCGCTGCTAAACGTCATTGACCTCGAGATGGTGGTTGATATTGCTAAGAAGCATAGGTTGCTGATAGTAGCAGATAATACCTTTGCTACTCCCTATTTCTTAAGGCCGATTGAATACGGAGTTGACCTTGTCGTCCACTCCACCAGCAAGTATCTTAACGGACACTGTGATGTTGTCGGCGGCGCTGTCGTGACCGCCACCGATGAACTGACTCAAAGAGTTCAATTCTTGCTTGATGCGATGGGGACATGTGCCTCACCCTTCGATTGCTGGCTGGTGCTTCGGGGAATTGAGACCCTGCCGGTAAGAATGAAGCAGCATGAGAGGAATGCCATCGCTGTGGCCCGTTATCTTGAGGAACACCCGTCAGTAAAGAGGGTGTTCTATCCCGGGCTCGAATCCCATAGGGGACACGGAATCGCCAGGAGCCAGATGAAAGGATTCGGCGGAGTAGTGTCTTTTGAGCTGGAAGGCGGCATTGAGGGTGTTAATACCTTTTTGAGAAATGTCAGGGTCTTTTCTCTGGCCGAATCGCTGGGTGGCCTCGCTTCGCTCGCTGGGCATCCGGCTACCATGAGCCACGTCTCAGTGCCCCGGGACCATAGGGAAAAGGTAGGGATTAGCGATGGGTTGATCAGGTTATCGGTGGGCCTGGAAAACGTTGACGATTTGACTGAGGATTTAGAGCAGGCACTGAAGACAACGATATAATTGAACTGGTGCGTACGGGAGCTAAGGAGACAAGGCATGGACTTGACGACCCGGAAACCATGTGTATGGAATGCGGACTGTGCCGGAGAATGTGAAACAGATGTCTAACGAAACCAGGAAGATAACTCTGCCCGTTACGGGTATGACCTGCGCCTCTTGCGCTGCCGCGATCGAGAAAGGACTTGCCAAGCTGCCGGGGCTACACCGGGTCAACGTCAATGTAGCCAGCGAAGAGGTATCCATCGAATACGACCCCCGCCAGATAGATGGCAGAGCGTTGGTGAGTGTAATCTCGGATGTTGGTTTTGGTGTTGGTCTGGATAAAACAACGTTCAAGGTGGGTGGTATGACCTGCGCCTCCTGTGCCGCCAACGTCGAGAAGGCTCTCGGGAAGGTGTCCGGAGTGATCTCGGCCAACGTCAATCTGGCTAATGAGAAGGCAACCGTTCAGTACTTGAGGAGCGAGACCGGTGTGGCTGATTTCAAGGTGGCGGTGGAATCGGCAGGCTATTCGCTGGTGGCCGAAAAAGAAGAGGATAAGGTTGACGAAGACATACTGAAAGTCCAAAAGGCGAGAAGGCGTTTCATCTTCGCTATCATTCCGGCAGGTGTGGGGTGGACCCTGATGATTCTTTCCATGGTTATTCCGATTCCTGGGTACATGCTGATAATCGTCTTGCTCGGCTTTCCCGTGGTGTTTCTGGCCGGTTGGCCTACGCATCAAGCCTCCTGGAGGGCGATCCGCCGCCGTCGAGCTAGTATGGATGTCCTGATCTCCCTCGGTTCGGTGCCACCCTATTTCATGGGCATTGCGGCAATTTTCTGGCCGGGGCCTAGCTTCACGGAGATGGCGATGGGAATCGTTGCCTTCCACCTGCTGGGCAGGTTTCTGGAGGTCAGGGCTAAAGGTCGCGCATCTCAGGCAATCAAGAAACTGTTGCAACTGGGGGCCAAGACTGCCCGCGTTGTCGTGGATGGCGCGGAGAAAGAGATCGCCATCGAAGACGTTAAAGCAGGGGATATTATGGTTGTCAGGCCAGGCGAGAAGATTCCCACCGACGGAGTGATAGTGGAAGGGGAAAGCGCTATCGACGAATCTATGGCCACCGGTGAATCGATGCCTGCGAACAAGAAAGTGAACGATAAGGTCATCGGCGCCACCATTAACCAGCAGGGCCTCCTGAAAGTAGAGGCAACTAAGATAGGCAGGGACACCTTTCTGTCCCAGGTCATAAAGATGGTGGAGGAGTGTCAGGGATCCAAGGTCCCCATCCAGGAATTTGCCGACAGGGTGACGGGTTATATGGTGCCTGGGGTACTGGGTATTGCCCTCTTGACGGGTATCAGCTGGCTGGTCTTTCCTGGCTTTTTCATGAGAATCGTCACCTGGGGTGCTTCCTTTCTGCCCTGGGTAAACCCCGGCCTGGGGACTGTTAACCTGGCCATCTTTGCCAGCATCGCGGTCCTGGTCATAAGCTGTCCTTGCGCCCTGGGGTTGGGTACCCCCACCGCTCTAATGGTGGGCACCGGCATGGGGGCTGAGAAAGGGGTCCTGTTCCGTCGCGGAGAGGCCCTTCAAACCATGAGCGAAGTCCGTACCATTGTTTTCGATAAGACGGGGACCATTACCAAAGGCAAACCCGGGGTTAGCGATATCATCACCGACCGCCAGTTTGAGGAAAAGGACATCCTGTATTTTGCAGCTGGTTTGGAACAGGGCTCAGAGCATCCCCTGGGGCAGGCTGTTGTCGGAGAAGCCAGGCAACGGGGGATTCATCTAACCAGGGTCGATAGTTTCGAAGCCATTACCGGCAAAGGAATAAGAGGCAAGGTCGATGGCAAAGAGGTCCTGGTAGGAAACCAGAAGCTGATGACGGACTATCAGATAGACTTCAGCCGGTTCAAGAATCAACTGACTGAGCTGGAAGACGAAGCGAAGACCGCTATGCTGGTAGCGGTCGATGGCGAAACAGCGGGCATCATCGCTGTGGCCGATACTCTGAAAGAGGACTCAGTTCAGGCGATCGCTGAGCTGAAGAAGATGGGACTGGAGACGGGCATGATCACCGGGGATAACCAGAGAACTGCCGCCGCCATCGCTAAGAAGGTCGGAATCACGCGGGTGCTGGCCGAAGTCTTGCCTCAGGACAAGGCAGCCGAAATCAGGCGCCTGCAGGAGAAGGTCGGGATTGTAGCTATGGTGGGCGATGGCATCAACGATGCTCCGGCCCTTACCCAGGCCAACGTGGGGATAGCCATAGGTACCGGAACCGACATTGCCATTGAGTCGTCCGACATAACCCTCGTGAGAGGAGAGCTGAGTGCTGTGGTTACCGCAGTGAATCTTTCTCGGGCTACCTTTAGAAAGATCAAGCAAAACTACTTCTTCGCCTGGGTCTACAATGCGCTGGCCATCCCCCTGGCAGTAATGGGGCTGTTACACCCGATGGTCGGGATGGCCGCGATGACCATTAGCTCTCTCAATGTGGTGACCAATTCGCTGCGCCTGAAGAAGGCTAAGGTCGAACCGAGCTGGCGACAGCGGTGAATACAGGCTGCCGGGCATGATGCGTGTTATACTGATTGCTTCAGAAGTGGGAAGGCTGAAATATCAGATCAACGGGTAATGCTCGCCCTGCTAAGGTGACTGGCAAAGGGGGCAAGGGTCGACCCGGTTGTTGATTATGTTATGGAGGGACAGTAAGTGAAACGGATATATCTTGACTATGCCGCCACCACGCCAACTCATCCTCAGGTGGTGAAGGCCATGCTGCCCTGTTTTACCGATGCCTTTGGCAATCCTTCGAGTATCCACTCTTATGGCCAGGAAGCGAAGGGGGCGGTAGACGAGGCAAGAATCAAGCTAGCGGAGCTCATCGGCGCCGGGAGCGAGGAGATTGTCTTTACCAGCGGAGGAACCGAGGCGGATAACTACGCCCTGAAGGGTGCTGCCTATGCCAATGAGCAAAAAGGAAATCACATCATCACTACTCCTATTGAACACCATGCGGTGACCGAGGCGTGCAGATTTTTGGAAAAGAGAGGATTCAAGGTAACTTACCTCCCGGTAGATAGATATGGTCTGGTCGATCCGCAGGACGTAAAGAGAGCTATTACCGATAAGACCATTCTTATATCGGTCATGCATGCCAGCAACGAAGTAGGTACCATAGAGCCGGTAGGCGAGATAGGTAAAATTGCCAGAGAGGCCGGAGTCTATTTCCACAGCGATGCCGTGCAGACAGTGGGACACATTCCCGTGAACGTGGATGAACTCAAGGTGGACTTGCTTTCCATTTCAGCGCATAAGTTATACGGGCCCAAAGGAGTGGGAGCATTGTATGTCAGAAAAGGCACCAGGCTAACGTCGCTCATTCATGGCGGAGGACAGGAGAAGAAACGCAGGGCCGGCACAGAAAACATTCCTGCTATCGTGGGGCTTGGTAAGGCGGTGGAGCTTGCTCGTCACGACTTGGGCGAGGAAGCAAGACGCCTGAGTTATCTTCGGGACAAGCTAGTCAAAGGTCTCGGGGAGCGGATTGACCACATTCACTTGAATGGTCATCCCTCGCAAAGACTGCCCAACAACGTCAATGTGAGCGTTGATTTTGCCGAGGGGGAATCCATGGTTTTGAATCTTGATCTGGAGGGCATCTGTGTTTCTACGGGCTCAGCCTGTAGTTCCGCAAGCCTTGAACCTTCTCATGCTCTTCTAGCGCTGGGGCTATCGCCGGAGCAAGCTCATGGTTCATTGAGGTTTAGCCTGGGGCGGGAAAACAATGAGGAAGATGTGGAGCGGGTGCTAGAGGTCTTGCCGGGAATTGTCGCCAGGTTGAGAGCTATGTCCCCGCTCTTGAAGAGTATCAGATGATTGCTCAATTCAGAACTTGGAGGTAGTAACATTGTTTGATAAATGTCCTGGAGCAGCCCATATACGAACGCCGACAATCATAACGAAGAAGTGCCCTCAATGTGGCAGAGAGGTGGAGATCTTCTCCAATGAGATGCAGACACGATGTCGTGAGTGTGGGTTTACGATTTACAATGACTTAGGAAGCTGCGTGCAATGGTGCAAGTATGCTGTAGAGTGTGTTGGAGAAGAGCTTTACCGGAAACTGAAGAAGAAAAGGATTGCGTTCGTATGCGTTGAGAACTCATGTCGAAGCCAGATTGCGGAGGCACTGGCAAAGAAGTTAAGCAACAGACCCAATCTTGAGTTTGTAAGCATGGGGACACATCCGTCAAAGGAAGTAGCTCCCGAGGCATTAGAAGTGTTAGGGGATGAGAGTATTATGTGGCGTGGCAAACCAAAAGGTATCGGGGACAAGGAATCGATTGATATAGTAGTCAGTATGGGCTGTGAGGTTGCGTGTCCTGCTATTCCGGGCGCGGAAAGGATAGAGTGGAATATCGAGGACCCATGGGGGAAGGGCATAGAAGCCTACCGCAAGGCATTGAGTGCGATAAAGAAGCAGGTTACGGAATTGGTAGAGGAGGTCGACTAAGTGGCGAAAGTGAAGAGAAGGACTATCAGGATTGATGAGGAAAAATGCGATGGCTGTGGACTCTGCATTCCCTCCTGTCCCGAAGGAGCACTTCAGATCATCGACGGGAAGGCAAAGCTGGTCAAAGAGAGTTTCTGCGATGGTCTCGGGGCATGTCTCGGCGACTGTCCCCGGGGGGCGCTGGCTATTGAGGAGAAGGAAGTTGAGGAATATGACGAAGAAAGGGTAATCGCCCATATTAAGGAGAAGTCGCCTGAGTTGCTGGAAAAGCACTTAGCTCATCTGAAAGAACATACACACGAGCTTCCCCAGCACCATTCTCATGCTGGCATAAGCTCTTGTCCTTCTGCCCGGGTGTTGCAGTGGGAAAAGAGAGAGGAAGCGGTGGGAGAGGGAGTAAGGGCTAGCTCTGAACTCCGTCAATGGCCGATACAGCTTCAGCTTGTTCCGCCGTATGCTCCGTATTTTCGGAATGCGGATTTAGTCCTGGTGGCTGATTGCGTTCCTTTCGCATATGCGAATTTTCACAATGATTTTCTAAAGGGAAAAGCTATTGCTATCGGCTGTCCTAAACTCGATGACCTTACTGCCTATATAAGCAAGGTTACCCAGATTCTGGAGAGTTCAGACATCAAAAGTGTGAAAGTTGTCCACATGGAAGTGCCCTGCTGTCATGGGCTCGTTCATATTGTGCAGGAGGCTCTGAAGAAGGCGGGGAAAGACATTCCCTTTGAAACGGTTACGATTGGAGTAAAGGGCGAAGTAATGGAGAGAAAGGCCCAGTGAAGAGGAGCTTTTCTTGTTGAGTTAAGGCGGTTAACCATAATTGTCCATGGATGGATTGTCTTTAGGCGTTGCTTTTGTTGCCGGGGTGCTTTCGTTTCTGTCTCCTTGCGTGCTGCCTCTAGCGTTAGTGTTCATAGTCAATTTGGCTGGTACTTCTTCCCTGACACCGGAAATCAGCCGCTGGCGTACCACTTTTCACGCCGTTAGTTTTGTGGCTGGTTTTTCACTTGTATTCACTGGTCTGGGAGCCTCGGCGGGATTGATAGGAGCAGTCATTCCCACCAGCTTACTTTTCAGGATAGCCGGTAGTGTGCTGGTGTTATTCGGGCTCTGGTTGCTTGCCGCCCCCAGGATACCCTGGCTCAACTATGAAATGCGTCTCAAACGCTCCTTTGGCAACAGGTCGGGATATCTGCGGTCGCTTGGATTGGGAGCGGCCTTTGCATTGGGATGGACCCCCTGCTTAGGGCCTGTGCTCGGTGGCATCCTGTTTCTGGCTTCAAGTGCGCAAACTGCCTGGCAGGGGGTGTCTCTGCTGCTTGCTTACTCACTGGGTCTGGGAGTACCCTTTATCGCTATCGGATTAGCAATGGGATCAGCAGCGCCGGTTATTTCCTGGCTCAGCCGACGCGCGAATATGATTTCGATCCTCAGCGGCACATTGCTGATAGCAGTGGGTGTAGGACTGCTCACCGGGTTCCTCACTCGTCTTATTTCTCTACTTACAGGTTGAAGGAGACTACTATGCGCCGAAGAAGGATAATACGGTGGACAGTAGTGGGCGTGGTGATATTGGCCGCCGTCCTTGTACTGGGCGGGCGTCTTCCGGGGTGTGCACCGCCTCTCACGGCAGACATAACGTATACCATAGCTCTGGATGGAAGCCAGAGGACAGGAGCGGCCTACAGCATAAGAGGTATTCCCGTCAATATACTTGTCGACAAAGACGGGATTATCCGTGGTATAAGACCGGGCGCCTTTGGAAGCAAGGAACAGGTGATTGCTTGGCTGGACGAGCTAACCTCAAGCGAAGCTACACCTCCTCTCCCGGGAGTCGCCCCGATAGTCGGACACGTCGCTCCGGATTTCACCCTCCCCACTCTTGATGGAGGAACGGTGGCGCTGAGCGAGCTAAGAGACAAATGGGTTCTGATCAACTTCTGGGCCACGTGGTGCCGTTATTGCGTCATGCAGATGCCATATCTTCAGGCAGCTTTCGAGGAGAGAGAATCGGAGGTCGAGTTTATCGGCATTAACGTTGGGGAAAGCGAAGAAAAGGTGAGGGAGCATATCGAGAGGTAGAAGCATAAGCTTCACCGGCCACGGGCACCGATCTGGCTGAAATAGGAAACACGCGGAGTTATCTGCATAGGAAGCCTCCTGTTGTTAGGGACTGGTTCGCTTTGCTTTGCCCGGGGAGCTTCAAGAAAAAGCGGGAGGATATTCCCTTTGGAAAGGCGAAGATCCGAATAAGGGGTGAGACAAGAGATGGGTGACGTATCATCGTTATATAGCGAGAAGGTGATGGATCACTTCAGGAATCCGCGGAATGTCGGGGAGATGGAGAATCCCGATGGCATTGGACGCGTGGGAAACCCGATATGCGGGGACGTCATGGAGCTTTACATTAAGATAAGGGATGGTATCATCGTTGATGCCAAATTCAAGACTTTTGGTTGTGGAGCCGCCATTGCCACCAGCTCTATGGTTACTGAGATGGTGAAGGGGAAGGGGATAGAGGAGGCTCTGAAGATCTCCAACAAGGCGGTAGCCGAAGCCCTGGACGGACTGCCGGCGGCCAAGATGCACTGTTCGTCGCTGGGTGAGGAAGCGCTTAAGTCAGCTATTGCTGACTACATGGCAAGGATAGAAGACGAAAAGAAAGCAACGTGAACAGGAGTGTATGGACGAACTCCAGATCTCTGCTAGGAGCCCAGATTATTATCGTACTTAAGCATCATCTTGAACCAAAGACCTGGTCGTTCGGGCTTGAGCCTGACTACTCCTGAGCGTATCCGGGCGATCCAGCCGGTGAAGACCATGACGAGAGTATTGGTGGCCATGAGCGGAGGAGTGGACTCGTCTGTTGCTGCTGCCCTTCTCAAGGAGCAGGGGTATGCGGTCATCGGTGCGACCATGAGAATATGGGATGGGGAGGTTTGTCCAGGAGAGGTAATAGGCCGCGGCTGCTACGGACCGGGTGAGGAAAGCGATATTGAAGATGCACGAGGGGTTGCCGGGATTCTGGGGGTTCCTTTCCATGTTCTTGATCTGAAGGGGGAATACAGGTCGCAGGTTCTGGACTATCTTTGCCGGGAGTATTTGTCGGGCAGAACTCCCAATCCGTGCATAAGGTGCAATCGCTGGGTTAAGTTCGATGCCCTGGGCAAGAGGGCACGAGATAGCGGAATCGGATTCGACTATTTCGCCACCGGTCATTATGCTCGAGTTGAATACGACGAGAGGCGCCAGCGTCACCTGCTTAGGAAAGCCAGGGACTTGCGGAAAGACCAGTCCTATTTCCTCTTCTCACTCTCTCAGGAACAGCTTGGCTGCTCCCTTTTCCCTGTGGGTAACTGCACTAAGGAAGAAGTAAGAAAGATGGCTTCTCATCTTGGGCTTGGCGTCGATGGCAAGCCGGAAAGTCAGGACTTCATGACCGGAGGTTACTCCTTCCTTGTGAAATCTCCAGTACAGCCAGGACCAATACTAGACAAGGAGGGGAATGTTCTCGGGCAACACGATGGCATTTCGTTCTATACCGTCGGACAACGCAGGGGACTTGGCATCTCAGCCAGGGAGCCGCTATATGTTACTGATATCGATGCGAAGAGGAATGCCGTTATCGCAGGCGGGAGGGACCAATTGTATCGCGACGAGCTTACGGCCTCTGAGCTAAACTGGATAGCAGAGAAACCGTCCCAACCTATCGGAGCAAAAGCCAGGATAAGGTATCGTCATAGGGAAGCTGAAGCGATGATAGTCCCGTTGGATGAAAGCAGAGTTCGTGTGAAGTTCAAAGAACCTCAGATGGCGATTACACCAGGGCAAGCAGTGGTCTTCTATGACGATGAAGTCGTGATAGGAGGAGGGACGATAGAAAGCACACAAAGGTGAATATGGCGGCGATGATCTTGCGAGAACTTTTCCTCTGAAAGAATTGTCGCTGCGCAAATGTCAGGAGGTAAATTATGAAAGAGAAGGAAATCAAAGAGGTCGTGAGAGACAGGTATGGTCAGATAGCTAAACAGGATCGAGAGAGCTGCTCGTGCAGTACTTGCGGGGGCAGCCCGCAGGCTCAGGCTCAGGCTATCGGATACTCAAGGGAGGATTTGACGCATGTCCCGGAAGGGGCGGTTATGGGGTTGGGGTGTGGTAACCCCACCGCCATAGCAGACCTTAAAGCGGGCGAGGTGGTCCTGGATTTAGGGTCGGGAGCCGGGGTAGATGTGTTCTTGGCAGCTGACAAGGTTGGTCCCAGGGGCAGGGTTATCGGGGTTGATATGACGGAGGAGATGGTGGAGAAGGCAAGGAGTATCGCCAGGGATCACGGCTATCACAATGTGGAGTTTCGCCTGGGGGAAATTGAGAACCTCCCGATCGGGGATCAATCTGTGGATGCCGTTATCAGCAACTGCGTTATCAATCTTGCTCCGGACAAGTCTAAGGTCTTCCGGGAAGCCTGGCGAGTTTTGAAGCCCGGGGGCAGGCTCACAGTCTCCGATATAGTTTCCGAGAGAGCACTCCCTGCCGAAATGAAGAGCAATGTTGATGCCTGGGCATGCTGTATCGCCGGGGCTTTGGAGCAGCAGGAATACCTGACAGAGATAAAGGAAGCTGGCTTTGAGGATGTGCAGGTGCTGTCCAGCAAGGAGTGTCACATAGAAGGCGAGGGAGGACAGTTACCGACGAAGCTTCTGAGCATTACCGTGCAGGCATATAGGTGATGAATCGGGTAACAGTATGTGTCGGGAAACAGAGAGAGGATGAGGGAGTAGGGAAGATATCAGTTCATATGAGTGACGCTTCGCCCCGTCGCCGAGACAGGAATGGGGAATCGTTCCCCCCGAAATGCCGGAGGTAAATAGTTGATAATCCAGTATCTCATAGTATTCAAGGAGTATCTCATTGAGATATTGCCGGTCCTGGCGATAGGGTTCCTCCTGAGTGGCTTAATTCACGAATTTGTTCCCTCAGGATGGGCGGAGAGACACCTCGGCGGAGGGGGCATCAAGCCAATCCTGTACGCCACCCTCATCGGGATACTCCTTCCAATTTGCTGTTTGGGCTCCCTCCCCGTGGCGGTGAGCCTGCACCGGAAAGGGGCGAAGTTAGGACCGGTTCTAGCTTTCCTGGTCGCGACGCCCGCTACCTCTGTGACCTCCCTTCTCGTCTCCTATAGCCTCCTGGGACCGAAGTTCGCCATATTCGAGTTCTTTGCCGTGATAGCGATGGGGCTGGTCGTCGGGCTGGCGGGAAATATGATGAAGGGCAGAGCCAGAGATCCTCTTTCTCCAGTGGGACAAGCTCGCGACCCGGTTTGCGGGATGAGTGTCGAGGTGGGGAAGGCGGCCAGAGCAGAACACAGTGGAGAGATGTATTACTTTTGCTGTTCGCACTGTCAGCAAGCCTTCGAAGGTAATCCTGGGAAATATGTAGGAAACTATTCTCGGCAGATTGCTCACCGCGTCAAGCATGTGTTCAGATATGCCTTCGTGGATATGGTCAAGGAGATTGGGCCTGAGATGCTTCTGGGGCTGGCCCTGGCAGCTTTAGTAGCGGCGGTTGCCCCTGTGGGGGATTTCGTCGGCGCTCACTTCGGCGGGGGATTGGGCTATCTCTTTAGCCTTGCCTTTGGCGTGACTATGTATATCTGCGCCACGGCCAGCGTTCCGCTGGTGGATGCCTTTTTGTCACAGGGAATGAATATTGGCGCGGGAATGGTGATACTACTGGTGGGTCCCGTTACCAGTTGGGGCACTATTCTGGTTCTGAGAAAGGAATTCGGTGGCAGGATTCTGACCATCTACTTGGCGGTGGTTAGTGTAATGGCTCTGGCTCTGGGATTCTGCTTTTCACTCATATAGCGTATCACCTATCAGAACCTGTATAATAGGAGCCCGTGATCGCGGGCGGGGCTAATGAGAACCTCAAATTCAGGCCGAGAAATGTCCGCTCGATAGGAATGCTACTCAATGGCTAGAATAGTTGCGGTTTGCAGAAGTGAAGACAAGGGTACGAAGAAGGAAGTGGTAGCCGAAGGTATCCTCAGAGAAGATTACGGCCTGGACGGTGATGCGCATGCCGATTGCTGCACCCATCGTCAGGTGAGTCTCCTGGCGATGGAGAGCATCGACAAAATGAGAAAACTGGGCCTTGAGGTTGGTCCCGGGGATTTCGCAGAAAACCTTACGACCGAAGGGGTGGAGCTTGCCTCCCTGCCCGTGGGCGCAGAAATATCTATCGGGAAGGACATCCTCCTTGAGGTTACGCAGATCGGGAAGGAGTGTCACAGAGGGTGTGCTATCTACAGGCAGACAGGCAAGTGCATCATGCCTAAGGAGGGGATATTCGCCAGAGTGCTCGGTGGCGGGGCTGTCAGGGCTGGGGACGAGATAAGGATAGAGAGGCGTGGATAGTCAGACAGAGAAATTCCCTGTATTGAGGCTTTCTGAAAAGGGCAGGAACAGCATTGAAGATGCAGTTGCTAAAGAATCTCCCCTTACTATCATCTTGAATAACCGGGAGCTGGCAACCTTGCTCTGTTCCCCTACGAATTTGAAATATCTGGCTGTTGGGTTTCTTTTTTCCGAGGGGTTACTCAGGAGTAAGGAAGAGATTAAGAAGATGACAGTTGATGACGGGAGGGGTGTGGTGAGGGTCGAAGTTGAAAGCGATGAGGGGTTTGCCGGCGATGCTTTGTTCAAGAGGTTCATAACTTCAGGGTGTGGGAGAGGCGCCTCTTTCTATAGCGCCGCTGATGTTCAGGGTCAGGCGAAAGTCGAATCCAGGGCTGAAATATCAGCAGGTGCGGTTCTGGCTCTGGTGAACGAGTTTCAACATCGCTCTCAGATTTACAGGACAACGGGCGGTGTTCACAGTGCTGCCCTGTGTGATATGAGGAGTATTCTGGTGTTCAGCGAAGATATAGGAAGGCATAACGCCATCGACAAGATCTTCGGGGAGTGCGTCCTTAACGGCATAGCAACCGATGACCGTATAGTCATCACCAGTGGCAGGATATCTTCGGAGATACTGCTCAAGGTGGCCAAAAGAAACATCCCCATGCTTGTCTCCAAGTCCGCCCCCACTGATCTGGGGCTGAAGTTGGCCGCTGATTTGGGTGTGACCCTGGTTGGCTTTGTCAGGGGAAAGAGGATGAATGTCTACACGCATGACTGGAGGATAGCGAGGGATGCTAAATAGAGATGCCGGGCTGGTAGAGCAGATCCTCGACCTCAAGAAGAGAAGAGAGGCGGTGATCCTTGCCCATAACTACCAGTTGGGCGAGGTGCAAGACATAGCAGACCTTGTTGGCGATTCCCTGGAATTGAGTCAAAAGGCCGCTAGAACCGACGCCAGTGTAATCGTGTTCTGCGGAGTCCACTTCATGGCGGAAACAGCCTCTATCCTTTGTCCGGATAAGGTGGTCCTGCTTCCTGATGTGCATGCGGGCTGTCCCATGGCAGATATGATTACTGCTGAACGCTTGAGGGAGAAGAAGAAGGAACATCCTCAGGCAATCGTGGTCTGCTACATTAACTCCTCAGCCGAAGTCAAGGCGGAATCAGATATCTGCTGCACCTCCGCCAATGCGGTGAGGGTCATCGAAAGCCTGGATGCTGGCGAGATACTATTCGTCCCTGACCAGTATCTAGGGCATTATGTCTCTACCAGGACGGGCAAGAATATGATACTGTGGCCTGGCTTCTGCCCTACTCATGCCAGGATCACGCCTGAGAGGATAAGAGAGCTGAAGCAAGAAAACCCTCAGGCTAAGGCAGTAGTTCATCCAGAGTGCAGGCCGGAGGTCATCGCCATTGCCGACGAAACCCTGAGCACCGGAGGGATGTGCAGATATGCCCAAAGGGATGATGTCAGGGAGATGATTGTGGGCACAGAGATCGGGATAATACACCGGCTTAGAAAGGAGAATCCCGGGAAGAGGTTTATTCCTGTTTCCGAGCAAGCAATCTGCCCCAACATGAAATCAATAACCCTGGAGAAAGTTCTGTGGTCTTTGGAGGAGATGGGACCCGAGGTGAAGGTTCCCGAGCGAATTCGTGTCAGAGCAAAAGCTGTCGTGGATAAGATGCTCAGGATAGGCGGGAGATGAAAGAAACAGGCCGAGTAGTCGTCCTCATTACTGCCAGCGGCGAGGAAGAAGCTCACAAGATTGCTGGGTTGCTGGTCAATGGGAAAAAGGCCGCCTGCGTAAACATTGTGCCCAGGGTGGACTCGCTTTTCTGGTGGGAAGGCAAGCTTGATGCAGCCCAGGAAAGCCTTCTGATAGTTAAAACCAAAGCATCGCTGTTTCCTGAGATAGTTGAGCTGGTAAGAGGAGCGCACAGTTATGAAGTGCCTGAGATAATTGCCCTGCCCATTATTGCCGGCAGTGAAGATTATCTCAAGTGGCTAGACGTTGCTTGCCAATAGGAATGTACTAGCTGGCACGTCTTCAGAGCTGCCACTAGAGTGACCAAAGGGAGGTTAACTAAGAATGGATGAAGTTGTCATTTCCCGTGCCATTGTTGAAAGCTACATGAAAGACCTCATGGAAGCGTTGGAGGTGGATGTTGCTATAGCTGGAGCGGGGCCGGCGGGGCTCGTCACTGCTTACTGCCTGGCGAAGGAGCGTGTGAAGGTGGCGGTATTTGAGAGACAGCTTCGCGTTGGCGGCGGCATGCCCGGTGGGGGCATGATGTTCAACCGTATCGTCCTTGAGGAAGAAGGCAGGCAGATATTGGATGAGTTTGGCGTTTCGGCCAAGGAGTATGAGAAGGGATACTATGTCGCCGATTCACTGGAGGCGACCTCAAGCATTTGCTCGAGAGCTATAAAGGCGGGAGCGAGGGTTTTCAACTTGATCAGTGTTGAAGATGTGATGACTCGAGGAGATAACAGGATAGCTGGACTCGTTTTGAACTGGAGTGCCGTTTCCTGGTCCAAGCTTCATGTCGACCCGCTGACTGTGAAGTGCAAGGTGGCTTTAGACGCCACCGGACATGACGCTGAGGTGTGCCGCATAGTGGTCAGGAAGCTAGGTCCGAAGTTAGGAACGAAGACCGGAGAAGTGATGGGAGAGGGATTCATGTGGGCGGAGAGGGGGGAAAGCGAAATACTGGAAAACACCAGAGAAGTCTATCCCGGCTTGGTTGTTGCCGGTATGACGGCGAACGCTGTCTTTGGGTCTCCCAGGATGGGGGCCATTTTTGGCGGCATGCTTCTATCCGGGAAAAAGGCTGCCCAGGTAGCTATGGAATTGCTTAAGCAAGGTTGAGCGTGCTGTGTCAAGAACGGTAGTCGAGATTGATGAAAGAATCGGAGAAGGCAAGACAGTTTGTGACTGGGTGGGGTGGGGGGGCTGGGGGCGGTGGTTAACCTTGCCACGAGATAGGCGTGAGCAGCGCGGCTCAAGATACCGCCGTAGTTACCACCCGTACCTTTCCTTTTGCACAGAGCAGTGATAAAGTTTCGAGCAATGGGAAACTCACCAAAGCTCAGTGTTCAGTTGGCTCCCCGGCACCACAGGGGACTAATCCTGTCCAATCCTGTGATGATAGCCGCTGGCATAGCCGGGTACGGCATGGAGTTCGATGAAATCCGTGACATACAGAAGTCGGGCGCCGTTGTTTGTAAAGGGACGACCCTTGTGCCCAAGGAAGGCAACGCTCAACCGCGACTGGTGGAGACTGCTAGCGGTCTGCTTAATTCTGTAGGCCTGGAGAATATCGGCGTTGACGCCTTGATTAGAGAAAAGGCGCCGGTATGGGCGAGATGGCAGGTTCCGGTCATTGTTAATATCGCCGGGGAGACAATAGATGAATACGCGGCTGTAGCAAGCAAGTTAGAAGGCGTGCCCGGAATAAGCGGCATTGAAGTAAACATCAGTTGCCCCAATGTTTCCGCGGGGGGAATGGAATTCGGCGTGGCTCCCGGGCTTGCCTCCCGGGTAACATCGGCGGTCAAATCTGCGACCAGCTTGCCGGTTATCGTTAAGTTGAGCCCCAATGTAACCGACATCAAGGAGATCGCTTCGGCCGTGGAAGAAGCCGGCGCCGATGCCATATCCCTGATCAACACATTGAAGGGCATGGCAATCGACATAGACGGGAAAAGGCCTTACCTGGGGAATGTTGTAGGTGGGCTTTCCGGTCCCGCTATCAAGCCTGTCGCTCTTCATATGGTATTCGAGGTGGCCAGGGTAACCCGTGTTCCCTTGATAGGATGTGGTGGCATTATTTGTGCCAGGGATGCCCTGGAGTTCATTATGGCTGGAGCCACCGCCGTGCAAATCGGCACAGCCAGCCTGACCAGTCCCGATATCTATCTCACCATACTGAAGGGGATAGAGCGTTTTATGCTCGACAATGGAGTCGAAGACGTCACCGAGCTCATCGGCGTCGCCCGGCATAGATCCTGAAGTGCCTTCTATTCAGCGGTCACCTCCTTCCGGATGAAGCTGATGATGTCCTCTGTTGAAGTGCCCGGGCCAAAAACAGCTCTTACGCCGATCTGCTTTAGGGATGGGATGTCATCCTCGGGTATTATGCCGCCGGCGATAATGAGGACATCTTCTCTTCCCTTCTTCCTTAAGCCTTCCGTGACCGCTGGAAGGAGTTCCAGGTGTGCCCCGGACAGGATGCTCAATCCGACAACATCAGCATCCTCCTGGATAGCTGCCTCCACAATCATGTCGGGAGTTTGTCGAATTCCGGTGTAGATTACCTCCATACCGGCATCCCGCAGAGCCCTGGCTACGACTTTGGCGCCCCGGTCATGGCCGTCCAGACCGGGCTTGGCCACCAGCACACGAATCTTGTCTTTGGTCATGGTCCGATCCCTTTCTACATTCTCTGACAAAGCTCGACAAGTACTCCTCTAAGCGATTTGGGGTGAATGAAGGCCACCATGCCTTCTAGCCCGCGGCGAGACTTCTTGTCAATCAACTCCACTCCCAGTTCGGATAGGCGGCTAAGCTCCTTATCTACGTCATCAACCTCAAAGGTTATGTGATGAAGACCCTCTCCTCTTTTCTCCAGGATTTTGGCCATATTACTGTCAGGAAGAGGTTCCAGAAGCTCCAGCTTGGGGCCCTGAGCTAAGGAGAGGACGGTTGCCTTCACTCCTCGCTCCGGGAGAATCTCGGTTCTGTCGACTTCGGCGCCAAAGCAATCCTGATAGAGCCTTGTCGCTTCATCAAGGTTGCTGACTAGAATGCCTATGTGGTGAACTTCTTTGGCCATTTCGCCTCCCTTAAGCTAGTAGTACGAATTTTGATACAGGCTGTTTCTCAGAAAACCAGGAATTCCTTCTGAGTAGAAAAAACCCTGCGCAGCACATCGCATATCTCACCTAGAGTAGCGTAAGCTTCTACGCATTCAAGAAAGGCAGGCATGGTGTTATCCGCGCTTCGGGCGACATCTCCCAGTCGATTAAGTGCCTTGTCGGCCTTACTGCTGTCCCTTTCTTTTCTGACTTGAGCAGTCCTCTCCTTCTGTCTCCGTTCTACCTCAGGCTTGACCCGAAGCAGCCCTTTTATCTTAGGATAGGGAGAGACGAACTTGTTTACGCCTACTACCGTGCGTTTACCGCCTTCGATCTCTTTCTGGTAGCGGTAGGAAGAGTCCTGGATTTCCTTCTGCTGATATCCATGCTCTATGGCGGCTACGGCACCACCCAGGCTCTCGATCTTGGCGATGTATTCGCCGGCTTGCTTCTCCAGGCTGCCGGTGAGATGTTCTATGAAGTAGGAGCCGCCAAGGGGGTCGACTACATCGGCAACACCACTTTCATGAGCCAGGATTTGTTGAGTCCGCATAGCTATGGTTACGGCTTCTTCAGAGGGCGGAGCATAAGCTTCGTCGAAGGAATTCGTGTGCAGCGATTGAGTCCCTCCTAAGGTTGCCGCTAAGGCTTCTAAGGCTGTCCGCACGATGTTGTTATGCGGCTGAGGCGCAGTAAGACTGCACCCGGCAGTTTGAGTGTGAAAGCGGAGCATCCAAGAGCGCGGGTCTTTGGCGCCGAACTTATCTCTCATAATCCTCGCCCAGAGACGTCGCGCCGCCCTGAATTTGGCCACTTCTTCAAAGAAGTTGAGATGGCTATTGAAGAAGAATGATAACCTGGGAGCAAATGTGTCTACACTGAGTCCGGCATCAATAGCTGCCTGGACGTAGGCAGTTCCATTAGCCAGCGTGAAGCCGATTTCCTGAGCCGCAGTGGAACCAGCTTCTCGTATGTGGTAACCACTGATGCTGATGGTATTCCAGCGAGGGACCTGCTCAGCGCAATAAGCAAATATGTCGGTAGTCAACCTCATGGAAGGGCGGGGAGGGAAGATATGAGTGCCCCGGGCGATGTACTCCTTGAGTATGTCGTTCTGGATGGTGCCGTTTAACTCAGCTGGCTCGACCCCCTGTTTTCTGCCCAGAGCTATGTACATAGCAAGGAGAATCGGGGCAGTGGCATTTATGGTCATTGAAGTGCTTACCTTGTCCAGCGGTATATGCTGAAAAAGGATCTCCATATCCCGGAGACTGTCTATGGCGACGCCGACCTTGCCCACTTCGCCCCTGGCGTAGGGATGGTCCGAATCATAGCCAATTTGTGTGGGCAGGTCGAAGGCTATACTCAAGCCGGTCTGTCCCTGCTCCAGAAGATAGCGGTACCTCTGGTTAGTTTCCTCAGCAGTACCGAAACCGGCGTACTGGCGTATCGTCCATACTCTACCCCGGTACATATTCGCCTGGACACCTCGAGTAAAGGGATACTCGCCGGGGTAGCTGAGATCACGAGCGTAGTCGAAATCTGTCAAGTCCTCCGGCGTATAAACAGGCTCGATCTCCAGGCCGGAGCTGGTCTCAAATCTCTCCTGCCGCTCGGCGGCACGCTTCAGAGTCGGAGCCAACGTAGCCTCACGCCATTCGTGCTTGGTTTTACTCGCCATAGCTGCCTCCTATCGTGTCATGCTGGCCCTGAACGAAGTGAAGGCGAAGCGTCTGATCCCGCTCGGGGCAAACTGCGCAGAGAATCTTAGTAGCGCTCAGCGCTCGATCCGCGAAGGTCAGGAATCTCGCTCCGCTCAGGGCAAGCTCTGCCGAGAGCCCTGCGCGGAGCCCATGTCGGTGTCTTGACAGCCTTCGCCCAAGTCCCTTTGAGCCATCAGAATGACATTACTACATGCTCTCGTTATGTGACTTAACATAGGCTATGTCATTCTACTTACCTTTCTCTGGCTCGGCAGCCCGTCCCAAAAGGGGAGCCAGCATATCCATGGGCAAAGGAAACACAATGACGTTGCTTCTCTCTGTGGCGATGCTTGACAATGTCTGCAAATAGCGAAGCTGTAGCGCTGCGGGCTGCTTGGACATAACCTGGGCAGCCTGGGCCAATTTCTCTGCCGCCTGAGCTTCACCCTCGGCATGAACCACCTTGGCTCTCCTGTCTCGTTCAGCCTCAGCCTGGGCCGCCATAGCCCTCTGCATTGTTTGCGGCAGTTGCACATCCTTGACCTCCACCATACTCACTTTTATCCCCCAGGGATTAGTGCCTTCGTCAACCACAACCTGTACCTTTTCATTAAGCCTATCCCGCTGCGCCAATAGCTCATCCAGCGTTGATTGTCCGACAACGTTTCTCAATGTGGTAGCGGCAAGCAGCGAGGTTGCCTTGATATAGTCGAGAACCTTCAGGATAGCATCTGCGGCGTCAACCACCCGAAAGTAAATCACGGCGTCAACCCTGACGGTAACATTATCTACGGTGATGCACTCTTGCTGGGGAACGTCCATGGTGATTACCCGCAGGTCGATCTTCCTCATACGCTCGACGAAAGGTATAATGAGGATGAGCCCCGGTCCCCGGAGACCTACGAATCTGCCCAGTCGAAAGACGCCTCCCCTTTCATACTCCTGAACGATTTTGATAGCTGCCGACAGGAATATTATCACTACTATTGCGATAACAAAATAAATAAAGACGTTCATTTCTCCTCCTTTTCTTCAGGTTTTCTTGTCACCCACAATTTCAATCCTTCTACTCTGGTTATTATCACCTCCTGTCCCGCTTCGATTTTGCTACCTTCGGCTATTGCTGTCCATAACTCCCCCTCAGCCAGAACCGTGCCCCTCGGTTCCAGGGTCGTTCGTACCACAGCTTCCTTCCCTACCATCTCCTCTACACCAGCGGATACTTTTCGCCTCTGGCCTGTTACGATGGCATAGACAACGAAGACGGCAAAGGCGATGACGAGGATTATGCTCACAATAATCGGGCCGGTCATCTCAATAGCGGGTATAAATGGATCCATGAAAGTTACCCTCCTATTCCTTTGATTTCTTTGTCACCCGTAGTTTCAACTCCTCCACTTTGGTTATTATCACCTCTTCACCCGGTGCCACTGTGCCGCCCTCCGATGCTGCCGTCCACAATTCCCCTTGAACCAGAACCGTGCCCATAGGGTCGAGGGGCGTTTTTGCTACGGCTATTCTCCCTAGCATGCCCTCAGCCCCGGTAATCTTGCGCCGTCTTTGTCCGCGGATGATGGCACCGACGACAAAGACGGCAAAAGCAGTAATGCCTGCCGTAACCCCGGCAATCAAACCTCTATGTACCTCTACTCCCGGACTGTGGCTAAACAATATCAACGAGCCCATGACCAGTGCAATTACCCCTCCGGCAGTCAATAACCCGAAACTCTCGGTGAAGTACTCGGCGACAAAAAGCCCCACGGCAAGTAGCATAAGTGCTATGCCTCCCCAGTAAGCCTCCAGCACACCCAGGGAGTAGAATGCCAGCAGCAAGCTGATGCCACCGGCCACTCCGGGAAAAACCAGCCCCGGGTTGGAAATCTCGACAGTCAGCCCCACGGTAGCGAGGGTGAAGAGGAGGTAGGCGATGTTGGGGTCGCTGATGGTGTGCAGGAATCTCTCAACGGCATTCATCTCGTTTCTATTCTCAACATAGTCGGTGGTATCGATGGTCACCTCCTTGCCTTTGACCACAACTGTCCAGCCATCGATCTGTTCAACAAGGTCGTCCAAATTCGCAGCTCGCAGGTCGATAAGGTTGTATTCCAAGGCTTCGGTATCCCTAAAGGACTTGCTCTGCGTTACCGCCAGTCTTGCCTCTTCTATATTCCGTCCACGCTCTTCAGCTATGGTCTCCATCCACTTAGCCGAGAACGCGACTATCTTCTTCATCTCCTCCTCCGTCATCTCCCCAGAAGATACAGGATGGGCAGCACCAATAGTCGTACCCGGTGTCATCACCGCTATATGGGCAGATAGAGTAATGAAGGTTCCCGCTGAGGCGGCCCAGGCACCCGCCGGCGAAACATAGACCACTACCGGCACATCCGCGTTCAAAATCCTCTCAACTATCTTCGCGGTTGAGTCAAGAAGGCCACCAGGAGTGTTCAGCTTGATTATGCAGACAGAAGCATTCCTGTCTTCAGCCTGGCTGATACCCCGATCGATGTAATCAGCTACCACGGGCACAATGATGCCGTCCACTGTAAGTACTTCCACCGTGGTTGGGTTGGCGGCGGCAATTATGCTGCCTCCCAAACCGGCGGCTACAGAGAGTACGAGCAAAGCGAGGAAGAACAGCCTAAATCCGATTCTCAGCATGTCGCATCACCTTCAAGTCAATTATAGACTAAGCAATCGGACGTGACAAACTTAGGGATCACAGGAATATGCGAAACTCTTCCCAAAACTGATTCTACATAGCTCCGTTACCGTTCCCAGAATTCTGTATCCCAAGCGACACTGAAGGTCTCAATAAGTGCTATAATGTTAGTTGGAAAGCGTAAATTTAGTGGCGGGACTGATGAAAGGGCCTAGAGGGATTAGGTAACGGGTTTTATCTTTATGGGATACATCGCAATAGCTATTGGGATATTCCTTGGTTTCATAGGAATAGCTGTTGCCATATTCTTTGCTTTGCGAGCGTTCCGAACAGATATCAAGGGTGGATTATCCACTATCAAGGAGAAAACTATACCTATACAGGAAACAGTGGGAAGTGTTTGGGATGTGGTTAAGAGGAGCCCCATTTTTGGAGCGACCGGCACAGTGGAAAGAAACCCAAAAGATCTGGGTAAAATCAGGATTACGGCGGAACCACACTTGGCCCACTACTAATTACTTCCTCGCGGCGGAGAAACCAGTCTTGGATGACGCATGCATCGGTGCATTATCTAAGCAGGCGGAACTAGAGCAGAAGGAAGTGGAGTTTCCGTTAGGAAACTGGTTGGGCTCTTACTCCTGGCAATTGCACTAGCATTTCAACCATGGGAGTATCAGCAAACCAAGATAGCGAGAAGGAGGCACACATGGCATATGGGAGCACATCACAGGCGCTAGAACTGTTTCCCTCGGATATGACTAGGGAGAAGCCCCTGCGGGCAGAGATAACCATTATTGATGTAGTCATCCCTGCGTTCAATGAAGGAAGCTGTATTCAGCGCTTGCTGCATGATGTGATGATGGCAAAGCAACATGACTGGTTTCAAATCCAGAATATCTACGTGATTTCGGATGCATCGACGGATCAAACAGATGACATCGTGCAACAAATAGCTGCCAGAGACCGAAGGGTAAAGCTAATCACTAAAGCGGAAAGAAAGGGCAAGATCGCCTCAATAAACTTGGCCTTCTCAATCACCAACGCCGAACTTATTGTTTTTATTGATGCCGATGTCCGGTTAGCGAATGAACATAGCATAGCCAGGCTGGTACAACACCTTCGTGATGGTAAGGCTGCAATGGCTCAGGGTGGCCTTGTCCGCCCCTGCCCTGGCTTTATCCTCGATCCGGCGAAGCAGGCAGCATATTTTGACTGGATCCTAGTAGACAAGATCAGAAGGCAAAAACCCATTTCCTGGTGGAGCATAGATGGGCGGGTAATGGCCCTATCAAGAGACTTTTACCAACAGCTTGTTTTGCCACTCTCTATCGCCGATGACCAGTTTATCTTCTATTCCTGCATTCAACAGGGTCGCGAGTTTGTATGGGCTGACGACGCTATATTCTACTATGGGCCGCCCGAGTCGATTGCAGACTTCAGTCACCAGTGGAGCAGGTACTTCTTCTACAC
>JAUWQY010000024.1 GCA_030610855.1 Dehalococcoidia bacterium
CTTCTAATGATCTCAGCCGTCTCAAGTCGCTGACCGTCATTCCGGCATATTTGGCCTTCCAGTTGTAATAGGAAGCGTCGCTCATGCCATACTTGCGACATAGATCGGCAGTTTTGGCGCCGGTCTCCCCCTCCCTGAGCACAGTGATGCTCTGTTCCTCTGTGTACCTCTTTGCTTTCACTAGAGCCCTCCTTATGCCTTCTTATCATAGGCGGACTCTAAGAGCAACTGGCCTAGTTTTCGGGGGGAAGGTCAATGAGGGATTTCAAATATGAGCTAACACCATCAGGACTTATCGGATAGCCAACAAAGCTAGTCACAGTGCATCGGTAGAATTCAATAGTCCTCTTGCTACTACCTTCAGCACGAGAAGCTATAAACTTGTCCAGCGGCTCAGTTGTGAACTTCTGTGAACACTTTGTAGCTGAGTTAGTGGTGGGCGGTACTGGATTTGAACCAGTGACCTCCTGTGTGTAAGACAGGCGCTCTCACCGCTGAGCTAACCGCCCATGGTACGCCTGGCGGGATTTGAACCCGCGACCTCAGCCTCCGCAGGGCTGCGCTCTATCCAGCTGAGCTACAGGCGCATGCAGACCCTATACAAATGGTGCCGAAGGAGGGATTTGAACCCTCACGCCCTTAAGGGCACTACGCCCTGAACGTAGCGCGTCTGCCTTTCCGCCACTTCGGCATCTACTACTCGGCCTCGAATTCTCCCCTTCCCAGGGAGACGAAAATGACCGCCAGGATTCCCAGAATTACCGACGGGAGGGCACAGATAGCCCCGGCCAGGGACAGACCGAAGCTCTTCCTTTTGATGGCCGAGACGCCACCTGCGATCGCTATTATGCCCAGAACGACGAAAACTCCTCCTGCAATGACCAGGCACATAGGCGCGAGGCACATACCAGAAGGCAACACATCAAGATTGGGCACTGCTTCAGGACCGCGAAAGAACCAACCAAGCCGCATCCCGAGTGGCAGACAGCCAATCCTTGTCAAAGCCACCAGCATCCCTCCACCTAGCACCTCGAATGCCCCCACTATTATAGACAGGATTCCCCCGGCGCTGAGTAAGCCTCCTCTGCTTTCGTTCATCTGTTAACCTCCTTCTTATTGACTGTTCATGGTGGGCGATACTGGATTTGAACCAGTGACCTCTTGCGTGTGAAGCAAGCGCTCTAACCGCTGAGCTAACCGCCCGAAGTCACATCTATTCTAGCGCCAAACGACGGCCTTGTAAACTTAGACCTCCCAGGTGAGCCGGGACCTTTCCACCGGCAACGGTTGACGGGCATATGTGCAGACAGGGCAGTACAAGGAGAGGCAGCATGGACGATGGCACTTCCTAGCCTAAGCAAGGCGCGGTTCTCTGACAGAGAACATCAGGCTATGACCCCGGCAAGTGTTCATCTAGCCCAGTGCTTTTGCCTCTTGCTAACAGTCCTCGGCAGAGCCGGGGAGGGTACGGTCCGGAATCGGAGTTTGCAGTCACCCAACCTGTGACGGTTACCTGACTGCCCTTCACATCCTGGGGCTCTGCCACTTCCCCCCAGCAAAGCGCCGCCACATTATGAAACAAGCCCACGGCACGGGGACATATCGTTCAGAGCCGAGGCCAACCCTGGTGATCACTTATGAGCCGCTTTGCGGTCCGTTCGGGGCATTCACAGGGAAGATACCTTGTAAACAAGACAACTATGTTCTGCAGGTGTTACAGCTTGTGGCAGAGCATGTACCGCAAGACGCGCTTCCGCCGATGGGAGCAGATACTCCTTCACCGCTCTTGGAAAAGGAAGCGAAAGATGACAGTATTCTTCTACTGCTATTGCGACACCGGGGACAGGAGGCATTTTCGTCTGCCTGACTCTGGGGGCAAAGCAGTTCAAACTTGAGATTGCAGTCAGGGCACAGATACTCGTAGATGGGCATCTCTATCCTCTCACTTATCAAACGCTCTCAGAAATGCTTCCGGGATTTGAGGAACCTGGCCGTCCGTCCATGTCTTAAGACAACCAAGGCAGCAGAAACTATAATGCTCAACTGCTCCCGGACCTTCCCATTTAGAAACCATGAGCCACCCGTTGAGCACCTCGCAAGGTCGCTCCCCTGCGCTATGTGTCACCCTTCTACTGCAAGAGTTGCAGACAGTATGTATCCGGGACATATGGCCTCCTGCCCGGTGCGCCTCTCATCCCTTCACTGGAATTAGGCCCACGGATCAGACGGCTACCACCTCCTTAACTTCCGGCACCTGTTCCTTGAGCACTCGCTCAATGCCACTCTTCAAGGTCATACTCGCCATGGGGCATCCCCCGCAGGCGCCGGTCAACCTCACTGTCACCACTCCATCCTTGACATCTATCAGCTGGACATCTCCTCCATCGGCCAACAGTGCCGGCCTCACCTGTTCCAGGGCTGCCTGTACCTTTTCTCGCATTTCTCTCTCCTTATCTGTCCGCCTTCCAGATTATCCGGCTACTCAAACTTCAAGGTTAAATATAGAGCGAAAGCTACTGATTGTCAAACCAGCGACATCGGCCCGTTACCGAGCATCATTGCAACGCTGACCAAGTGAGCCTACGCAATCTTGTGGAGAAGGGTCGGATTCCCTCACCCCGCTCGCAATGACCAATCACGCCAGATGCAGGTGGCAAGGAAGCTGGTATAGAGAATGGCGATAATCTATAATACGGTTCCGGGAGTTTGGCGCATGATTTCTGTCGACGAAGCTTTGGACAGTATTCTAGGCTACGTTCGCGTTCTCGAGCCCGAGCAGAAACCCATTCTGGACTGCCTGGGGCAGGTTCTGGCCGAGGATGTCTGTTCTACTATTGATGTCCCTCCGCTGGATAATTCTGCCATGGATGGTTACGCCCTGCGGGCCGAAGATACCCGTGGTGCCGGTGACTCGTCTCCCGGGTATTTGACCGTTGTCGGAGAGCTTGCTGCCGGATCTATGCCGACAGAAGAGGTCCGGCCGGGGACCGCAATCCGCATCATGACGGGAGCGCCGCTGCCGCAAGGTGCTGATACCGTGGTTCGATTTGAGGATACCGATGAACTCGGCCGCAAATCAGCAGGGGGCGGCCTCTCGCAAATCGGAATACTGCGCCAGGCGAGGAAAGGTCTGAATGTGCGACGCAGAGGCGAGGACATAGCGAGGGGAGACCTGGTTCTAAAGAAAGGAACGCTGCTCCGTCCTCAGGAGATAGGAATGCTGGCCTCTTTGGGACGCACCACCACGCTTGTTATCCGCCGCCCGGTTGTTGCCCTTCTTGCTACGGGAGATGAACTCGTCGCTGCGGACCAGCCATTAGCTCCCGGTAAGATCTACGATAGCAATACCTATACTATTGCCGCAGAAGTATCCCGCTACGGCGGAGTCCCCAAGATCCTGGGCATAGGGCGCGATTCGGTTCAGTCTCTGACTGAGAAGATCGACCAGGGCCTGGATGCAGACATGCTCATTACCTCCGGGGGTGTGTCTCAGGGTGATTACGATATGGTAAAGGACGTGCTAGCACAGCGCGGAGAGATTAGCTTCTGGACGGTTCGCATGAAGCCGGGAAAACCCCTTGCCTTTGGAACGATGACAAAGATGGAAGGAGAGAGAGAACGAAAGGTGCCCCATTTGGGATTGCCTGGGAATCCGGTCAGTTCCATGATCACCTTTGAGCAGTTCGCCCGACCCGCCATACTGAAAATGATGGGACGGGAAAACCTGGCGAAGCCAACTATCCGGGCGATCATTGACAATGATATTGGGAATAATGATGGACGCCGTATCTTCGCCAGGGTGATTGTCGCCAAGCGCGATGGTCAATACTATGCCTCCCTCACAGGCCCCCAGGGTTCGGGAATCCTCACATCCATGACAAAGGCAAACGGCCTGGCTGTCATCCCGGAGAGCAGCAAGGGGGTTAAGGCTGGAGAAATGGTCGACGTGCAGATGCTGGATTGGACAGAGGAGTAGAGCGGGGTCTAGATGTTGCCGATTGTTTCCATCGTGGGCAAATCGCAATCCGGTAAGACAATGCTTATGGAGCAGCTTATTGCTGAGTTCAAAAGGAGAGGTTATAGAGTCGCTGCCTTGAAGCATAGTCGAGGGGGGATGGAAGTAGACCGGCCGGGCAAGGATAGCTGGAGATTCGCCCAAGCAGGCAGCGATGCCGTATTGGTTAGCTCGCCTGACAAGCTTGCCTTTATCAAAAGCGTGGAGCACGAGCCTGATATTCAGGAGATTATGCGGATAATCGGCCCTGATTTCGACATCATACTCGCTGAAGGATTCAAGAAAAGCAGGATTCCCAAGATCGAGGTGCACAGAAGTGAATTGGGCAATGACTTGCTGTGTTCACACGGCGAGCTGTCGGCAGTCATCACCGACGGGCTACTGAATACCGATATCGTTCAGCTTCCTTTGGGCGATACGGTGGCAATAGCCGATTTCATAGAACAGACTTTCGTCCTGAAGGGCCGGGGCAATACCGTTCCCGCCTCTCCCGTGAAGGAAGATGGTCAGGTAGAGAGATGTTAACCGCAGGAATATTGACCATCAGTGACAAGGGGGCGAGAGGGGAGCGCCAGGACAAAAGCGGCGAGGTCATTCGTGAAATCCTCAGCAGTATGGGTGTTCACATTGCGAATTACGAGATCATTCCTGACGAAAAGGATCTCATTGCTCAAACGCTGATTAGATGGGCAGATGAGGGGAATCTGGACCTGCTTCTCACCACGGGCGGAACAGGACTTACACCCAGGGATGTTACCCCGGAGGCAACCCTTTCCGTGGTGGATAGAGTTGTCCCCGGTTTTGCCGAGGCGATGAGGGCCGAGAGCCTCAAGAAGACTCCCATGGCCATGCTCAGTCGGGCGGTTGTCGGCACCCGCGGGAAATGCTTGATTGTCAATCTGCCGGGAAGCCCCAGAGCCGTACGTGAATGCCTCGACGTGATACTACCGGCGCTGCCCCATGCTGTGGAAACGCTCAAAGGCCAGACAGGCGATTGCGGCATAGCTCAGAACTAGATCACGGAGTTGTGTCCAGCCTGCCTCATCTGTTGTTAACTAGCCATAAAAATCCCAACGCAATCTCGCCTGTATAGGATTTGCTTGGGCTGATTCCATCCGCCTCGGCACGACACGATGCGGGTATCATAAGCCGGAAAAATCTCAGGTGCTTTAAGCTGACTCACGTGCTTTCACATCTCAAAAATGATATACTGAAAGTGCCATGTCTCAATCTTATGTCGGCCAGCTAATGCGGGGTGTCGTGGAGCCTTTGCTGCTTTTCATTATCGCCGACTTACCTGTGCACGGCTATGAGATTGCGAAAGAACTAGAGCGAAGGAGCGAAGGCTATTTCGATCTTACGGCAAGCACCCTTTACTCTGCGTTACGCCGTTTGGAGCGCAGAGGACTTGTGTTAAGCTCGTGGGAGCAGGTCGCTAAGCAGAAGCGGCGGTGTTATCAACTGACCGAGAAGGGTCGTCAGATTCTGTCCGAGGAATTAGCTCAATGGCAGCAGTTTCTTGGTGCCACTGACAGAGTCATAGACAGCTAACATAGTGGAAATCCAGATCCTGGGTGCCCATTCATCTGAGCTACCAGGGGCACGGCTAGCTTCACTCCTGATTGACGGCACCCTGCTTATGGATGCCGGAGGAGTCACCTCTGCCCTCTCGCTGCCCGAGCAGAGGAAGATCAAGACTGTTTTGCTCACGCACCACCATTTCGACCACACCCGAGACCTGGTCACTCTGACTGCCAACATCGGTTATTACTGGCAAGGGCAGATAAAGGTTCACGCCCTGCGCTATACGCTTGACATTGTTACTAAATACCTTCTTGACGGCACGATGTATCTCAACTTTCTTGAATACCCCAGCAAAGAGAAGCCTTCTCTCTTACTTGAGGCCGTTGAGCCTTATGCCAGCAATGCCATTGCTGGTTACGATATCCTAGCCGTGCCGGTGAGGCATTCCGTGCCTGCGGTCGGCTATCAAGTCACCTCCACGGACGGAAAGAGCATGTTCTATACTGGCGATACCACAGGCGGACTATCTGATTGCTGGCAGCATGTTTCTCCTCAGCTGCTTGTCACTGAAGTCGCCGGACCCAACAAGCATCAGGATTGGCTCAAGAAGGTTGGTCATCTCTGTGCAGGGTTCTTGAGAGAGGAGCTCATACAATTTCGCAGCCTCAAAGGGTATTTACCTCGCGTCATCGTTGTCCATATCGGGAATCGCTTCGAGGAGGAGATCAAGGAAGAAGTCGCCGAGGTCGCTCAGGAACTGAAGGCAGACATAAGCCTGGGCCATGAGGATATGAAGGTCACCCTGTAATCACACCCCGCAGCATCATCATCATTCTCCTCTATTCGCAAGTGCTTATGGCTCGCGCCCTACGCTTGGCGTCATGGCAAGGCTTGCCATGGCGCCGGTAAGTTTCCTCAGTCCATCTTTGGCAAATCTGCCAGGGCTTTCTTCACCAGCTCCTCGGGATATTCGTAATCTTGGAGCCTGCCCGATAAATACTCATCGTAGGCGGCCAGATCGAAGTGACCGTGCCCGCTAAGAGCTATCAAGATGGTTCTTGACTCACCCGCCTCCTTGCAGCGAAGGGCTTCATCAATAGCCACTTTGATGTTATGGCATGACTCGGGTGCGGGAATGATGCCCTCGGCGCGGGCGAATCTAACCCCGGCCTCGAAGGCGTCAATCTGGTGCACAGCTTTGGCCTCGACTAAGCCTAGCTTGTAGAGGTGACATATGATGGGTGCCATCCCATGGTATCTTAATCCCCCGGCGTGGACTGGTGGTGGAACAAAGCGATGCCCCAGCATATACATCTTGAGAATAGGGGCAAGCCCGATTGCGTCCCCATAGTCCCAGGCATAGGGGCCCTTGGTCAGGCTGGGACAAGCCGCAGGCTCGACGCAGATGACGCGCATATCCGGCTTCTTCCCACTGATCTTATCCCTGATCCAGGGCAAGAACTGTCCCGCAAACTTCCAACCGCCACCAACGTTGCCGACAATAATGTAGGGGTAGGCGTCCGCCATCTCCATTTGTTTCCTGGTTTCCTCCCCTATGATGGTTTGATGCACCAGGACATGGTTGGCGACACTACCTATAGAGTACTTGGTATCATCGTGGGCAAAGGCATCCTCTATCGCTTCGCTGATAGCGATTCCCAGGCTGCCAGTGGAATCGGGATTCTTAGCTAGAATGCGACGCCCTACCTCACTGTCCCGGCTGGGACTGGGTACACACCTAGCCCCCCCAGGTCTCCATCAGGATACGGCGATCGGGTTTCTGATTGTAGCTAATCCTGACCATATAGACCTTAAGCTCGAGGCCAAAGAAAGCGCAACCCATGGAGAGTGCGCTGCCCCACTGCCCGGCACCAGTTTCGGTGGTGACACGCTTGAAGCCTTCTTTCTTGATATAGTAGGCTTGGGTGGGCTACAGCGGTGTTAGGCTTATGGCTGCCAGCCCGGCTTGTCCCTTCATATTTGTAGAAAATCCTGGCTGGCGTGTCCAAAGCTCTTTCCAGCCGATATGCCCGATGGAGCATGGTCGGTCTCCATGTGCGGTAAACGGCTTGCACTTCCCCGGGGATTTCGATCCACCTCTCTCTGCTAAACTCTTGCTTATTGACGGCGTCGGGGAAGAGGGGGAGAGGCAAGGGCATGTCCATAGGACATGGTTCCTTGGTCACGGGATGGCGCTCAGGTGGTACTGGCTCAGGCAAGTCGGGCAAAACGTTGTACCAATGGGTGGGCATTTCCTTCTCAGATAGCATGAACTTAGTTTGTTCCATTTTTGCCTCCTTTCGATTCCTTGTTCAGCTAGCATTTCGCAACCAGGTTACCTTACATATTAACCTCCCTGGCAGTAAGTTGCCTCTGACATACTCCTCAATAAGAGTGAAGTGTCGCAGCCACATGTTCCTCGACGAGATTGCTTGAGGCGACCTCGCCACCATCGCCATGATCCTAGTGTCATAATTGCTATTGATGGTTCTCGAAACGAAAAAACCTCTCACCCGACGGGCGAGAGGTTTGACCTCCGCGGTGCCACCCTTCTTCGGCCTTTTCGGCCATCTCTTTTCAGGTACGGCTCAACTCAGAGCGATACCCTGGACTATGATAACGCTGTCCCTGCGACAAAGCCTACAGGGTGTTACCCTTTCGGTTTGCAGCTCCCAGGTCCATTCCAGCCCCGCGCAAGTATCGGCTCACACCTTACCCGACTCTCTGAACCCCGCCTTAAGCTGTACTAGTCCTGTTCTCCGCCTTTCCCATATTCAATTATTCCAAATATAGACCGTGTACATTGGTTTGTCAACAGCCTAACTGCCAACTGCACAATCACCGATTAGCGGATACACCGTCTTCTTACCACAGCTCGGATCCTGACACAGTGCTCGGATAGCCAGTAAGGCTCTCTCACCAATTGTGCAGGTTGTATCTGCCTTGAGGCCAGACTGTCACCAGTGTTAGAATACATTTCAAACGGTACCTCAAGATCGGTCTGGTGCCGTGCGAGACAGAAGCGGCCCATGAGCTTCAGCAGACCTGATATCATCCGACCTCCAAGTGAAAGGAAAAGCTATTTCCTCCCTCTGACCAGTGGGTGCTCCAACAATACCTGCATTTTCTGTGGATACTACGGTTCAAAGCTCCAAATACGAGACCTCAATGACATCAAGAGTGAAATGGATGCTGTAGCTCTGTTCAGTCGAAGGGGCATTCGCCTTCCCGATGTTCCTCAAGTGGTATATGCCGTGGCTCAAGGTTGGGATGGCGAGAAGGTTTTCCTTCAGGATGGGGATGCCCTTGTCTACCCGTTTCCCAAATTGACCGAGGTTCTCCAGTACTTGAATGAGAAACTACCCCATGTTAAGAGGATTGGCACATATGCTACGCCGCAGGACATCCTGCGCAGGACCCTGGACGAACTCGAGGAATTGAGACGGCTCAAGTTAGGCATTCTTTATACGGGGCTTGAGACCGGTGACGATGAACTGCTCCAGAACATAGGTAAAGGGGTGAGCTCAGACCAGATGGTGGAGGCGGGAAAGAAAGTGAAGGAAGCCGGGATAAGCCTTTCCCTCACGATAATCCTGGGCCTTGGTGGCGTCGAGCGAAGCAAGGAACACGTGCTTGAGACAGCCAGAATTCTCACTGAGATCGACCCCGATTATGCCGGAGCCTTGACTTTGACCCTCGTTCCCGGTACCCCGCTCTACGAACAGTGGCAACGGAATGAATTCCATCCTCTCACCCCTTTTCAGTTTCTGGAGGAGCTGAGGTTAATCATAGAGAATTCTGACCTTACCGATTGTTTCTTTAGTTCAATGCATGCCTCAAACTATCTGTCCCTCCGCGGCAACTTGCCCCGAGACAAAGACAGAATGCTTGCCGAGCTGAAGGAGGTTCTGGCGGCAAGAAATCCTGCTCTCCTCAGGCCTGAGTTTCTCAGGGGCCTGTGACTGCCACGGAGCGAATGGTAAATTCCCGGGCAAGCCCAGCAGACAGAGCAGGCAGTATCTCTTTCATACAATCCGGTCAATTGCGTGATTATGTCAACCACTCAATTTCTTGATCAAGAAGGCCATATTCTTGCCGAAGTTCCAGGCTGTCCTGAGCCCTTCTTCGTCGTGTTCCACATCGCCTTTCTCGCGACCGAAAGCCACATTCCAGTACGTAGAGCCGGGAATAAAGAACCCGAGAATCTGAAACCAATAGGTAAGCTGAGCCAATGTGAAATTCTTACCGGCACGACGCGCCACTACCAATGCCCCACCAACCTTGCCGCTGAAGGGTTTACCGTGCGCGAGCGATATGTATCCGACACGGTCAAGAAGCGCCTTGATCTGCGCGGTAGCAGAGCCAAAATACACGGGCGAGGCTAGAACTATACCCTCCGCCTCCTTCATCTTGAGATATATCGGAAACAGGTCATCATCGATAGGGCAACTCTCTTCCTCTCTGCATACCATGCATGCATTGCAGGGTTTTATCTCCAGGCCAGCCAACCGGATAAGCTCAGTATCCAATCCCTCTTCCGAAATCGCTCTAAGCGTATGAGCGGTCAATAGCTCTGTGTTACCGTTCTTCCTTGGACTGCCGACTATGCCTATGACTTTCATCTCTGACTCCTTGCTCTATCATGATTCATGAATAAGTGCGTGACGGTGGTCTATCGCCTGGATTTTGAGCTTGAGCGCTTCTGTGCCCCGTCTCCTCAACATTATAAGCCTTTCGCTCAACGATGAGAAGCAGTAACATGATGCTGATTTGCGTCAATCACGTCTCAACTCAGTGTGCCCACACTTGACCTCTGGCTACGGTGGTTCTATCCCAGTATGAACAAGCCCTCAGGAGGCAGATTATAGCCAGCTACAGAGCCGCGGCAAATCATCCACGGAGCCGAGAAGGCCGGCTTTTTCAAAATTGGGGTAATTGCTTTATACTATTCTCGCACGTTGATACCGCTATGGCAGTATGATCGATGCAGGAAGGTTATCTTGGGCGACAGAGATTTAGAACTGCTTGAATTTCACAAGATAACGGAGATACTGGCCGGCTTCGCCTCTTTCTCGGCCAGCCGACAGCTTGCCCTCAGCGTTAGTCCTCTCGCGGATGGAGAAGAGGTCTCTCTGCTGCTCAAGCAATCGACTGAGGCGCGTCGCCTGCTTTCACTCAGTCCCGACATTCACATCGGCGATGTTCTTGATATCCGGAACGTGGTAAAGATGGCAGCCCTTGGCAAAGTCCTCGAGCCTCAAACCCTGCTGGAGATTCAGAAGACACTTGAGTCTGCCCGTCGGCTGCGAGGCAATCTGATGGATTTATCAGATGAACTGCCGTTGCTTAGCGGTCTTGCCGAGGGCATTGTGGAACTGGCCGCGCTTGAAAAGGACATCGGTCGCTGCTTGAGTCCGACCGGCGAGCTGTTAGACACGGCCTCGCCCAGACTGGCATCGGTGCGACATAGAATGCGAGAAGTACGCCAGCAATTGCTCACTCAGCTGGAAGCCATAGTCAGGTCACCCAGAAGACAGAAGATAATCCAGGAACCCATCATAACCGAAAGGGAAGGCCGCTTCGTGATTCCGGTCAAGGTGGAATGCCGCCGGGAGATGAAGGGCATCGTCCACGATGTCTCCAATACCGGGGCTACTCTATTCATCGAGCCGTGGATAACCCTGGATATGGGCAATGAACTCCGTGAGCTGGTTATGGAAGAGAAGCACGAAATAGAAAGGATCCTGGCAACGCTCAGCTCCGAAGCGGGCGCACACGAAAGCGAAATGTCGCGCAATATAGAGCTGATTGCGGAGATCGACCTGGCGCTGGCCAAGGCCAGATATGCCAGAGAGGTCGGAGCCACTGAACCCGTTATTGTTGCCGCTGGCAGAGGCACTCAAGCTCAGAGTGACGGACCACCTGGTGTGCTCAGGCTACTCGACGCCAGACATCCGCTACTGGCACATAAGGCTGTGCCACTGTCGCTCGAAATTGGCCGCGATTTCTCCACTCTGGTTATCACCGGACCCAATACTGGCGGTAAGACCGTCGCCCTCAAAACCGTAGGGCTTCTCAGCCTGATGGCGCAGGCCGGCCTGCCCATCCCTGCCCGGGCCGAGAGCCGAATCCCTCTTTTCGACGGCGTCTTTGCCGATATCGGTGACGAGCAGAGCATTGAGCAGACACTTTCTACCTTCAGCTGGCACGTGGGCAACATTGTGCGTATCATCAACAGCGCCACCGGAAAGAGCCTCGTGCTTCTCGACGAACTGGGCACCAACACCGACCCCAGTGAAGGCTCGGCCCTCGCTCGCTCTATCCTGCTCCATTTCCTGTCGCAACGAACGATGACCGTGGCTACCACTCACTACACCGAGCTGAAGGCACTGGCTCACACTACTGATGGTCTGCAGAACGCGTCCCTTGATGTTGATCCGCGTACGATGGCGCCCACATATCACCTGACGGTCGGTATTCCGGGTGGCAGCAATGCCCTGGCCACAGCGTCTCGCCTGGGATTGCCCCCGGAGATCATCGCCAACGCCAGAGACATGCTTTCCAAAGGCACTCAGGAACTCGAGGCCCTGCTTAGCCATCTAATGACAGAGCAGAAGAATGTTGAGTTGCTTCGCCGTAGCCTGGAGAAGGAAAGTGATGAAGCAGAACAGAGGAACTCTGAACTGCGAAACAGGCTGCGTCAGTTAGAAGAAGAGAAGCGAACGATCATCAAGGAGACCCGTGATCAGATTGTTCGGGAGGCCGCCGAATTACAGGGGAAGGTTCGAGAGGCGGCCTCAGAATTGCGCAAGGAAAGATCCAGAGAGACCATCGAGCAGGCGAAGAAGGCACTGGCAGAGGTGCAGAAACAGTTGAGTGCCGAAGCGCGGCGGCCAACAGCGGTAGCAGGAACACATGAAGAAGAAGAGGCAGGCCCAATCACCGCCGGTGATACCGTCTGGCTCAAAGACGCGGGTCTGCAGGCAACCGTGCTTTCAGTGTCTGAGGAACGGGGACTCGTCGAAGTCCACATCGGGAGGGCCAAGATAACCCTCAGCGTGGACAGGGTGGAAAAGAGGATACCCATTACCGGCACCGTGGAGCGGAGAATTGGCACGATAACGAGCGGGTTGAGCAAACGGAGAGCCTCCCTTGAGCTTGACCTGCGAGGGAAGCGGGCAGAAGAGGTTGAGCTGGCGCTTGAGGACTACCTTAACGAAGCGTCTCTGGCCAACTTGACCCAGGTTCGCATCATTCACGGTATCGGCACTGGCACCGTGCGCCAGATTGTCAGGGAGCTCCTTGCCTCTCATCCACTGGTTGTGTCCTTTCGGGCCGGTGGCCAGGGTGAGGGCGGCGACGGTGTTACCATAGTCAGTATGTAGCGGCAGCGTTTAGATAAGCAGGCTGGTTAATAGTATGCTCATATCAAGGAAGTTCCGCCTTGCCAGGTCGAGAATGTTCGGCTTTCTCGATGAACTGGCGGCAACGAGCGGTGACGCTATATCCTTATACCTGTCGCGGCGTACGTCATTGGTCACAGTCAAAGAATCGCTGGGAAAGGCCTCTGTCTCCGATGTCGTGCCGTCAGGCATCGATGAAATCATTGCCGGCTCGGAGACCGGGGCGGTGCTTTTCTGGGGTCTGTCGCGAAAGTATCTGGTTCTGCCGCCATTCCCAGTTGAAGAGGGATATGTCAACACCGGCTATGACGTTGGGCCATTGCGTTCGCTTCTCAGTCATGACTTCCTTGTCGCCCTGGTCCTGGTCCGATTGGGTGCATACAGCATCGGTGTCTGCCGGGGCTCAGTGTTACTTGATAGCAAAACCGGGACTGGTCTCGTGCACGCCCGTCACAAGAAGGGCGGTTCTTCGCAAGCTCGGTTCGCCCGTCACCGGGAGAAACAGATCGAGTCCTTTCTAGACCGGGTTTGTGGTCATGCGCGGGAACATGTGGAGCCTCACGCCCGGTCACTCGACTACCTGGTCTATGGCGGGGCAAGAAGCACAATACTCTCACTGCGAAAGCGGTGCCCGTTCCTGGGTCAGTTTGACGACCGCATCCTGCGCATGATGCTAGACATACCTGACCCGCGCAAGGCGGTGCTGGAAAAGGCCTTAGCCGATGTGTGGTCGACCAATGTTATTGAATGGTGCGAGGGGCCATCTCCAACAGGGTTGGACGGCTACCGCCAATAGTTGGCGGCCTGCTATGCGTTCTCCTTTCGCTGACTGTACTGCCTTCGCTGTCCGGCTTTCCGCTTCTCGCCGCGCTTATGGCCCTATATGGGATAGGTTACGGCTTCTTGTTTCCCTCAATGTCAGCACTTGTTACCGACCATACCAATATGGACGAGCGCGGCGTGGCTACCGGTCTGTTCCATGCTCTGCTCACCGCTGGCGTAGCCATCGGGGCACCCCTAATGGGATGGGTGGGAGGCATCGTGGGGACCGATACTGGTCTCCTCATAACTCCAGTTCCCGTGCTTCTTGCTTTGGCAATCACCCTGGCATTTCTCAGGCGAACATGAGCTTTGCTGTTGCGGCAGGTGGAAGTCCAAATCGTGCCCCGACTGCGAATCTCGAAATCTGGTTCCGGCATTTGTTTTCCGCCTCGTGATGGTCAAGATTGAAGAAGATGCAGTTGTGCCATCTTTCCGTAGGGTTGACAGTGCGGGGTGCGTGACATTACCATAAACCGAGGGTTTTCAAAGAGCTGAACTGCGACAGAGGAGGTCAAGCATGAAGTTAGAACATGCTTCGAAGCGATACCGTTACGTGCAGATACCTACCGTTCTTCTGGTTACGGCAGCCCTCATCCTAATGATGGTAGGCTGTGGTGATTATCCTGTTCAGTACGACCTTACCATCTCGAGCACACGAGGCGGCGAAGTAACCAGCCCTGGCGAAGGGAGTTTTGCCTATGCCGAGGGAACAGTGGTCAACCTGGCGGCCGAAGCTGAGGATGGGTACCGTTTTGTCGGATGGACCGGCAATGTGGACACTGTCGCCAACATCAACTCTGCCACAACCACCATCATCATGAACGGCAACTATTCCATAGCAGCTAGTTTTGAGCTCCGATATGCCTCCGTACTTGCCGCAGGCAGCTATCACACGGTTGGGCTTAGAGCCGACGGCACGGTTGTGGCCGTGGGACGGAACGATTATGGGCAGTGCGATGTCGGAGACTGGAGTGACATAGTACAGGTGGCAGCAGGCGATTGGCACACAGTGGGGTTTAAGGACGATGGGGCCGTGGTCGCCATCGGCGACAACTTGTATGGACAGTGCGACGTCGGCGACTGGAGCGGCATAGTGCAGGTCGCAGCAGGCGCGCTGCATGCAGTTGGGCTCAGCGGCGACGGCTCAGTGATCGCAGTCGGAGACGACTACTTAGGGCAGTGCGACGTCGGCGGCTGGAGTGACATAGTACAGGTGGCGGCAGGCGATTGGCACACGGTGGGGCTTAAGGACGATGGCACCGTGGTCGCCATGGGCGACAACTACCTGGGGCAATGCCATGTCGGCGACTGGACGAACGTAGTGCAGGTCGCAGCGGGCGGCATGCACACAGTGGGGCTAAAGCGGGACGGCACCGTGGTTGCCGTGGGAGACAACTACCTCGGGCAGTGCGACGTGGGCGACTGGAGCGACATAATACAGGTGGGGGCAGGTGGCATGCACACAGTCGGGCTCAAGCACGACAGCACCGTGGTCGCCGCGGGAGACCACTCCCATGACCAGTGCGATGTTGACGACTGGACGAACATTGTCCAGGTCGCCGCAGGTTTCACCCACACCGTTGGGCTTAAGGATAACGGCACTGCGATCGCTGTAGGAGACAACTCGTACCTCCAGTGCAATGTTGAGGAGTGGACGGACATCGGGTGGGGCCCTGCCGGCTAGATTCGCGCGTTCAGGCGCACACACAACGTCACCGTGGTCACCACAGGTCCGCAGACTGAGCCTGCCAATCCCGCCCTATGGACTCCAACGTGGCATTTCCAAACGCCCACAGACATGAGACACAACGGTTCAGCGGATCGGCATAGTCTATACGCATAGTGTAAGCGAAGCATTAATGCCTGTGGTTTCTCAAAGATGGCAACCCGCTTCCTGAATGATATGCCCACGCTTCACCCCGTGAAGCTATATCTAGTGAGCACATGTGACCCCGAAGCCACAATACGGCATAATGCTCTCTACCAGACTCGTACTGCCTGACTGAGGAGGAAAGAGAAATGTGCCTCTTTTGCGGTGGTTCATGTGGCGGGTCCGGTGATATGCTGCTGATCTCACTGGCCGCTGGCCTCGGTCTTGCCATTGTGAAGGTACAGTCGATACAGGCCGCCCGTAAGAGGAAGGATGCAAGAACAGGTCAGGGGAAGGAGGCTGGAACGGAATCTGCATCGGACCAGAAAGATTGACATCCATGACTGACTGATCTTCTTCACTGATATGTCATCCACGAAAAGGCGACGCTATGCCACCCTTCTGGTTCTATGATACCTCATGCGTAGCCAGGATAGCCCGAGAGATAGTGCCAGTGTCACTCCACCGAGCAAGACTATAGTTGCTCCCGACGGCAGTTTCAGCTCGTAAGAGAGCCACAACCCACCTAGGGTGAACAGGAATCCAAAGAGAACCGAAAGCAACATCATCGTCTTCATGTTGTGGGTAAACTGCCGCGCCATCGCGGCCGGGAAGGTGAGCAAGGCAATGACCAGTATCATGCCCACGACCTGGATAAGGACGACCACCGTTAGAGCAATCATGGCGAGCAAGAGAAGGTAGAGCCTCTCGACAGGCACACCTGCCACGGTGCCGTATTCTTCGTCAAAAGACAGAATAAGGTACTCTTTGTACAGGGCTGCGACGACTCCGATGATAACGGCGACCAGTACAAGCATCAACACTATGTCACTGAACGGTACAGTCAGGATACTGCCGAAGAGATAGCTCATCAGGTCGGGAGCGTATCCCGGTGTCAGGGCAATGAACACAACTCCTAAGGCCATACCCACCGCCCAGAGAATACCGATGGCCGTATCCGCCGGAAGCCTTGTCCTCCTGATTATGCCTCCTATAGCAAGACCGGAGGCCAGAGAGAAGAACAAAGCTCCGATAATGGGATTGATACCCAGGAAATACCCGAGACCGATTCCGCCGAAGGAGGCATGAGCAATGCCGCCGCTGATGAACACTATCCTTTTCACCACGACATAGACGCCGACAATGCCACAGGCCACCGCTGCCAGCAGCCCCGCAATCAGTGCGTTACGCATGAACTCATACTGCAAAGCTTCCAGCATCGTCAGTGTTCCCTCAACACCCGGTGCGGTACCGTACCATGGGCGATTAGCTGTACCGGGCATTGGTAGGTTGCCTCCAGTATCTCGGGCGTGATTTCTTTAGAGCCATGGTAGTACATCTGACGGTTCAGACAGGCAATCTTATCTACATGCACGGAAACAGCACCGATATCGTGGGATACCATCACAATGGTCAGACTATCCTTCAGTCCCTCGAGCAGGTCATAGAACTCGGTCTGCATAGTGGAGTCTATGCTGGCGGTTGGCTCGTCGAGGAGCAGCAATCTGGGCTCGGCGACCAGCGCCCGGGCGACAAAAACCCTCTGTTGCTGGCCTCCGGAAAGCCTGCCAATCTGTTTGCCCCGCTGTTCCAGCATACCAACAATTGCCAGAGCTTTTTCTGCCTCCGCCCTATCGCGATCGTCGTAGCGGCGCAGAATGCCTGCCCGGCTATAGCGTCCCATCAATACTACATCCCAGACACTGGCCGGGAAATCACGGTCGAACAAGTATCGCTGGGAAACATACCCGAGATGGCCCCGGGCTTGCTCAGGAGACTGACCGAATACGGACACAGAACCGTATTGAGGCCTGATCAATCCCAGAATCACCTTCAGGAGCGTACTCTTGCCGCCGCCGTTGGGGCCGATGATACCAAGGAAATCGTGCTCAAAGACGGAGAGGCTGACATTCTCCAGCGCGGGCACCTCACCGTAGCTAACCCAGATATCCTTCAGCTCAACAATTGCCGGGGCATCCATATTCGCCTACTGCATCGCCTCCTTCATCGCCGACGCAACAACGCGCATATTGCCGATAAAGTCCTTCGCCAGTGGATCGATGATGACTACCCTGCCGCCGATTTCCCTGGCAATCACATCCGCGCTTCTAGTGGGGTACTGCGGTGACAGGAAAACAACCCGGATATGGTGTTCTCTTGCCTCTTCAATCAGGCGGATTCGATAGTCGATATCAGGCTCCTTACCGTCTTGTTCCACCGCAATCTGTATCAGGTCGTAGTCACGAGCGAAGTATCCCCAAGCCGGGTGGAAGACGATGAATCTACGGTTTTCTACGTCAGACAGGCTTTCTTCGATTTCGCTATTCAGCTTTTCAAGTTGCTCCAGGTAGTCATCACGGTTCTCCTCATAATAGTCCTGATTTGCCGGGTCAACCCGCACCAGTCCGGCGCAAATATTCTGCACCATTATCGCGGCGTTCCTGACCGAGAGCCAGATGTGAGGATCAAGCCCCGTATGACCATGGTCCTGTTCGTGGTCATGATCATGATGGTTTTCATCCATTTCAAGAACCTGTATCCCCTCAGAGCAATTGACCACATGCATAGACTCATTTGCCGCTATGAGCTTATCCATCCAGGCAAGCTCGAACTCCACCGGCAAGCCGACCTTGACATACATCTTAGCCCTGGATAGCTTTATCATCTGGTCGGGTGTTACCTCATAGATATGCGGAGAGGCGCCGGGCGGAACCATGACCAGGACCTCAACCCTATCGCCGCCGATAGCTTCGACAAATCCGGCCTGCGGCAGAATGGTCACCGCCACCACAAGCGTGTCGCTATCTGTTTCTTGGGACGTGGCCCTAAGGGCCAGTACCACCAAAACCACAATCAATATCATTACTGCTGTAGCTACTAGGAGAACTCTTCTGTCAGCTTTCCTCATCGCTTATGGCCTCCTCGTGGCCATAGCAGTGATTGTTGTCCAGTTCGTTTGTTGCAGACGTCGCTCAACTCCAGCGTATGTATTGCCCCCCCTTCTCGATTTGCCACCAGGCATTGCTCTACACCGAAGCAGGTATGCAGCAGTCGGGGCACAGTCCGTAGAATTCAAGCAGGTGCCCGCTAATGTTAAACCTTGTCTCCTCAAGCAGTCGTTGCTCCAGGTCGGCCAGAGCACATCCGGCAA
This sequence comes from Dehalococcoidia bacterium, assembly GCA_030610855.1. Classification (GTDB taxonomy): domain Bacteria; phylum Chloroflexota; class Dehalococcoidia; order GIF9; family AB-539-J10; genus RBG-13-51-36. The sequence goes on from JAUWQY010000024.1 coordinate 18,786, forward strand.
AATCAACAACCTTGCCGCAGCCAGAACACATTAGATGATGGTGATGGTCCGTTGGCCTTCGCATCATGTAACTACGGCACCCATCTGGCGAATGTACACGGCACACCAAGTTCAAATCGTTAAGCAGGCCTAAAGTGCGGTAAACCGTAATCAATCCGATGCCAGGATTATTCAAACGGGCCTTCTCATGTATCACCTCCGGGGTCAGGTGATCATGACTCGCAGCGATGACTTTCAGCACAGCGTGGCGCTGCGGAGTGAGTTTGTATCCATGCTCCCGGAGGATTCCCGCGATCCTGTTGGCTGTGAGTCTCATATACAATTACAAATGAAACAACATGTCGATTAACATAGAGTATAATGAACTCCCCCCGTTGTTGTCAAGGTGAGAATAAGAATAGCAGAGGCAATGAGTACCACCGCAGCGAACTGTTAGCCGTTCAATGCGACCAATCAATAAAGACGAGCCTTACTGCGTCTTCCTGGCAAAATGCTAGCAACAGTCTGAGCAGGGAACACGGTATCTCCATGGTGAACAAGAATCGGTTGAGCACTAGGTCGCCGGTGGTGAGGTCTGTCAATGCAATGCTTTTTGACAGAAATCACCATGCATGTTATCATAATAATAATTATCATTATCATATTCTGCGAGAACATGAACAGGAAATCAAAACAAAGGGAAGCTATTATCCGGGTGCTGAGAGGCACGACATCGCATCCTTCTGCGGAATGGATATACGAGCGGGTGAAGAAAGAGATACCCAACATAGGTCTGGCAACAGTCTACCGCAACCTCAGACTACTGAAGGAGGCGGGTGAGGTCTCTGAGATGCACACATCCAATGATACAGCTCGTTTTGACGGCAATACCGGCATGCATTATCATTTTCTTTGTGACCGCTGTGGCAAAATCCTCGATCTGGATGAGCCCATCGATGCCGCAATCGAGACCAGGATAGCGAGAAGCACCGGGCTCAAAGTAACACGCCATCATCTGGAATTGGGCGGCTTATGCCTGGAATGTCAGAACCTCGAAATCCACACAGACAACCGCCTTCAGCGCTAGTATAGATAAACCAAAAAGGAGGCACCCTATGGTAACCAAGAAGGTCGGAGACAAATACAGGTGCAACATCTGTGGCAATGAGGTTACGCTAACTAAGGTTGGTGTTGGCACCCTCGTATGCTGTGGCGAACCCATGGAAAAGATCGACAAATAGGAGGATAAGTTGATGGCCAAATCAGTGAAAGGTACCCGGACAGAGAAGAACCTTCTCGCCGCCTTCGCCGGTGAGTCCCAGGCGAGGAACCGCTACACCTTCTTTGCCAGCGCTGCGCGCAAAGAGGGTTATGAGCAGATTGCCAATATATTCATAGAGACCGCCGGAAACGAGAAGGAACACGCCGAGGTTTTCTTCAAATACCTCGAAGGCGGGGATGTGGAAATCGTCGCTGCCTACCCGGCAGGGATCGTGAGAGACACGAAGACGAATCTCGAAGCTGCGGCGGATGGTGAGAAACTGGAGTGGAGCAGAATCTACACCGACATGGAGAAGGTGGCAAAGGAAGAAGGTTTTGGCGATATAGCGACTTCTTTCAAGGAGATTGCCGAGGTGGAGGAGTTCCACGAGAAGCGATACCGGAAGCTCGCACAGAACGTGTCTCGGGGCGAAGTATTTAAGAGGGCGGCCTCCGTGAAATGGCATTGCACCAACTGCGGCTACGTCCACGAAGGTACTGAGGCTCCCAAGATATGTCCGGCATGCAAGCATTCGCAGGCATACTACGAATTGCTGGCCGAGAATTACTAGGTAACTGATAAGAAATCGGAGGGACAGACTGAGATGGAACACAAACTACCTGAACTGCCGTATGCGAAGGAGGCATTGGCTCCCGGCATATCGGCTGAGACCCTGGAATATCACTATGGCAAGCATCACAAGACATACGTTGATAATATCAACAAGCTCATAGTGGGCACCGAGTTCGAGAGCCTGGCCTTAGAAGATATCGTGAAGAAGGCTTCGGGCGGTATATTCAATAACGCGGCACAGGTCTGGAATCACACTTTCTACTGGAACTGCCTATCGCCGAAGGGCGGCGGCGGACCCTCTGGAGCACTGGCCAGTGCCATGGTCAAGAGCTTCGGCTCATTTGCTCAATTCAAGGAGAAGTTCACGAACGCAGCCGTGACACTCTTCGGCTCGGGATGGGCCTGGCTGATGAAAAACCCCGACGGCAGCCTGGCAATCGAGGCTGCCAGCAATGCGGGCAATCCATTGAGGGAAGGTAGGAAACCGCTGCTGACATGTGACGTGTGGGAGCATGCTTACTATATTGACTACAGGAATGCCCGGGCCAAATACGTAGAAGCGTTCTGGAACCTGGTGAACTGGAAGTTCGTGGAGCAGAACTATGGCGAGGAATAGCAGGATCGGGCACGATGGCGCATGTGACATGTCATAATCGTGGCACCTGCCAAGAAGACAAGACCCCTCAGGACAGGCGTGAAGGAACTGCAAAGCTCCGCGGTAGAGCTGCCATCAGTAGTATCGAGTGAGGTAACTGACAATGGAGGGCAACCTATACGAAGAAAGAATCTACTCCAGATGGAACATCATTATCATGAGCATAGTCGCTCTCGCTCTGCTGGCTGCGCTCATCCGACAGCTGGTCTCCGGCCCGTTGGGAACGAATCCGGCCCCGGATTCTCTGCTCATCGGCATGATACTGCTCTTCCCGGTCATCGGGGTAAACTTCGCCACGCTGACCATCAGGGTGACGATACGGGGCATCTCTGTGGGTTACGGCATCATCCGGCATCATATACCCTGGGGCAGAGTTGTCGATTGCCGACTGGACGAAGCGTCCGCGCTCAGATACGGGGGCTGGGGCGTTCGCATGGCACGGGTCGGTGGCAAGAGAAGGCTGGTCTACAATATCATCGGTGCGCCACGGCTCGTCGTGGAAGACAGGCTGGGCAGGTACCAGGAGTTCGTCTTCTCCACCAGGAAGCCAGAGGCCGTGATGAAGGCGATAAATGAGGGGCTTGGCAAGAGGTCGTGACACAATGCAGCCAGGTTTCACCGGTATGATAACGCACCGTCAGGGAGGTATGTACGACGGCATATGCAGCAGGGGCAGGAGTGGCAGCAGCGATGGCCAACGCGATCAAGGCATCCGGCGCTATCGTTGAGGTCCATCCCGAAGTATTATGGCGATACTCGCCAGGGAAAGAGACAGCCGCCCGCTGGTCATAATGGCTGAGGGAGCCGTAATCAAGACCAACTATCGTTATCTAGCAGCTTACCGGAGGTTCATCTTCCACACAAAGTCCGCCGACTCGCTGATGCTGCCGGGTTATGTGGATGCCATAGCCGCACGGAAGATCTGGATGCCGAGCTAATCGTTCTGTGAACCCATCGGGCAGGCATGGTTATGGTGAGGCTGTTCTGACATGGAGTACCGCAAGCCCGACAAGGCAGACCGGGCAAGAACGGCGATCTATGTGGCTGTATACACCGCCGCAATTGGCGTCGGGGCATTCCTTTTGATGCCGGGAGGCGCTGTTGGAGCTTTGGCCTGGGCGGTGATAGTCGTGGGCGGTGCCTTCGTGCTTATCAGATGGCATGCCACGAACACAGCTTATCGTTATAGAAACTGCGGTCACGAATTGAAATCTCGATCTTCACCGACGCGATAAGCCCCCATGGGGCGGGAGGGGGAGGCTGGACATACCTCGGGTGTTCCCGCTGTGGAAAGCGAACCAGAGCCGAAATGCTGCGCAAGCAATAAGGCTACTATTCCCAGCGAAACAGCCGAATTGCCGCCACCAGGCTGCCGGCGAACCACCCGCCGGCAATGAGAAGCTCGCTGACATAGCTGTTCATTTTGTCAGTCAGAGACACCTCGTCAAGAAGCGTAGCCGTCGGAATTGCTCTGTGGTAGTACCCCGCGAAAAGGTCTACCGCCTCTCTCACGCGAATGCGGTCGTAAAGAGAGGTCGTCTGTAGCCGCACGCCTATCAGTTCCTTAATCCGCTCCGGCTCCCTGAGAGTGTCGATTCCGAAAACCCGGATGGAGCGCTGTCCGGCTTACGCAGCCCTTCTATCATCTCCACCGTGGTCGTCTTGCCCGCGCCATTAGGGCCCAGTACTCCGAAAACCTCGCCTTCTTCAACACTGAATGTGACGCCGTCCACGGCCGCCAGGGAACCGTACCTTTTGACAAGATTCTCGACCTCAACAACCTTGCTCATTTCAGCCCCACATGATTCAATTCGAACAATAGCTTAGTTCTCCCGAAACTGTAACCTGCAAACTGTACTATATCCCCCTCACTTGTCAGGCATTTGTACTCGTTCAGGTGATTAGTGACACTTGTTTCTTGTCATTGCGAGGAGCGAGATTCCTCACCTGCGGTTCGGAACAGGCTCCGCAATCTGTAAGCAAGGTTCCTCAGTCCAACTACAGCAGGCTCCGGC
>JAUWQY010000027.1 GCA_030610855.1 Dehalococcoidia bacterium
CATGGACATCAACACAAAGCTTTGGGCTAATTCACAAAAACGGGAATTGCTTTTTGAATACCATAGACACATAAGGCAAGAGCAAGAACGAGAGGGAGGGAGGAGCGAAGTGAGAGCGGGAGAGGAGCGAAGTGAGAGCGAAGGAAGAGCGAGAGTAATGCAGAAGTATGATGCAAGCATGGTAAGAGCTAGGAGAGGCACCAGCGAGATGGAAGTGCCGCGAGAGCAATGCTCAGACAGGTGGAAGTGCGTAAGAGCGGGGAAAGAGCGATGAAAGAGCGGAGCAAGACAGTGGTAAGGCGAAGCGCAGCTCTAGACATTGAAACTCTCAGCTAGAGGTGAGCCGAGTTCAGGAGCGGGCACTCGTGTATGAAAATGAGACACATTTCAGCAAAATGTTCAATCAGGAAAAGGGTCGATATTTCACTTTATAGGCTTCGATACATACACATCTTCCACTGTTGACCAAGGCACTACCCTGTAGGTCTTGTCCCCCACTTTCACTCTATTTTTGGCTCTATTGCTACGTTGGTCGTCAAGTAGCTCTACGGCTTGCCGTAGACCCCGGTCTGTCACTGACAAATAGACCTCGGTAGTGGCTAAATTCTCGTGGCCCAGTAATTCCTGAATTACCTTAATATTGGCTCCCTTCTCAAGCAAGTCGGTGGCGAATTTATGCCTCATTGTGTGAGTATGAAAACCGCCAAGCCCTGCCTTTCTGGCTAGTTGCCTTATCTTGTTGCTGATGCATGGTGCTTTGAGCTTGAATACCTTTTCATCAGGTTTCATATCCCCCACGAAGTTTTGTAGCCTTTGGGCGGTACTTTGGGTTAGCGGTATAAGCCGATCCTTACCGCCTTTCCCGTTCATCACAACCAGGAAGTCAGAGTGTATGTCCCTTGGCTCCAAATTGGCCAACTCAGAGCGTCTCATGCCCGTTTTGAGTGCTAGCTCGACTAGCAAGCTGTCCCTGGTAATGCAACCTTTGTGCGTTTTCTTGTTCTGAATGGCACTAAACAACTTTTCAATATCACTGTCTTCAGTATAAGGTGGCATATTCTTTGGCACTTTTACCTTGAAGTCATCCATTGGCTCACCGTACCACTTCATGAAAACCCTAATCATCTGAGTATAACGGTAAAGCGTTCGGGGCTTTCTATTGGCAAACTGGCTTAAGAATGCCTTGGCCAGTTCAGGTAAGGGTGGATAGCCGTTTAGGTACTCTTTGAACCTGGTCAGCATCTTCCTAGTGTCGCTCAAGTTCTTGGCGTTTCGTAGCCTCAACACTAGATCGGTATCGTAGAGCTTAAAGAGTTTATCCCTATCCAAATGTCTTAACATCAGTCGCCTCCTCCCCTCCGGTCCGAGCACTGCCTCCAACAATTCTCTTAACAGCAGTTCCTCGGATAGAACTGATGCTATGGTGGGCAGTACTGGACTTGAACCAGTGACCTCTGCGATGTCAACGCAGCGCTCTAACCACTGAGCTAACCGCCCGTTCGACGATTGTAGCAAACATAGCTAAACGGGGCAAACCTTCGACAATATAGCAGAAATGGAAGACCGGCTCTCATTGGGCGACTCAGAAGTTTGCCATCGATGCATGAACGATGCTCACCGCGGCTATTCCCTACCTCGCAGCCTGACGCCGGCGGTGACATTGATCTGAATGGTTTGACCGCAACTGGGGCAGCCTAATTCCATAACAAGAGGTCGTCCCATCACTCTTTCCACAAGTGATGTCACTATGGAGTCCATGTTATCTAGCCTTTCATCTAACATATCAAGACGCCTGATCAGCTGCCCTATGTCCAGGTCCTGATTGACCTGTTCGACTGGACCAGCTTTATCTTGTGAAACCAATTTACAGACTCTTCTCTACGACGCCCATTGATTCTAGCTCAGCTTTGTCTTGTTTCATTAGCTTATCTATTTGTTCAGCGACGGTGCGTTCTAAGTACTTCCGCAAGGCATCCCGGGCGGCCGGCGATGACCTTACCGCCTCCTTGACTCTCTTCCATTCATCTGCGATCACTTCGTTTATCTGCTCAACACCTATAGGCTGTTTTCCCTGCCACAGGTCTTCTATCCTGTCCAGAACTCGACTCGTCATGGCCCTCCTGATGCGATCGAAAGAGAGTATCTCCTCCATAGCATATGGTTGCCCTGCTTTCTTCTCAGTCATAGTTTGCCACCTCCAATCAAACTTATTTGACTTACTATCATACGTGCAGCAGCACGACTTGTCAAGGCATTTCCTGGTTTTTCATGTTGATTTTCTGACCTGAGGAACTGTATTATAGTTGACCGAAAGGAGGTACTCTGGAGATGTCCGAAGTGGAAATCGGCAAGGTGACGGACTTCTTTGCTAAGCCTGTGGTAGCTGGTATACAGCTAAGCAGCACATTGAGGATAGGTGATAAGATCCATGTCAAGGGCAACTCCACGGACATGGAACTGCCCGTAAAATCGATGCAGATCGAGCGCGTTAGCGTCACTGAGGGCAAGCCCCGTGACATCGTGGGCATAGAAGTTCCCGACAGGGTCAGGCGAGGCGATAAAGTTTACAGGATCACTGAAGGGCCTTAATAAGATTTGCCATTTCAATAGCGTTCACCGCGGCGGCGAATCCTCTATTGCCTTCCTTGCCCCCCGCTCTCTGAATAGCCTGCTCTAAGGTATCGGCTGTAATTATACCTTGTATCACCGGTAGGCCGGTATCCAGACCTACGTTGCCGATTCCCCTATTCACCTCGGAGGCAACATACTCGAAGTGCGGAGTGCCGCCACGGATCACCGCTCCAAGGCAAACGACGGCATTGTATTTGTTACTCTGTGCCAGTATTTTCGCCATAAGAGGGATCTCCAGACAGCCTGGAGTCCAGACAACGCCGATGTCCTCATCATTGACGCCATGACGCAGCAAAGCGTCTCTTGCTCCCTCAAGCAACTTCGTAGTTATTAACTCATTGAATCGAGAAACTACTACAGCAAACTTGAGGCCTTTTCCTGTCAGGAAACCTTCATAATGCTTAGCCATTACTCGCCCTCCTCTATGCCTAGAATATGCCCTAGCTTCTTCTGCTTGGTTTTCAAATAGCGGATGTTATAAGGGGTAGATGGAGCTATCAGCGGAACGGTCTCGACTATCCTGATTCCGTAGCTTTCCAGACCAATCACCTTCTTAGGGTTGTTAGTCAGCAGACGAATATTATGTAAACCCAAATCGGCTAAGATCTGGGCGCCCACTCCGTAATCTCTCAAGTCAGGACCAAAACCTAAAGCTATGTTAGCCTCCACCGTATCCATCCCTTGGTCCTGAAGGGCATAGGCGCAAAGCTTGTTGTGAAACCCGATCCCCCTCCCCTCCTGTCTCATATAGAGAAAGACTCCTTGATCTTCTTCGGCTATGCTCTGCAAGGCCATTTCAATCTGAGCCCCGCAATCGCATCTCAAACTGCCAAAGACATCTCCTGTCACACATTCACTGTGCACGCGCACCAGTACAGACTCATCACCTGATATGTTGCCTTTAACTAGAGCCATGTGTTCAGCGGCATCGACAGCGCTTCTATAAGCCACGGCTGTGAACTCGCCGTGCTTAGTAGGAAGCCTCGCCTCAGTCACCCTTTGTACCAGTTTCTCATGACGAATACGGTAAGCAATCAAATCAGAGATGGCTACAATCTTTAAGTCGAACATAGAAGCCACAGCCTCAAGCTGAGGCAGACGAGCCATAGTACCATCCTCGTCCATGATCTCACATATGACGCCAGCAGGATAAAGCCCAGCCAATCTGGCAAGGTCCACAATAGCTTCCGTGTGTCCCGCTCGAACCAGAACTCCGCCTTCCCTGGCACGAATAGGGAATATATGCCCCGGCTGAACCAGATCGCCCGCCCTGGTATCAGGATCAAGCACCGTCTGTATGGTCTGGGCTCGATCAAAGGCCGAGACGCCCGTGGTAACCTTATCCTTCGCCTCAATAGAAATTGTGAAGGCAGTAGAATGACGCGAGGTGTTGTTGGTAACCATAATAGGAATTCCCAATTCGTCGAGTCTCTGCCCGGTAATAGGAAGGCAGATCAATCCCCGACCATACTTGGTCATGAAGTTTATGGCCTCGGGAGTGACCCTCTCAGCAGCTATGGCCAGATCGCCTTCGTTCTCCCGTGACTCGTCATCGACGAGAATGATAAACTTGCCCGCTCTTATATCTTCAATGGCCTCGGAAATGCTAGCTAGCATCTGTTCCCTCAACAAAGCCATATTCGCTGAGGAACTCAAGGCTCAGATCCTGTCTTCTTCGCTCTGTGAGTCCTTCCACATACTTGGCTATGATGTCTGTCTCCAAATTGACTTTGTCACCGGGTCTTCTCATTCCTAATGTAGTGTGCTCAATAGTGTAAGCTACCAGAGACACAACAAAGGAACGGGCGTCAAAGGCTGCGACGGTAAGACTAACACCGTCGATAGCAATAGAGCCTTTGTCTACAATGTAAGGCATTAGTCTGGCAGGCGCCCAAATCCTCATGATTTGCCCGCCTTCTTCGCCAGTCATATCCATCACTTCCCCCGTATCGTCGATATGCCCCAAGACAAGGTGACCACCGAGGCGCCCTCCCAGCGCTAGTGCCCTTTCCAAATTCACCTGGCCGTTGTAATGAAGGACACCGAGATTAGTGCGGCGCAGCGTCTCAGGCATAATATTAGCACTGAAACGGCGCTTTTCCAAGGAGACAACCGTCAAGCAAACGCCATTAACTGCTATGCTATCACCCGGCTTCATCCCCTCAAGCACCTTACTGGCTTCGACTGCCAAGCGATCCTGTCCCCTATCCTTGGCGACGCCAATCTCTTCAACTATCCCTGTGAACATGCTGCCGCACCCGCAGAATACTAGGCTCCTTGCGGTAATCCTTTCTCCACGTATCCACTGACTAATACATCGTCGCCGAAAGTCTTTATGGCAACTCGGCTAAGGCGCAGAGCCTCAGCCATACTGTCGACGCCGTTTCCTGCCACACTCGCAGCCGCTCCACCCCCGATTATGACCGGTGAGATGAAAACCAACACTTTGTCTACGGCCCTACGGTCGAAAAGCGAACCGAGAAGCTCACCACCTCCCTCCACCAAGACGGTGACAATCCCTCGCTTACCCAACAACTTCAACAACTCCGCAATATCCACCGCCCCATCTCTTCCCGGCAGTTCCAGCACTTCGGCACCCGCCTGTACGAATTTCTCCTTTCTTGCAGAATCAAAGGGAGCTACCACAGCAAGCAGAACTCCGCCCGGTGGCTCAAAAACGTGAGCGTCGGAAGGTACTCTTCCTTTGCCATCAACAACCAAGCGCAGAGGCTGCATTTTCCCTGTGCCGCCTCTGCCGCCGCAACCTCTGGCAGTAAGGTGAGGATTATCAGCAATAATGGTGTTTGCCCCTACCATTATGGCGTCGGCAGTATAGCGTAGAGCATGCGCATACTTCCTTGCCTCTTCCCTCGTTATCCATTTAGAGTCACCGGTTTTGGTGGCAATCTTACCGTCAAGGCTCATGGCGAATTTGGCTATAACAAATGGCAGACCCGTGGTAATGTGTTTGATATAAGCCTCGTTTATCTCGCAAGCTTCCTGCTTACACATACCTACGTAGGTCTTGATACCCGCTTTGCTGAGCTTGCTCATACCATGCCCCGAAACCACTGGGTTGGGGTCCAGCAAGGCTATATAGACTTCAGAAATGCCGGCACCGATTATAGCTTCAGTGCAAGGCGGTGTACGCCCATAGTGACAACAAGGCTCAAGGGTAACATACATGACAGCACCGTGGGCCTTATCACCGGCCTGATGAAGTGCCATAACCTCAGCATGCTCGGAGCCAGCAGGCTGAGTATATCCCATGCCCACAGCAACTCCATCTTTGACAACCGCAGCTCCCACCGCCGGGTTAGGACTGGTATATCCCATAGCCAATCTAGCCAAAGATAGAGCACATTCCATATAATGCTCAGCGGGCATCAGTATCCACCTCGTCGGGCTAAACTCCTTGCAAATTTGGCAGCTGCAGATTCACGTTGCCTTTAGTAGCGATTTCCCAGATTATAGAACCATATAACCTTTCTACATCGAGAAGTCAAGCCGAAGGATTCGGCCCTGATTGTAACAACAGCTTCGGTGAAGTGCAAAACAAGGAAGCGTAAGTGGAGATGTTGTCTCCTATTTTGTATAATTGTGCGTCCCGGGAATGAAAAAGACTTTTGAGATAATTGACCATACTGCTGATGTCGGCATCATCGCCTATGGAGCAGATGTCGAGGAACTCTTCTCCAATGCCGCTCTGGCTCTATTTAGTCTGATTACCGAGCCTGAAAGCATTGAAGAGAAACTGCGCCTTGGTCTGGAAGTAAGGAGCAAGGGCAGAGACAATCTGCTCGTTGAATGGCTCAACGAGCTCATCTACCTGTTTGATGTCAAACACATTTTGTTCAACCGCTTCGATATTAGCAGCTTGACCCTCAATCGGCTCAAGGCTGATTGCTACGGGGAGGAATTCAGCCCACTGAAACACAAGATAAATGCAGGAGTAAAAGCAGCCACATATCATATGTTGAAGCTAGATAGAAACGGTAACGGTTACCGGGCGCAAGTAATCTTTGACGTTTAGGGGGTAAGAACATGGCACCATGGCAAGGGCAACTCATTAAGGTGGATGATTATCGCTGGAAGATTCCTGAGAATTACAAAACTGGCATGAGAGTCCCCGGCCTAATCTATGCCAGCAAGGAAATGCTGGAATCCATGTGTGAGGAACAAACGCCTGAACAAGTCGCCAATGTTGCCTTTCTGCCGGGCATAGTGGGTTACTCACTGGCCATGCCGGACATCCACTGGGGTTATGGCTTCCCTATAGGGGGTGTAGCAGCAATGGATGTCAAAAACGGCGTAATTTCCCCTGGCGGAGTGGGTTATGACATTAACTGTGGCGTAAGATTGTTGCGTACTAATCTCAGCGAAGATGAAGTGCGGCCCCGAATTGCTCAACTCATCAACGGACTATTCCTTGATGTACCATCAGGCCTTGGCTCTGAGGGAAAGATCAGATTAGGGCAAAAAGAGATGAACGAACTGATGGTCGAAGGAGCCCGTTGGGCAGTGAGGCGTGGCCTGGGTTCTGAGGAAGACTTGGATGTTACTGAGGAAAGTGGATGTATTGGTGGTGCAGATCCCGGCAAGATAAGCGACAAAGCTGCAAAGAGAGGCATGCCTCAGGCTGGCACACTGGGCTCAGGGAATCATTTTCTGGAGATTCAAATAGTGAAGGAGATATTTGACTCCGACACAGCTAGCGTTATGGGCATCACCGAGATAGGCCAGATATTGGTGTTGATTCACACGGGCTCTCGTGGCTTTGGTCACCAAGTATGTACTGACCATCTGCGTGTAATGGAGCAGGCGGTGTCTAAGTATGGGATAAAGCTCCCCGACCGGCAGCTCGCCTGCGCTCCCATAGAATCGCCGGAAGGTCAGGATTATCTAGCTGCCATGGCATGTGCTGCCAACTATGCCTGGGCTAACCGGCAGTGCATTGCCCACTGGATTAGAGAAGGTTTTTCCAGAGTCTTCGGCAGAAGCCCTGAGAAACTCGGCATGAAGCAGGTTTATGATGTCGCCCATAACATAGCCAAAATAGAGGAGCATGTGATAGATGGTCGTAAGCTTAAGGTCTGTGTTCATCGCAAAGGAGCCACCAGGGCCTTTCCAGCAGGCCATAAGGACACTCCCGGTTGCTACAAAAAGATAGGGCAACCTGTGCTTGTCCCCGGAGATATGGGACGTTGTTCTTTCATTGCTGTGGGCACTCAAAAGGCCATGGATGAGACCTTTGGCTCCACCTGTCATGGTGCTGGAAGAATGTTGAGTCGGACCGCCGCCAAGCGGAGCATTAAGGGTGCAGATGTAGTTCTGGAATTAGGGCGCAGAGGTATTACCGTCAAGGCGGAGAACATTTCTTCGCTAGCTGAGGAGGCATCACAAGCCTACAAAGATATCACAGAGATCATAGACGTGGTTCATAAAGCCGGTATTTCCAGAAAGGTGGCTATGGCTGTTCCTATGGGCGTTATCAAGGGCTAGATAACAGTCTTTCGTTCTCAGCGTAGCCAAGAATCTGACGTGAGGCAAATCGTAATCAAGCTTCCCCCTCCTCAGCTGAGCGGTAGCGTTTCCGTTGAGGAAACGATACTGAGGCGCCGGTCAGTCCGTAGATACCGTACAGACGCGTTGGCCCTGTCTCAGTTAAGCCAGATACTCTGGTCAGCCCAAGGCATAACCGGGGAGGGAGCATTTAGGGCAGCGCCCAGTGCCGGGGCTACCTATCCCCTGGAAATCTTCGTGTTCGTTGCCGAACAGGGGGTCATTGTTAACGGGGCAGAGCGAAATCCGGATGCGCTGAAGGCTGGCATCTACCACTATGAAGCGGCTTCCCATTCGTTGAGCATGCACAAACCGGGGGATTTGAGACCTGATTTGGCCCGGGCAGCTCTGGACCAGGGGTTCATCACCGAGGCGCCGGTGGCCATTGCCATCTGCGCCATTTATCGCAGGACCTCCTCTAGATATGGCGAGCGCGGAGCAAGATACGTTCATATGGAGGTGGGACACGTGGGAGAGAATATCCACCTTCAGGCCGTAGCTCTGGGCTTGGCCACAGTAGAAGTTGGCGCCTTTAGTGACGAAGCAGTAAGAGGGATTCTTGGAGTAGAGGAGCAAACTGAGCCCCTGTATATAATGCCTCTTGGCAAACCCCTGTGAAGAAATGTAGAAACGCGCCAGGCGCTATTGCCGGTGTTGATCAATACACATCTCTACCTCACGATTGTGTTGATCTTCAGCACTCCTTGGCCCACCAGCAAACTCATTTGACTGCTAACGACGAAAGCTATAGAATGCCCTCACCACATAGTTGAGAAACCACAGGATTATGAAGCTCGTGGAACAGATGCTCAGGGGCGAAAACTTGGCCCTATCGCGCCTCATCAGTCTGGTAGAAAACGAAAGCAGTGAAGTCCCTGAAATCATGAAGCTCATCAGCCCGCACCTGGGAAAGGCACATCGCATTGGAATAACAGGACCCCCGGGAACAGGAAAGAGCACACTGGTGGACAAGCTGACATCGTTGATGAGGAAGCAGGACTTGAAAGTCGGGATAATCGCTGTAGACCCTTCAAGCCCATTCACCGGAGGGGCAGTCCTGGGTGACCGAATAAGAATGCAGCAGCACTATCTTGATGCCGGGGTTTTCATCCGCAGCATGGCAACTCGCGGCAGTATGGGCGGACTACCACAAACTGCCGGGTCCGCTATCAAGTTGCTGGACGCCGCGGGTAAAGATATCATCCTGGTAGAGACGGTAGGAGTGGGACAAAGCGAAGTAGATATCATGGAGAAGACCGATACCGTGCTCGTCATACAATGTCCCGAATCCGGGGATGCCATACAGACGATGAAAGCAGGGCTATTCGAGATCGCTGACATATTCGTCGTCAACAAGGCTGACCATCCTGATGCAGACAAACTCCTCCGTGACATACAAGCTATGCTGCATCTTCGTGGGCCAAGTTGGTGGGACATACCTGTCGTAGCAACGGAAGCCGTCAACGACGTCGGCATCGAAGAGCTTTGTAAGCAGATTCAACTACATCGCCGGACCCTCTATGAAACGGGTCAGCTTTCGCAGCGCCGCCAATTGCAGCGCAAATCCGACTTCATAAAAACTGTAGAACATAAACTAACTCGTAAGTTGCTCAAGTCAATCGAACAGGATGGGCAACTAGGCAGGTATATTGAGAAGGTGGAAAAGGGAGAACTCGACCCCTACTCCGCAGCCGATGAACTCCTCAAATCAGGAAACCTCCTCACCGATTGGTTATGTCAACGGCCCCCAGGATGATTCTCGATGGCCAGAAGCTATGATGTCGCCATAGTCGGTGCTGGTCCGGCAGGCATATTCGCTAGTCTAGAACTGTGTAACGCGGGCCTCAACGTTTTGCTTCTGGACAAGGGAAGAGAAATCGCTGCTCGTCTTTGTCCCCTTCAACACGGAGGCGCCTGCTGTGTGCTCTGTTCCCCATGCCATCTGGTAAGCGGTTTTGGAGGTGCTGGAGCCTTCAGTGATGGCAAACTGACTCTGTCCACTCAGATCGGTGGCAGGCTCGCAGAGTTGATCGGCTTTGACCGGGCCACAGAACTCATAGACTATGTTGATTCCGTTTACCTGAGATTTGGCGCCCCGCTGAAGGTCTATGGAACGGGAGAGAACATAGCCGCGCTAGAGCAGGAGGCTGCCTTAGCTGGACTTAGGTTGATCCCTGTTAAACTCCGTCACCTGGGAACGGAGTTTTGTCATGAAGCATTGGAGGCCATGCAGAGCTATCTGTCATCTAGATTGGAGATAAGGCTGAGGACAACGATCGAGAGTATCACAGTTGACGATAATGGGGACAAGGTTGTTGCAACTGGCGATGGTGAGAGGCTAAGCTGCCGCTACCTGATCTTAGCCCCGGGGAGGGAGGGATCAGAATGGCTGTGCAATGAAGCCCGCAGGCTCAAACTGACCCTTCGTTCCAACCCTGTAGATGTGGGTTGCCGGATCGAAGTACCGATGACAGTCATGGAGAAGCTAACTTCGACATTGTATGAATCGAAACTCGAGTTCTATTCAGAGAGCTTCAATGACCGAGTCAGAACATTCTGCATGTGCCCCGGAGGCGAGGTAATCATGGAGTCCACAGGTGGCTCCGACCCTGTGATTACGGTCAATGGCATCGGTTACACCAAACCGAAGACAAGAAATACTAACTTCGCCGTTCTGGTGAGTACGACTTTCACCGAGCCTTTCCATGAACCTATTGCCTATGGTAAGTATCTGGTAAGGCTAGCTAACATCCTCAGCGGTGGCGTACTGTTGCAAAGATTGGGAGACCTAATGGATGGTCGCCGCTCCACACAAGCTCGCCTTCAGAACAGCCCCATCGAACCAAGCTTAAGGGCAGCAGTCCCCGGAGATCTGAGCTTTGCACTACCCTATCGCTATCTCAAAAGCATAGTGGAAATGCTCCAAGCTATGGACAGACTAGTTCCTGGCGTCGCTTCCCCGCATACTCTGCTTTATGGGATAGAGGTCAAATTCTACTCCAGTCAGCTGAAGTTGACCCCTTGTTTGGAGACCGAGGTCGGCGATATCTTTGCTGCCGGTGATGGCGCCGGTGTAAGCCGGGGCTTAGTCCAGGCCTCGGCCTCAGGTACAGTGGCAGCTAGGGAGATACTAAGACGCTTAGGCAAAAAGCCTTCTCCGATAGCTGATCTAGTTCAGATAGACGAGTGACACTTCATGTGCTTGTAACATCGGGTAATAACCTTCCGTGTCATTGCGAGCCCCGACTTGTCGGGGCGTGGCAATCTCATTGCAAAGCCGGAGCCTGCTATAGCTGGACTGAGAAACCTCGCTTAGAGATTGCGGAGCCTGTTCCGAACCGCAGGTGAGGAATCTCGCTCCTCGCAATGACAAGAAAGAAGTGTCACTAATCACGAACGAGTACAATAGCTTGACCTTTGCCTTCTCGCTTGCTAGACTAAGGCGGGAGGTGCCATGGAACTAACTCTAAGCGTTATCAAAGCAGACGTCGGTGGCTATGTTGGACATTCTTCCAGCCACCCAGATGTAGTACAAAAGGCTAAGGAAAAGCTGGTACATGCCCAAGGCCAGGGGCTGCTCACAGACCATCATGTTACAGTTTGTGGCGATGATCTCCAGTTGATAATGACTCACCAACGGGGTGAAGATAGCGAACAAATCCACAAGTTAGCATGGGACACATTTGTCGAGTGCACCAATGTAGCCAAGAGCTTGAAGCTACATGGTGCAGGACAGGACCTTCTGGCCGATGCTTTCTCCGGTAATGTCAAGGGGATGGGGCCCGGGATAGCTGAGATGCAATTTTCCGAGCGCGAAGCTGAAACCATAATCATATTCATGGCAGATAAGACAGCATCTGGCGCATGGAATCTGCCGCTATATAAGATGTTTGCTGACCCTTTTAACACTATTGGGCTAGTTATTGCCTCTAACATGCACTCTGGCTTCACATTTGAAGTCCACGACGTCAAAGAGAGCAAGAAAATCAGGTTCAACGCTCCTGAGGAAATCTACGACATGCTCATTTTTCTTGGCGCGCCGGGTCGCTATGCCGTCAAAGCAGTTTACCATAAGGAGAGTGGTGAAATCGCTGCTGTCTCCTCTACTGAGAGATTGTCTCTCATGGCAGGCAGATACATAGGCAAGGACGACCCTGTCTGCATCATTCGCTCCCAGGGAAAATTTCCCGCTGTAGGTGAAATACTGGAACCCTTTGCGTCTCCCCACATAGTAGAGGGCTGGATGAGAGGCTCGCACCATGGTCCGTTAATGCCGGTAGCTGTTCGGGAAAGCAATCCTTCCCGCTTTGACGGTCCACCAAGAGTGGTAGCTGCTGGTTTCCAACTTGCTAATGGCAAGCTCATCGGGCCCCGTGACCTCTTCGATGACCCTGCCTTCGATGAAGCTCGTCATCAAGCGAACATTATGGCGGATTTCCTGCGCCGGATGGGTCCGTTTGAACCACATCGCCTACCGCTAGAGGAAATGGAATACACCACTATGCCCGAAGTGATGAAGAAGCTGGCACCGAGATTCCAGGACATCTGATTCTCCCGAATTGCCCGCGGAGTGAAAATGCCTGAGCTTCTCTTAGCTAGCTCCAACCCGGGGAAAATCAAGGAATACCGCTTTCTCCTGGATGGTCTTGGTTACCGGATAACCACGCTAGCCGAACAAGGAATAGCAGAGGTTGTCACTGAGTCGGGCAGCAGTTACGAGCAAAACGCCCGGCTGAAGGCCCTTACCTATGCCGAATTGAGCCAGCTCACCACTCTGGCTGACGACTCGGGGCTGGAGGTGGATGCCCTTCGCGGTGAGCCAGGTGTCCGGTCAGCTCGCTTTGCCGGTGCAGCCGCTACCGATACAGAGAGGGTGAGCCTTCTCCTGGCCAAACTCAACGGCGTTCCCTGGGAGAGCCGAACAGCCTATTTCAAGTGCGTTATTGCTATAGCCACTTCCAGAACTCGCTCAGAGGTATGCTATGGCGAGTGTCAGGGCATGATTGCCTTTGAGCCTAGAGGCAAGAATGGCTTTGGCTATGACCCTGTCTTCTATCTTCCTGAGAAAGGCAAGACTATGGCTGAGCTACCTTTGAAGGTGAAAAATCAGATCAGCCACCGCGCCCGAGCAAGTCAGAAGGCACGACAGGTACTCCTGCAGCTTCGCGCCTAGCTCGCGTGCCACATCCTCCAAGTGAGTAACCCGGACTGTCAGCTGCGAGCTTGCCGATGAGGGGCTCACATTCATGCATTCCGCGCATCTGAATTCTGAGGCAGCCACCCATTGTTCGATAGGCTTTCTCTGCCCCCCAAAATTGCGAGCAATGCGCATAAGCAACGAGCCTCCCTTCAAATATTTAACGAATATTTGATGAAAACTATTGACATTCGAGCAACGGATAGCTTATCCTAGTAGAAAAAGGGAGGTGAACACATGCAAGCATACTGTATGAAGTGCCGCGCCAAGAAGGAAATGACGAATACCAAGAGCATAATCATGAAGAACCGCAGGCCGGCCACTCAAGGTGTGTGTCCCACATGCGGGACCAAGATGTTCAGAATAGGGAAAAGCTAAAGCCAACATTGTGGGTGGCAGAATCACCGGAAGGCTGGGTATCCGAAGACAAGGATACCCAGCCTTCCGGTTACCGACTGTATCGATTGTCCGGATTACTCTCGCCGGCAGCAAGAATAGCCACTGGTTTGCTCATTCGAATTCAACTGGCTAGTCGCGAAGAACGGGTGTTTCGCGAGGCCAGATTTATTCGCCGACATTCTCACGAACGCGGCCCTCCACCGAAGTCCTCCACCGTGGTCGGCGGGATTGGGGCAGAGGAGGAATTGTCACAGTGTGCCGAGCGTTGACAAAGCTAATTAACAGCACCACGGCACCTGCCGCCACTGCTCCTAGCTTCTCACGAAGATGTTAAACACCTCCACCACACCCAGAGCGCCCAGGAGCACGATAACGCCGGCTATGATTACACCAATCCCTATTGGAGGAAAGGCCTTCTTCCAATCCATTCCCAGCAGCCATGCCAGAGCTGTCCCTGTATAGACGCCCGTAATAGGCAAAGGTATAGCGACAAACAAGGTCAATCCCCAGAAGCCATGCCTATCCACTTTGGGCTTGCCTCTCTTCCTCAGGCTCTCCAGGTACCTGTCAAACAGCGGGATCCGGGAAAGGAACCGATCGTATAACAAAGGCAAGGCGAAGAATATGGGAAAGAATATCAGGGCGTTAGCAGCGACCGCTATAACGAAGACAGACCAGGGGGATAGCCCCGTTCTGACTATGCCTAACGGTATTCCTCCCCTCAGTTCACTAATGGGCAGAACGGTAGTAAGCAGAAACAAAGCTATTTCCCGTGTCATCATATACTTCCGGTAACAGTGCCGCTTATGACCGGGAAGCATAGTTTAACATATGTCATTGCAGCCCGTGCTTATTGCCAACCACCTCATTCCGTGTTATCTTGTATTTGAGGTAATTACTCGTCCCTCATGTCATTCTGAGGGAGTGTCGCGAGTCAAGCATGCCCTGAGCCTGTCGGAGGTAATCTCAGAGATCCTTCGCTTCGCTCAGGATGACATATGGCTCGGGATGACATGTAGGGGGAAGGATGACGTGGGGTTGAGGATGAGACCGGCCTCATGATGGCACGGGCAGGCAGAAGATGAACACAAGGAAGCCATTCGGCACCAGTGGCATCCGCGACGTAGTCAACCACGATCTGTCGCATGCTTCCTGCTGCCAGGTCACATTAGCCACAGGCACTACGCTGTCTCAATCATCCACAGTCTGTGTCGCCACCGACACCCGAATAAGCGACGAACTCATAGGCAAAGGCAAAGAACTCGTTCAAAGTCTGGTGGAGGTTAGCAGGTGAAAGCGGTATTTCTCTGCGGCGGCAGCGGCAAGAGGATGTTTCCCATCACTGAAGACAAGTTCCTCCTGGATTTTCTTGGGAAGCCATTGCTCGAACACCAGATAATGACGGCCTGCGAGGCAGGTCTGACTGATTTTGTGATCATCGGCAATCCGGGAAACATAGCAAAGATAGAGCAGATAACTAAGAAATTTCCCGGAGCAAAAGTCGATCTTGCTCTGCAAAAGGAGCCACTGGGTATCGCCGACGCACTGAAATGCGCTCAACCGTTTCTGCACGGGCAGCTTCTGGTAATAAATGCCAACGATGTCTTCTCAGGCTCGGCGTACGTCAAAATCATCGCCGAAGCTGAAAAAGGCACTGCCTCCTCTTATATGCTGGGTTATCAAGTCGAGAAATACTTCCCCGGAGGCTATCTCGAGGTGAACTCCCAGAATGAACTGGTACACATCGTGGAAAAGCCCAATCCCGGTGAGGAACCCAGCAACCTAGTGAACATCCTGGTTCACTGCCATAGTGATCCGAAAGAGCTTCTACACTATATTGAAACCACCCAGACTACCAGGGACGATGTCTATGAATGCGCCTTGGACAGCATGGTAAAGGGAGGACACAAGATCAAGGTGATTCTCTATAGCGATTTCTGGGCGCCAATAAAATATCCCTGGCATATCTTCAAAGTAATGGAGTATTTTCTGGACAACGCTCAACCTTATATTGCCTCTTCAGCCCGCATCTCTGATAAATCGAACATCGAAGGAAAAGTTATCCTGAGCGACAATGTCAAGGTATTGGAAAATGCTGTGATTCGAGGTCCTGTGTATATCGGGGCAAACTCCATCATTGGCAATAATGCTCTGGTGCGAGACTACAGCCACATTGGTTCTAACTCCGTTATTGGCTATTCCACTGAGGTAAAGCACTCCTACATCAGCGATAATTGCTGGTTCCACTCCAATTACATTGGTGACTCCATAGTGGACGACAATTGCTCTTTGGGCGCCGGCACTGTGCTGGCCAACTTTCGCCTCGACGAAGGAAATATCCAGATAAAAGTCGGTGATAATCCGGTAGATACCGGATATGATAAACTGGGGGCAATTGTGGGTCGAGGTTGCCGCATCGGAGTAAATGCCAGCCTCATGCCCGGGGTTCGAGTCGGCCCTGATTCTTCCGTGGGGCCCCAGGTATGTTTGCGTGACGACCTGGGGGCGAATAAGATGGCTTTGCTTGAGTCCCGATACCAAGTAGAGGACAACGAAACAAGCCTCGACGAAGGCAAAAGGCAGGAATTGTTACGAAGGTTAACGGAATAAGATGTGCGGTATCATTGGCTATTGTGGTCAGAAGCCAGCAGTTCCCATTGTCCTCGAGGCTTTAAAGCGCCTAGAATATCGGGGCTATGATTCAGCGGGCATAGCTTCTTTATACGATGGCAGGCTATTGATAAGGAAAGACGCCGGCAAGATTGACGAAGTCATCCAGAAACATGACCTGGCAAGCCTTCCCGGCATCGTTGCCATCGGGCATACTCGCTGGGCAACCCATGGTGCTGTCACTCAATTCAATGCTCACCCTCATTCCGATTGTGGTGGCCGAGTGGCTGTAGTTCACAATGGTATCATTGAGAATAATCAGCAGCTCCGCCAGGAACTCACCAAAATAGGACACAAATTTACTTCAGAAACCGATACCGAAATCATCCCTCACCTCCTGGAGGATGAGCTCAAAAACGGATGCTCTCTGGAACAAGCTGTGTTAAATATAGCTCCAAGGCTTGAGGGCTCCTATGCCTTTCTGGGCATATCCCTTGATGACCCCGGCAAAATCATAGGCACAAGGAAGACCATTCCCCTGATTGTGGGCACTGACGCCCCTGATTACTATGTTAGTAGCGACGCCCTGGCTTTCTCACAATACACCAATCGGGTGATGAGTTTAGAGGATAACGAGGTGGTGGTGCTGACACAAAAAGGAATCGAATTCTTCGATGCCCAAGGAAACAAGCTGGTCAAGCGAGCCAGGAAACTCGACCATAGTTGGGCTGAGAGCCATAAAGGAGGCTACCAGCATTTCATGCTCAAGGAGATAATGGAGCAAGCTCAGGCACTTAGCCAAATAGTCCATCAAGATGAGAAGAGATTCACCAACATTGCCCTGGATATTCTGAGGGCAAGGCAGGTGATTATAACTGCCTGTGGTACCTCCCGCTATGCTGCTCTGGTCGGCAGATACCTCTTTTCCAGAGTGGGCAAGAAGTTCTGTGATGTAGTCATGGCTTCTGAATTCGGTTATTTCGCCGACTCCGTGGACAAAAGCACCGTTGTTATAGCTGTTTCCCAGAGTGGCGAGACCGCTGACGTAGTCGAGGGAGTAAAGGCTGCCAGAGACGCTGGGGCTCAAGTTATCTCCATAGTCAACCGACCTAACTCTATATTGGCTGACCTGAGCCATCAGGTCATTTACCTGAATTGTGGTTCCGAGATAGCCGTAGCCGCTACCAAATCCTTCCTGTCTCAACTAGCCATATTTTACCTGTTGTCCTTCGCCATGGTTAACTCCTTTGACGAAGCGGCAGCTAGGCTTACTGACCTGAGCGGCGATATAACCAAGGTTCTGAACTGGAACAAAAGCGAGCTTATCAAGCTCAGCCAGAAGCTGAAAGATAAGAGCGCTTTCTACTACATAGCCAGAGGAATTAACTTTGCCATCGCCTCTGAAGGCGCCTTGAAGCTTAAGGAGATTTCCTATATCCATGCTGAAGGTATGCCCGCTGGGGAACTCAAGCATGGCACCTTAGCCCTCATCGAGCTTGGTACGCCAGTAGTGGTGATTTGCCCCGCTGACTATACCTTTCTCGAAACCCTGAGCAATGCCATGGAGACTAAATCGCGCGGCGCCTATATTATCGGTGTCTCCGACAAGGAAAGCGATATCTATGATTCATGGATTAGGATTCCCGAAGTTGATGAGCTACTCTATCCTATGGTCGCTGTAGTTCCTCTTCAGCTCCTGGCTTATTATCTCGCTATCAATCGAGGATGTGACCCTGACAAACCCCGCAACCTGGCAAAATCGGTAACTGTGAAGTAGAGACAGAATGAAAAAATCTGTAATTCAGACTCCCGACAAAGGACACAAGATTGGCATCCTGGCTGGCATAGCTGCCTATAATGAAGCAAGATATGTCGGAAGCATAGTTCTTCAGGCAAGGCAATATGCGGACGAGGTCATTGTGGTTGACGATGGGAGCACGGACAACACCGCCCGGGTTGCCGAGCTCGCCGGTGCCACCATAATCCGCCACGATAAAAACAGAGGCAAAGGAACAGCCATCCAGAGCCTACTGGCGAAGGCAAAGAAAATAAATCCTGATGTCCTGGTTCTCCTTGACGCCGATTCCCAGCATGACCCTAACGAAATTCCCGTTCTCATCAAACCCATTTCGGAGGGTTTTGACCTCGTCATCGGCTCCAGAGAGGCACAGAAAGATAAGACGCCCCGTTACCGTCGCATCGGGCAAAAAGTCCTTTTACGCTCAACACGTCTCGCTTCAAAAACCAATATCTCCGACTCCGAATCCGGCTTCCGAGCCCTTTCACCGAAGGCAATAAACGAACTTGATTTGAAAGCGCGCGGATTCGCTATAGAATCAGAGATGATAACCAGCGCCGCCGGCAAAAACCTCAAGATAACCGAGGTGCCAATCTCAAACATATATACCAAAGACGGCTCGACCCTCAACCCCATAAGACATGGCATAGACGTTCTCAGTCGGATAATTGTCATGATTTCGCAGAGGAGACCCCTGTTCTTCTTCGGACTGGCAGGTGGTATCTTACTGGTGATTGGTCTCATCATCGGCATCAGGGTGATTAATATAGTTGCCACAAAAGGCGACCTGGCCGTAGGCAGCACCATACTGACCACTCTGTTCATTATCGCTGGTATATCGAGCATCTTCACCGGCATAATCCTGAACGCCCTAAACAGGCGAAAATAACTGGAGCATAAACCAGCCCGTCAAGAACCAATAACATCATTCAGGACACCGTTAGCTCCAGTGTCGAAGCCAGCGACAATAAACCCGGCGTTGCGTTCTTCTTTGTTACCGTAAGCCATATTCCTTTTCCATCAGCTAGGCTCCTCGCAATGACGATTAGGAACTGCCTGAATACTCTACCTTCATCTTGACTAATCCAACTCCTAACTCTAGACTATTGACTAATTGAGGTAATCAGGCCTCGCTTTGAAAGACCAAGATGAAACGGATGCTTATCTTCGCTGCCTATTTTTATCCTCATGTCGGTGGCTATGAGAAGATTGTGTATGAATTGTCACGAAGACTTGTGCAAAGGGACTATGAAATAGATATCCTCACGTGTAACACGGAGAGGGCACTCGCTTATGAGGAACTGGATGGTATTCATATCTATCGTGTCCCTTCCTGGAATGCCTTGAACTCTGTATATCCTATTCCAAAGCCCTGCCCAACAAGCTTTAAAATTCTGAGAAGACTTCTAAGTAAAAATTATGATGTTATAAATACCCAGACCAGATTTTTTATTACTTCGTTTCTGGGCTTAATCTTTGCTAAATTAAAAAAGACTCCTCTTGTGCATACAGAACATGGAGCAAGACACAGCATCGTTCCAAACAAAGTCATAGATTTAATTAGTCGGGCTTACGACCATAGCATAGGAGCCCTGATAGTGAAATCAGCCAGCAGGAATATAGGGGTATCTGAGGCTGCCTGTGAGTTTTTAAAGCACCTGGGAGCTACCACTATACAGCTGGTTCATGATGGCATTGACACCACCATTTTTAAGAAAAAAGAAGACACAAATTACGGACAGAAGCTGGACATACGCAATGATGCTGTGGTAATTACCTTTGTCGGTCGCTTGATTTATGCTAAGGGAGTGCAGGACTTGATTTCTGCTTTCGCCAAGATAAAAGACACTGACCCCGAAGTAAAACTATTAATTGTTGGTGATGGTCCTTACAGAGCTAATTTAGAAAACCTGGCTTATCAAACTGACTGTGCTAGTAGCATCCTCTTCTTAGGCCAAAAAATCAAGAGGAAGTCATCGATGTGCTCAGCGCCACAGATATCTTTGTCAATCCTTCTTATTCCGAGGGGTTAGGCATTTCGGTGATGGAAGCTGCCAGCATCGGCCTTCCCATAATAGCCACAGACGTCGGCGGCACAAGGGAAATCATCACAACGGATAAAACAGGAATCCTGATTAAAGCAAGAGACGTGGGACAACTGGCAGAAGAATTGTGTAGATTACGCGCCAATGCAGAATTAAGAAAAAAATTGGGGGGAAATGCCAGAATACTTGCTGAGCGAAAATTTAATTGGGATAAAATCACCGGAGAATACATAAAATTGTATGCTAGCCTGGCTGAGAAATGATAATGAATCACTCTCTTTTATCGGTGATGGAATTAGCTGAGAATATTCCCTGAGTGGCCGACTATGAAAAGGGTTCTTGTTGTAACATATCACTTTCCGCCTCACCCCGCTATGGCTAGTATTCGCCCGTTGGGTCTCGCCAGGTATCTACCGAAATTCGAGTGGGAGGCAGTAATTTTGACAGCAACCCTGCCTGGCAAACCAGACCCGCGCTTCAAAGTTCTCGAGCCGCAATATCATGATTCCCTCGGCTTCTGGAAAAGACTGCTTAAGCTTGATTCTCAAAGTCCTCTAATAGCTCAAGTTAAGAATAAGCTAAAGATAAGGTCAGAAAAGTCTCCCTTAGATTTTATATTGGTAACCATGGGAGGAATTTTTGCCTATCCCGACCCAGAAAAGGGCTGGCAGCGCTTCGCTGTCGAAGCAGGCAAGGATATCCTCCGACAGCAAAACATAAAGGCGATAATCAGCACTGCGCCCCCGGTGACCAGCCACATAATCGCCAAAAGGTTGAAAGACGAATTCAAAATACCGTGG
>JAUWQY010000071.1 GCA_030610855.1 Dehalococcoidia bacterium
TTTCGTGACATCAGTCAGGACTATTTACTCTCATTTCATAGAGGTTGATTAATCACTCGAGCTTCCAACCGAGTCTTGAGTATAAGGCTGTACCGGCAAGGAGAAGTGCGAAAGAAAGAGCTATAGTGAGAGCTATCTGGCCGGAAGTTAAGGGATTATACGCAACCATATCTGGTCCGGCCAGTAAGTGTACGATTGATGCCTGTGCTGAGGAAATAGGATAGATTCGAGCAAATGTCTGAAGCGGCACCGGCAGACGCTCGTACGGAGCAAATAAACCTGATATGGCAGATGTTATTACTGCAATGCCGACCCCTGTCATAATCGCGCCTTGAAGATTCTTAATCAATGTGCCGGCTATAAGCCCCACTCCGGCAGAGGCACAGATTACCAGACAGACGAAGCCAATCGCCTGTAGAATCTCAATCCCAGCTCCCGTGAAACGTGCACCAACAGCGATACCAACTACTATAACCAGGGCTGCTGCCAGCAACGAAAGGGTAACCACGGCAGAGATTCTGCCAATGAAATCCTTGTAGGGTTTTATGGGCATTGATATGAGTTTGGAAAGTAAACCGTTCGCTCTATCGCCGGCAATACTGGCGGGAAGGTTGGACATGCCGGCTATCATCAGCGCGAAAACCATCATTGAAATGGCGATAGAACCCTTGATGTAAGGAATCACCTCCTGAGGGGCAAAACCTGTAAATGAGAAGCTTCCAATGATTACCCAGATTATCGGCCAGGCTATGGTCCAAAACAGTGCCGATTTCTCCCTGAGTAGCTCCTTGACTGCCTTGTTATAGGCTGCGGATATCTGCCTCAACTATCCGGTTGCCTCCTGCAAGTTCCTTTGTGTCAGTCTGAAAAAGACGTCTTCAAGGGTTGGCCTCGCCATCTCGATACGCATCACCTTATATCCGGCCTGATCAAGACTTCTTACCACATCTGCCAGTACTCTGTCCCCGTTTCGCGAGTAGATTTTGTAGCCAGCCTCTGATTCCCCCACCCTTCCGTCGATGCTAAAGCCCTTCAATACTGAGAGCACGCTATCGGTCTTCACAGCCGTCTCCACGGTAATCACATCCTCGACAGCATGTTTCCTTTTAAGCTCATCAGGAGTGCCCTCAGCTATCATTTTGCCATTGTCAATCAAACCCACTCTTGAGGCTAGCTCAGCATCACTCCCGATATGAGTAATCAAGATAATACTCGTTTTCTTGTCCATAATCTCTTGAACCATACTAAAGAAAGCTCTTCTGGCAGCAGGGTCGAGTCCTGTCGTCGGCTCATCCAAGATGAGGACCTTTATACCAGGGAAAATTGCTGTTGCAACTTCTAACCTTTTTCTCATCCCGCCAGAATACTTGTGCACTCTCTTATCCGCTTCTTCAGAAAGCCCAACCTTTTTTAGCATTTCAACCACCAGTTGATTTGCTTGCCCCCGGGAGTATCCCAGGAGATTAGCGAAATACACGAGATTTTCTTTCCCTGAAAGCTTGGGCGAGGAGAAATTCTCTTGGGGTACATATGCTATAAATTTCTTAGCCTGTGCTGGCTTATTTCCATAGACCTCAACAATACCGGTATCTTGCGTTTTCACCGCAGCAATTATTGAAGCAAGTGTAGTCTTGCCAGAACCGTTTGGCCCCATCAGGGCATAGAACTCACCCTCCGTCACATCGAGGTTAACTCCATCAAGCACGCGCCGGCTATCATATGTCTTGACTAGATTCTCTACATGTATCGCAAACACTTAGAAATGCCTCGATTCTGTAATCTGGTTCGGTGGAATATTCATAGAATCTCCGCTGACACAGCTAAAACGTATTATACCTTGTGAGTCGACTTATGCATATAGACAGCATTTGACTTGAGAATATCACCTTCCAAATGTGATGAGCAAATATGACATTCCAGACGTTGTTACTTGGATTAACAAAATGAGTGATTGTTAAGAGTGCGCCCTGTCAGTGAGAAGTTAAGCGAAGCCGAATTTGGATGGGGCAACGCATAGTCTTTTACGTGCTGTTGGACAAAGCTCTATTGTGAATCTGTTATATTTGCTCGCTGCTTACTAAGAACGCCTCCCACCGCCT
>JAUWQY010000059.1 GCA_030610855.1 Dehalococcoidia bacterium
GGAGGAAAACAGAATCGCTGAATGTAGCGGCTTGCGGCGCAATCTGCATGTATCTCAGCCATCATAAATATTGAACCTATCACCGAGTGGCCAGTCTTCGTCGTTTCAACCAACCACGTATTATTTTTTGATGAAAACTTAGGACAGTTATCAGATTACACAGCAGGTCACACTCTGGCTTATTGTTCAATCCAAATAAAGCAATGAGGCAAGCACCACGGAGGATTATCCAATAGGGCCTCAGGGGCAGCTCATTCAATGATATGAAACTAGGTTACACATCCAGTCTAAGGCTCCACCAAAGTCAAAATTATCCGGTGGTATATCGCTAAGAACCCTTTATTCCTTGATTCCTGCTTTGGAAGGGAGATATTCGCATGGTATAATATATAAGGTGATTTTTCAGGCGGAGACGTTCGGGGTGGTATGCTGACTCTGAACGCAGTTTAGAGCGATACGAAAGATTTTACAGAATGCGACCATCCGAATTCGAACAGCAATTGGGGAAATCCCAAAACACAGGCGGCGGGACCTTCCTAAAGGTGGATTTCCATGTTCATACGCCTAGGTCGAGTGACTACGGATATAAAAGTGCTGACGCAGAAGAGCGCCTAGGAGAGGTTCTTCGTGAAAACGACTACAGTTTTGCTATCATCTTGGCACACGGAGAGATGCCAGACCCTAAGGTCCTCGCGGAGTTGCAGAAACATTGCCCAAAGGCCAAACTGATTCCTGGAGCAGAGATCAATATCTTCGTTGATGCGATTTCAAAGAAAGTATCAAAGGATTACTTCTTTCACTGCATAGTGGCTGTTGATCCGAACCAACCACCGAGCGAATACGGCTATGTTCTTAAAAAGGCTAGAGAGAAATTCACAGTTAGGTCTGGGGCATATCAGGAAGGCTTCACCTCGGCTATTACTGACATTGGGAAGTTCTTCTTAGAAGAGGGCGCATTGTTCATACCTGCTCATCTGCATCAATCGAAATCGCCCGAAAACTCCAGAAGTATAGACGACATCTATGACGATGATGCTTTCTTGGGTTTCCTCGAAGATCGTGCGTTCTCAGCACTTGAAGTAAGAGATATATTAACAGCTGCTTTCTTTGACGGCACTAAAAAGACTGCAGACGGTCGCGACATTCCTTTACAGGTTTGCGTGCAATCAAGCGACGCTCACACTCACCAGCATATCTTGGATCGGAAAAGGTATACATGGGTCAAATGTGAGAGAACGACTTTCCAAGAGTTGAAAACTGCACTTTCATTTAGGGATCGCGTTTCGTTAACACCTCCTCAGTACGAGCATAACCACATTCTCGGTATCCACATATCCGGTCAGTTCATCAAGGATGAGTGGATCGTGTTCAATCCATCTATGAATTGCCTAATAGGGTGCAAAGGGACCGGCAAGACCTCCATCTTGGAATGCCTGCGTTTCCTGTTTGGCACTTTCATCCCTGCGGATCGTAAAGATTCTGTTAGTAAGCATGTTGCCTATATTTTGGGTTCCAGCGGCTTCGCTGAATGCTTGGTTCAACGCAGGGATGGCTCGAAGGCAGTTATCGTAAGGCGTGCAGATTCCCCCGGGCGACTGAGAATCGTCGAAGAAGATGGAGCCTCAAGGGAAGTAGAGACTATTGAACAAACGGGATTTGATGTATCGATACTTGGGTGGCATGAGATTGAGGCAGTTGCAGAATATCCAACATCACGTTTGACGCTAATAGACAGCGTTGGGCATGAAACAGAAATCAGAAGACTCTATGAAACGATTGATGCCAAGATAGAATCTGCTCGGGATCAGCTACCAGCCTTCCAAAGGAAAGTCAAGCAACTAGATGACAAGCTACAACAGAGATTGGCTCTTCGAAACAAGAGAAACACACTCAAGAAGCTTGAAAAGGAAGCCCTGCTACAGCTTCAGACAGAGTACGAGGATTTCCTCTTTTGCGATCAGCAGTTAGCAAACCTAAGGGATCGTTTGTCGACCGTGAGCACTCAAATGCTCTCTGCGATTGATAGCGGTTTCTCCACGATCGCTGATGAGTTTAAAGAGGCTAACAAATACCCAGCGGCGATACAAGCTATTGTTAACGAAACCAAGTCTAAGATTCAAGACCTTGGAACAACAAGGTTGGAAGGGAAGAAGCTACTTGATGATAATCTCAAGAAGATACGCGATAAGATGGCCGAGAACCTTGAGAAGGCAAGGCAGGCATTTACGCAATTTCGTACGGACAGCTATGACCCCAGAGTCAATGCTTTACCACCAGATGAAAGAGAGATTCTCTCTCAGCAGATACAAATAATTGAAGAAACCAAGGCTCTGCCGGCTCTGGAAGCACAGTGTAAGTCTCTCGCAGAGGAGATGCGGAGTATAGCTAAGGGCATATTCGCAGCATGTGATGATATCTGTAAGGCTCGTAACACAATATGTGACATACGCATGAAGGAGGTGGAGGACATAAATCTGGAAATTTCAGGCATTCATTTGAAATTCCTGAGATCTGCGAACCAAGAGAAAAAGAAGCTGTACCTCCAGACTTACGGTAGCGACGCTAATAATATTGTAAACTTTATCCAGGGACTCGGACAACTCGACAGCTATGAGAATCTGAGGGAGCTATTCAAGCGGTCCTGTAAATTTGATGCGGAAGCTGAGCGCACGGAACAGAATGAAATGCTGTTCGACGCCAAGTTTGTTGATTTCATGACAGTCGTCGATGATGATGATGTCGAACTCTCTCTGGTACTAAATGGTAATCCTGTTCCGATCCAGAATCTTTCAGCGGGCCAGAGGTGCACCGCTGTCTTTCCCCTGTTGTTGCGTATGAGAAAAGGTCCCCTTATTATTGACCAGCCTGAAGATAACCTTGACAACCGACATATTGCTGATGTCATAGCACCGCAGTTGCTTGAAAAGAAGCAAACGCAGCAGTTCATAATGACTTCGCACAATGCAAACCTTGTGGTCTTGACGGATGCTGAACTCATAATGCATCTAGACTCGGACGGTAGCCAGGGGAGAATGGTGTGTAGTGGGTTTCTGGCTTGTCCTGAGAGCAAGATAAAAGATGCAGTTCTCAACGTGCTCGATGGCGGCGAATCAGCACTCAGGGCACGACAGTCCAAGTACGGAATTCGTTAAGCTCACAACTTCCATGTACTCAAATCTCCTAGTAGCTTGGATAAGAAGAGAGGTCTTTGCTGCTGAGTATTGTCAACGAGTTTGAGAGCCTCGGCTGAGACCTTTAATATCTATTTTAGATACACTCACTATGAGGCCCTAATCTGTTTCCACATATATTACCCCTTGCACAATCTGACGAATTGTTGGCCCAACAAATTGAATGATGTGCCGCTAATTCTAGTTTAAGAGGTGGTACAATGATTCGGGGCAGGTCATTACCAGGTTACCCCACTTTGAACCGCTATTACAGTAAACCCACTCCATATTCCCTCAGGCTTGAAGCCATGCTTTTTCCATTTCCCACAAGCCTATTGAGTTCAGCCCAGAAGTCATTACTGTGGTTCTTGAACCGAGTATGAGCAAGCTCGTGCAAAATCACATAGTCCATCAGTTCTTCCGGCAGGCGGACAATCTTCATATTCAGACTGATGTTGTTTCTGTGAGAGCAACTGCCCCATCTCGTCTTCTGATTTCGAATGCATACCCTGTTGAAGGTGAATC
>JAUWQY010000003.1 GCA_030610855.1 Dehalococcoidia bacterium
GGAGGAAAACAGAATCGCTGAATGTAGCGGCTTGCGGCGCAATCTGCATGTATCTCAGCCATCATAAATATTGAACCTATCACCGAGTGGCCAGTCTTCGTCGTTTCAACCAACCACGTATTATTTTTTGATGAAAACTTAAGACAGTTATCAGATTACACAGCAGGTCACACTCTGGCTGATTGTTGGGCTAAAGCTAGAGGATACGCAACTGGTTATGCCACAAGATGAAGAATGACGAGCTCTCCAACGGGTGGGTTTTTCTGTACTGCCTCAAAGTCTGAATCGGCTGTGATGAATGTTCGAGCATGTGTTTCAGCAAGTGCCAGGTGCATGGCATCTGCTGGGCTCAGTTTGAATTGTCGCATATAGTGGGGAGTTAGGTCAACAACATGTTCCCACAGTGCGTCTCTCTTCGGGATTACCTCAATTGGTACTCCAGCACTTGACCAGCTTTTCATCATTGAACCTACAGCAGTAATCCAGCCTTCATAGGATGCGAAGATTCTCTCACACCAACGTAGATAACATGTCTTGCTCCAGTGAGCATTTGGGGGTTGCTTTGCCAGTTGACAGTAAGCCAACTTGGCCGTTGCCCAAAGACATTCATTTACCGACATCGCAGATAACAATATGTCAGACTTACCTGTCAGTAAGGTCGCCATCAATCTAACACACGTGGGGTACAGCCTATGAGTCCTAACGATAGTTCCAACTAGAATATTCGCATCAAGGTAGACGGGAGGGTCAATTGCCATTTGTGGTGTCCAGTCAGAATACTGCATACTCACACTACTCAGGAGTGGTTACAATGTCACTTAGGTCAAGGTCAGGCATCCCATGAATGCACCCTATGTGGCGCACAAACGCTTTGAATAACTCGGGAGACATTTGCTGCCTATACTGTTCTAGGTCAATACCACCATATCGTTGTTGGTATTCCTCACCTCTTACCACTATACCTGGCGCAACCACAATCTCAGCGGGTAATTCTAGAGGTTCTGCGACGGTTTGAACTGGTTGTGGGAAATCAGATTCCCTAAGAGAAAATATGTCTTTGATTTGCCTCCAAGCAAGCGAGCCAGTATCTTCAATCCCAAGCTCAAATGGGTCTGAGATTTCTTCGACGTCACGCGGTTTTGGTAGTTGTATGCGCTCAATGGTGGCGGTATCAGTTGACATCGTTAATTCCCCCCCCTCTTCAAGTAACTAGAGACTGACTTGGCTTGACCCGTTTGCCACTGCCCAGCAGCCTCAAGAAATCTTCGCACGTAGTCGGTATCAAACGCAACCTCTTTGTTCTGCTGATATCGTAAGCTCAAGAAGATAAAGGTATCTGGAACTTGGCCTCTTCCATAGTGCAGGTACGTTCTGAGCAATTGCTCTTTTCCCATAGGCCCAGTTTGAGAATGTTTCAATATATCGCCTTCTGTCTGGTCAAATATCAATCCAATGTCGGTGGTAGGGTCTACCAGGTCGCTTGGCTGAAGAAAACGATTCTTCATAACAAGAAGAAGTTCGTGAAACGGTAAGGCATATGGCTCTATGAAAACGGATTCATACCAGATTTGGCCAATTCTAGGCAGTTTTGATGCACTATTTGATTTCACCAGCTTGTCTGCAGCTATATTAATGCTATCCTCCATGGATTCCATTCCTTCTTGTATGAACTCAAAAGCCTTGATTTGGAGTACCACCTGCTGCTTCTTATCCTCTAGATTTAGAATCAGAGGCGACCCCCCAATTTCTGCTGACGGGTTCTCTCCTACGCTACGGATTATGTTGCGCATCTCAAGCCACGGGTTGGATGCTTCAGAGAATCGCAATCCTAAGGCTGTCTTGACTAATTCCATGACTTTACACCACCTGCCTCCCCAAAGTGTCTGAAAGGATAAAACACAATGGTATTGCTTGTCAACTGATTACCCCGCTAAAAGCAACACAGTTATATAATCATTATACCATTGCCGGCCAGAGGAATTCGCCTTGTCAATCCAAACACTCAGGCTGAGCAGTTCCGGGTTGAACAAAGTGACGAATTGTGTGTCAGGTCACAATCCGTCACTTTGTGCAGCCATTAATTAACTCTCCACGCTTGCACTGAGGGTAGCTCCTTCTTTCAACTTCCCCAATGAACTAACGCTCAGCTCTGTATCCAGAGCACGACAAGGTATATTCCCACACCTATGAAGATAATGGAAACTGCCACACGAATGATTTTCTCAGCGCGGGTGAGCGCGTTAAGCCAGGTAGAAACCCTGGCTACACCAGCGGATATAAGCACGCCGAATACTAAAACAGGTAGCCCAGTGCCAATGGCATATACCGCAGGCAGTGTCACACCGCCAGCGGATTTAAGGGACAGAGGTATCAATACTCCAAAGAATAGGACAGCGCTATAAGGGCAAAAGGCAAGGGCAAACAGAGCACCCAACAGGAATCCACCTATCATCCCCCAGTCGGCGACCTTTCCTCCTATTGAAGACAGCTTTCCTCCTCCCGAACTAAAAGGCATCCTGTTTATACTCAACATTATCACCCCTACCACTATCAGAAGTGGCCCTAGGACTTGTTCACCGAAATCCTGAAGAAATGAGGCTACTCCAGGCACCTCAAGTCCAGCCACAATTATCAGGGTGCCAATGATGGAATAAGAAAACATGCGCCCCAGTGTATAGAGCGTTCCAGTTATAACAGCGTATCTGCGCTCTTTCACTCTACGGCTAACATATGCTATGGCAGCAATGTTGGTAGCCATAGGACAGGGACTAATAGCAGTTATCAACCCCAGAAGCAGTGCTGAGAGGGCGGGGATATTGATGTTTCCCGTAATACCACCCAAATCCATCACGCCTCTCCGCTGAGGCTTTTCTCAACCTCGCTCTTCACTACTTCGACAAACGCCTCGTCATCACCAATGACAAACCAGATGTCTGTTACCTGTTCAATATGGTCACTGCCGTCTTTTATGGTATTAATAAACAAGGATGACGTATAGGCGCCATATTTGTTAACAATGTCAGTCTTTGCCTCGTCCTGTACATTGATGGATTGGAAAATCACCTTGCCACTAGCCAGCTCATCTTTAAAGTAGGTTTCTAGGGTATAGCGTGTCTCTTCCTCGGCGTATCTACATCTATAGCATTGCTGTGTACGGTGAAAGTAAACAACATCAACCCTGTCAGCCGGGCCTGAAGAATTGTTTGAATTTGGCTGCTCTTGGTAGCTCACTGTGATGGTTACTTGATTCATGACTTCGCCACCGCGGCCATCAGTCACCGTGACTGTAACATTGTAGGAGCCTTCAGAGTTAGGAGCAGTCCAGGTAACCGTAGCTCCTTCCCCATTTATTCCGCCTCCGCTAGCCGACCACTTATAGCTTAGCTCGTCGCCGTCG
Organism: Dehalococcoidia bacterium; assembly: GCA_030610855.1. Classification (GTDB taxonomy): domain Bacteria; phylum Chloroflexota; class Dehalococcoidia; order GIF9; family AB-539-J10; genus RBG-13-51-36. Next base: position 3,398 of record JAUWQY010000003.1, read on the forward strand.
CGGTCTGAAGCAGTACACACAATCTGGCAGCTTCCCGAAGGGAGAACTCTCTCCGGCTCAGCTTCCAGACTGGTGATAGCTGGCCGATGGTTGGCTAGCATCGTGTAAAATAGGATTGAAAGTAGCACTGCTGCCGCCACAATTCCCATAATTAATAGATATCTTTTTTTGTTCATTAGTTTCTCTCCTCTGAAGTCTCTTTCGTTCAAGCCTGTATCCAAGGCATCACATAATATATTACCACTCTTATAAGGGTGATGGAGACTACCGTTTGAATGACTTTCTCGTGGGTCTCCGTCCCCTCTTCCCAGTGTTTCTCTTTGGATTTCCGTATTGTTGTTTATACTCCTTGAGCAGCGCCTTCGAGTAATCAGCTTCTGCACCTGGCGCAACATAACTGTAAATTTTGACCCTTTGGAGCAGGTCTTTTTTGATAGCCTCGTCATCGGCTAGCCGGAGGTCGGCAACCTCCTTGAGAATGTTCTCCAGGTTCGCAATGTCCACCTGGAAGCCGCCCGGCAAGACCAGTTTCTTTACCATCCTTGCCGCAGCTGCGGCACAGCATGGTTTCTCACCTGTCATTCTTACCTCCTTGTGTACTTGCATGACTTCTGTACCAAGGTTAATCTTCTACCTTTTGGTTTTATCTTCTTTAGTTAAGGCGTCAGCGATAAGGAGAGCAAGCTCGGCCTTGGTGGGCACCCGCCCAGCACAGACCAACTCTTCGTTGATTACCAATCCGGGAGTAGTCAGAATGGGATACTGCACTATTTTCATCATATCCTTGACCTCCTCTATGCTGGCATCAACGCCAAGTTCTTTCACCACCTCTCTGGTAGTCTTTTTCAACTGGTGACATCTAGCGCATCCGGGTCCTAGAATCTTTATGTTCATCCTTTTACCTCCTTATCAATTTCTCAAAAACTAACACGCTTTTCTCTAGGCGTCCAAGCTCTATAAGCTGGTGACAAAACCATATAACAATCCCGCCGCAGTGCAGCATGCGATTAAGATGACATGAGCAACGCAACACCTATACCTTTTAGCTTCAAGTTGTCCACAGGTGTGGTGTAGAAACACAAGTTAACGCTATACTGCTACGCCAGAGATAACAAAACAGGTCATTGTGCAGCAATCCAGGTGGTTGTGGGCTTTCATCCTCATGAGGCGCACTCCGGACCTCTGCTTGATCCGGTGATCCTTCATACGCGCAGCGCCAAATGCTACACTATCGCTAATCTATATGTAGCACAGTTGCAGTGACGGGCAGATACGCACGGTTACGGCAACCACCTTGAGCATAGCTCCTGGTGTTTCCTACTAGGACCCGGATCAATGCAGCCGGTGCCGCGCATGAGAGCGCCACTGATAACTCAGACTCAAGAGGGCCTGGATGCCCAATCCAGTTCCTCATCTCGAAGCTGCATCTGCGTCACCGGGATCTCTAGGTCAGTGCGATGCTTCACCCTTGATACGGTTCGCGCGGAGCTCAGTAGTGGTTTGCGAGCGCCCGCCAGCCCCAGATCGCTCGGGACCGTTCCCTGAGTTCAGGACTCGCTCGATCATGGGTTGTCTGTGATCACGGCTCGTCCAGGAGGAACAGCCATCTGTCCAATGGGTCGGGGTAAGCATAGAACCTCTTCAGGTGGATAACCTTCTCGGTGGGGAAGGCCCTCTGCAGATAGAAGGGTCCGCTGCAGACCCAGAAGTGACCCTTCTCCGGGGCGGTGTACCAAGCATGAAGGTTATCGTAGCGCTCGGTCGCCTCGTTGGCATCGACGTAGTCACCCATCGTCGGCGGGTAGGGGATGTTGTCTGGGTAAATCCCTGCCCTGAAGGTATCCAGCTGGTCCTTCAGGATGGGCAGGCTCGGACCGGCGATGAAGTCCGTCCACTCGACTTCGTTAGCCGTGGCCTTGGTCTTGCCGAAGGCAAGCAGACCATCCGCCTCGGCTCCGATACCGAGGGCAAGAACGTGCCAGAAGCCGTTGCCGCCATCGTAATCGGGCCACATGGTCGTGACCGTAAGCTCAGCATCCACATACCATTGATCGGAGTAGTACTCGACGACCAGCCCGTAGCTTGGATTATCGGTGATGAACTTCACACCCTTGAACTGGCTCATCAAATCGTCGAAGTAGTACACCGCGTCTGCATCGTAGATGGAGCTCTCCGGCTTGGCGCGATCGAACAGAAGGATCGTGTAGAGGATGAAATCGCCCATGGACAGCGTGCTGCCATCATGCAGCGGGGTCTCGAAGATGTCCAGCGGGTAGTAGCTCACCGACTTCGTCAGCGCGACCCTATCGCTGGGGTCAGGGAACCGCTCCGCCACGGTGATGAACTCCTGTGTCGTGGCATCCCAGTCGGCCCAGGCGTCGTCGGGAACGGTGATCTCAGTCGCGAAGTCAAGTGAGCACCACTCGGTGTTGATCACGCAGACTGGCAGGCCGGTCTGACACGTAACCTCGGCACTGTCGATGCGTCCCGCCCAGCGCAGCCCAGTGCGCGTGTCGGGGTGGTGACCCATGTCGCCGGTGCCGCGGATGGGGAGCGTGTCGTAGAACCGGCTGCTGCCCCCAATCGGGTTCCAGGGGCGGGCTAGTATCCCGGGCATGGCTACCCTTAGCGTGCCACCGTACGGGGAGCCGCCTTCGTCCGTGAAGTGTACCGTAAGTGCCCACATCCAGGACCGGTACACACCGCCCGCGAGGTCAGCTGCCACGTCCACGTTGGCCTGCATCGGGGTGAACCACTCATTCGTTACAATGAAGACCCTCACAGAGTCCTCCATCGTGCCCCACATGCATGTCTCGAACAGGTCAGCCCGCTCTTCCATGGTGGTGAAGTCGTTGCTCCACAGCTTCTCAGCCTCGGTGAAGTAGGGCTGGTCGTGGCCGTAGGCCTCCCATAGAGGGCTCAGGGGCAACACGTCGGTGTACATGAAGCCGAGCATCGGTCCTTCGTTACGGGAGATGACGGTGCTCACCCAGCCGCCGGTGTAGATGTGCCAGAGGCCGAGGTCAGGGTCGCTGTTCAACCAGATATCTGACAGCTCGGGAAGGGTGCCGTACTGTTCCGCCACGGACAGGCCCCAGTCTTCCAGCAGATCGGCGAGGTAGTCACCCATCTCGGTCCTCTCATCCTCCGTCCTGATGAGGAAGATGACCTCGACCTGCTCATCACCACCACCGTAGTCGTACCACCAGTAATCGCCGTGATACGTGCAGCCGAGCGAGAGCATCCCCGCCTCGAACTGCAGCCAGGCGGCATCGAGCTTCTCACTCGTGTGCGCGTAATACGCCTCAACATCAGCCATGAGGGTTGGGTACCTCTCAGCCGCCTCGAAGGCGTGGTTCAAACACGTGTATCTTGGCACTCCGAGGCCACCCATCATGCTCCCGACAATGTAGTCGCGGTCGATCAGCCAGTTGATGGTCTCGCGAATCTCGGGCAGGCAGAACGGATTCAGCTTCCCGGTTGCGGTAAACAGCGGGCCTACAGGGTTGAACGTGTACTCGTACCAGTTCCCGAGGTTCTTCTTAGCCACCAGATCGGGATCAGCTAGCACCTCGGCGTAGAGTGTAGCATCCGTCACGCTGTACGCGAAGATGTCCAGCTCATCGGCCTGCAGCAGCGCGATGGCCTCTGTGGCATCCGTCTCTTGTGTTATCACGATCTCCTCTGGGACGGGGAGACACTGTTGAGTCTGCAATTTGTAGTGCGAACGCACTTCACTGATATCAAGACAAGAAAGATATATAAAAGGTCTAAGATACAAATCGTCATAACGCATTATTACTCGATTATCAGTGTCGCACGTAGGGTTACATGCTGTATGATGCGTACATCCTGTATTCTTCTTGTCTTCAAGATCATCCAGCCCAAGAGTATGACCAATCTCGTGTAACGCCACTCTCAGGAAAGGGATTCCACTATAATCAAAATCACAGTAATCATCTGCTATCCACTTTGTCGACGCGCCTCCGGGGTGGGTATTGAAATATATGGTGAATTGTCCTGCAGGACTATAGCCCCATAAGTACCATGTAGTTCTAGCATAAACATCACAAGGTAGTAAATCATACCACTGGCAAAAATTCGTTTCACGAAAGACTATATCAGCCTCGTCTTCATCTCCAGTTATGTCAAAAGTGATAGTATCATCCAATGCAGTTTGCCACATCAGGAAAGCATCAGCTATTTCCTGATGAAATAAGGATTCATCGTCCTCATCACCCGGAACCGAAGCTATGTAATAACTGACAGTAACACCTGGATTCCAACGTTGTCCCCAGAAATTCCATCTAGAAAAGTGATTGGTAGAGACATGAATAACATTAGCGTTTGTGTCAACTACATAATCATTAGCTAGATGTGCTTCTTCAGAGCCGCTCAATGCGAAATAGACAGAAAGAAATCTCTCGGAGAAATCTGTTCCATCAATAAACCCATCGTCGTCCAAATCGCTATACGGCAAAGTGATTGTGCAGTTCTTGCTTAGAAGAATGTTATCAGGTTCTATTAGGATTGCAGGTGTAAACGATGCAAATTCGCACTTATCTGAAACAGACAAATCAAATGTGGTTTCGCTTACACTAATAGTTATTTCATCCGTAAGAGCATCTGGCGGTATTTCGATACGCGTTCCGTATATGGAACTCTCTGGATCAGTAACCTCGAGCACTCCACCATCAGGTCCAATCACAGCTTCAGCCTCTGGTTCCTGCGCTGTGTCACAAGATACGGGGATTGCCAGAGCCAGCAATGAAAACACTACGGCTGCTATGACTATGCCTCTTCGCATGATATTCCTCCTTTGCCACTCTCAGGCACTGTGTGGATAGAATAACTACATAGTCTCCAATCTGTCAAGAGGTGTTTCTAGATCCGATGCAGCGTTTACGGGTTGTTGCAGACGATGCTCATATGCCTAACAGAAACTCCCCCCTTGTACAATGAAAGTAGATCTAATACAAGGAGGTGAGATATGCCAGACCTGAAGGCAGGCGGGCAGATCAGGGGAATACTGCACTGATCGTGAGTCTTCAAGGGCAACTACGCGGTATCGGAAGTGGCGAGGAAAAATGAAAGCAGCTATAGGTTGAACAATGTGGCTTTCTGTTACCTGTGCTGGTTGCTATGAGAATACATTCATCCGGCCTGACAGATTCGCAACTAGTCTAGCGATTCCCCTTACTGGAGCTCACGGATGCCGATGCGCTTAGCCCTATTCCAACTCTGGTTTCTGCTTCCCTTGCAAGGTTGAATCTTATCTCCCCGTGATATATTCGATGGCCATGCCATCCGATGTTAGCTTCAAAGACCCTTGGGCCGGATTGTAACTTGTCGGCGTGATGTCCATAATAATTACTAGTTCCCTTCCTGAACTTACTTTTCTCAGCTTCTGACACATCTACTGGGTCCACATCTAGGTGGTTGTCTTTCTCGTCCCAGCGCAGTACAAACTCTGGTAATGTCCCCATCGCGGCATTCTTCGGCTTCAATCTTACGATGACCAGAAGCCCCGTGGGTCCAATTTGCCGACCGTCTAGGACTATGTCATATCCTGGGTGGATAAATGTGTGCCGTTCATTTACGTTAAACGCACTACGCGCCTTGCCATCACGTTTTGTTACCTTGTTTACGTTCATGTTTTATCTAGTCTTCGTAACCACCATTATAACATGGGTGACTAGGCTGACCGTTGCCAGAAGAATGAAAAATAGTCCCAATGGACTATTTCAGAACTGCCTCGTGATCTATGAGATTTGGCTGATCCTAAGAGTGCACAAAATGACGAAATGTGTGACGGAAGTTCGAGCCTGCTCGAACTTCCCCTGAAACGCAACCGAACTATACTACTACTAGTTTCTTCACGTCATTAAAGCCCGGTGCAGCAGTCATACGTCCTCTCAAGTCGTTCTTGGCCGTAGGGTCTACTAACGCTTTTTGCAGTGCGCTGCGTAGAACTATAATTACATCCGGACATTTCGTCTTGAGTAAATCCTCTATTCCTTTGAAATGCTTGGTTTCAATTTCTCCTTCATATGATATCACCGCACGACATCTCACCTTGGGTCCTGTTTTCTTGGCGAGTGCTGATACAAATTGCCCGTACATCATTAGTTCGGCAACGATAGACTTGTTTGGCACTAATTTGGAGCCCCATTCCTTAACGCTTTTGCATTCAACCAAAGACAGGAAGCCATTCGTAACTAATAAGTCCGGATTGGTTCTGGCCATTCTATTCCAGTGGGGGTCGTCCGCGAAATACTCGACCAGTTGACCTTGGTACTTAGCAACATAGAAATGGTCCTTTTGCAGTTGTTGTAGAAAGACATAAGTGGCTGCTTCATAATCAGATTGGAACTGATATTGTATTGAGTATGTGGGAAGGATGGCTTTGATATTTAATCTGCTTGAGAGAGCTTGGGAGCTCTCGTTGGCTTCCTCCTTAAATTTGGCGAGCCACGTATTTATCGATGCCCACTCAACATCGTGAATAATCCTAGAGGGATTTGACTTCATTCCAATGTGTGAGAGGAGATCATCAAGCTGATGCTGTACGAGTTCGTACCGTTCCGGCGGTACGTCGTAAGACATGGAGAAATCAAACCAAGAACCATGGTCACAGATCTGCTTGATGGTTAGCCCTGTTACTTCATGAATTAAAGAGCCAATAGTGCCAGTTTCGAATAGGCCGTTTCTCGCTTCAACCGTGGCCAATTTTTTTATTAATTGCGCTTTGTGGCGTAGCTGGAGATGGTTTATTAATATGACCGCCGCTGCGGCCAGGTCGCCCCAACCACCTAGGTCAGCCCACCAAATTGGAACGCTGGCACGATAGTAGTCTAGAACAGTTTTGCCACGTGGTGTAACTACAAAAGTCCGGGTTTCCTTATTTTCTTTGATAAGGCCTATTTGCTTGCACCAATCCATGAAAGGCATAGTATCCCTGGCGACATTCCTCTTGTGGCTAGGTGTCAGTTTTTCGAAGTATGTCTTTGCCCATTTCGCCGAAGCGACTTTCTTCACCGTTTGAGGGAACTTTGTTTGAGGTTCAGTCAAGTCGGCCGATAAATCGGAGAGAATGGCAGCAATTTGAAACAGGTTCAATTCTTTGGATTGGTCAAGACTGGCTAGAATAGCCAGACATAACCGAGTTCTAAGATTCGCGTACGTTCCGCCTGCTTCCTGCAGGTAAGAAGTGTTAGCAATCTTGAAACGGCAGATTCTGTCAACAAGAATCGCTTCTTCTAGTATATCGTTAGGGCACTCCTGGCTGATTTTGTATTTTGAAAGTGCTCTGCCCCATTCGGTTGGAAAATGAGCAAACTTGGAGCCGGTTCTTTTCCGATAGACTAGACCTAAGTAACGAGCGGTTTCGAGATGGTCTCTTGCACGACGCCCAATTTGGTCTCTCACCTTAGCGATACTTGCTTTGCTCAGATGTGTTTCGATCAAGTGGTCTGCTATTGCCATGTCATCGACTGCAATGCCTTTATCAACCAGGTATGCTACACGATTAACCACAGTCCTGATTCTGTGCAGAGTGTGTACCCTTGTGACGCTGGGGGCAGATTTCTCTTCCATTTATTTGCTCACAATGACAATACTTTCTTCACTCATCGTATCTCCGGTAGGACCTGTCCATGCGATCATTTTCTTGGGAATATTTCTATAGTGCGTAGTCTCGTGTCTCATACCTGCCGCCTCAGCTAATTCTGTTGTGACTTTGCCCATGTCTATTAGTATCCTACTCATAGAACGATGACCAATCACTATACAAGCCTTGCTGTTAGGTCGCAATACTCTTTGCATCTCCTTCAAAGTGACGAAATAATCAGCCATGAAAGGGAGGGCCTCTGCCAGCCTTCTTTCAGAGACTTTATTCGCAGCTTCCCAAAAGGTGTTTGACGGGATTTTAGTGCTAGTAATGTTCTTTACGCTCATACCACCCAGAGACTTGATTTCGAGGGCTTTCACTTCATCTTGTGTGAAGCCTAGCCACAGCAGGAAGAGTTTACTCCAACGAATGTAAGGGATCGTGTTTCGCTCCTCCCCGTATGGAGGAGATGTGACAATCAGGTCGATTTCGCTGTCGCCAATTGGAAGCGACCGGGCGTCACCGTTCTTTACTTCAACCTTAGCTCGCTTCTTTTTTGTGTACGCTGTCAGTCTTTTTTCAATATCACCTATGTTACCCCAAAATATTGTGAAGGCATCAGGATTGTGGTCTTGTAGTTTGTATTCAGTCATTACTCTAATATACCTACTGGATTTCCAGTCAACATTCGATGATTTCATGACGGCGTGCGCGAAAGCTATCTTGAAAATACCCTTCAACTCTTCATCGGTAACAGTCTCGACTGCTTTTCGAAGGTGAGATAGTTGAGCGATGACGCCCGGTTTGAACCAGTGATTTAAGTTAGTGAACGCCGGAACGTACTCTTCCAATGCATTCCCATCGAAGGTCTGAAGAGAGCTTCGTAAATCTGCTTTGATGGCGTCAAAGGACGTTACATCAATAACGGCAGTCTTCGCCTTAGCCAGAAGTACCGCAAATGGATTTATATCTACGCCTATGCTGGGAATTCCTTGAAGAGATGACTCGACTAGGACGGTTCCGCTGCCGCAAAAGACATCACATATCTTGCCGGATTCGCTATCGGTCCAGTACATTGCTATGAGCCTGTGGACTATTTGCGGTATTAATCTAGCTGGATATGGGAACAGCCCATGCGTCAAGTACTGAGTATCGGCGGTCGCAAATTCCCAGCCTACTTCGGAGTCTGGTCTTAGCAGAGCAAAACCCGGGAGCATTTGGTTGGTGCGCTCGTATTGCAAATTCTTACCTCCACCAACGACTTGGGGCGCAGACAACGCCTATTGTGCGACGGGCACGCTAGTCCTATGGTAACTTGCCATAATCAAAAAGGAGTCTCTATGGTTATAGTTATGGTAATTATACATCCGATGTAAGTCATCAACAACAAATAGTCCCATTGAAGCGCGTGCTCATACAACAACATAATGGTCCGTATGATGTGCTGAATTACCACTGCACAAAACTGACTTTTGTGTAATTCACCGAATTGCCCGATAATTCAGTTTGTTGCCCCAGGGTTCGTGGATTTGTGAATAAACCAGTGAATTGGTCAATCGCAAAACTCGTGTGCTAATATCATTCTACCTGGGTCATGAAACCAGCAACAGGAGAGAAAGATGGCATGGATTGGAGGATATTAGATTGATGGAGGAGTATTTGAAAGCTAACCGGGAGTTATGGGACGAATTGACGCCGATTCACGCCCGCTCAGAATTCTATGATGTAGAGGGATTCATGAGCGGCAGATGTGCACTGTCATCAATTGAGCTTGAAGAAGTTGGTGACGTGTCTGGCAAATCATTACTTCATCTGCAGTGCCACTTTGGGATGGGCACTCTTTCCTGGGCCAGACTGGGCGCAAAAGCTGTCGGGGTCGACTTCTCAGACAAAGCCATTGCCCTGGCCCGCTCATTGAGTCGGGAAACGGGAATAAGAGCCGAGTTCGTCTGCTCTGATGTATATGAACTACGTGATGTCCTGGATGAGAAATTCGATATTGTTTTCACTTCCGCCGGTGTCCTGTGCTGGCTTCCCGATCTGAAATGTTGGGCGGAGATAGTAAGTCATTTCCTTAGACCGGGTGGCTTCTTCTATATCTTTGATAGCCATCCCTTCGGTTTTATCTTCAATGATTCAGCTGGTGTCACCGAATTGGAGATTACACAGTCATACTTCTCGGGGCCGGAACCTAAGCACTGGGAGCCGGAAGGTGATTATGCCGACCCCAATGCTGAGGTTACTCACGGATCTTACGAATGGACTCACAGTCTGGGCAGCATTGTCAACGCACTGACTGAAGCCGGGCTCAGGATTGATTTTCTCCATGAGTTCCCGGTGCTGTTCTTCTGCGGCTATCCTTTTATGGAACAGGATAAAGATGGGTGGTGGCGGTTGAGAGGCGACAAGGTGCCCCTTACCTTTTCCGTCAAAGCTTCCAGATTGTAAGAGACCTACCTGCGTAGGGCATTGCCAAAAGGGGTCATCGTTAAGCCAGCCTTATTGCACCTTTTAGCGTTTTGTGACTCATTTAGTCTTCAAATATGGGGACATCACATGAAAAGTCGTCCGTTGACAATAGCCTCAATAATGATATAATAGCAGAGGGATATTGTGGAGTTGATGGTCGGATGTTGGCGTTAGGTGACTGTTCTAATCTCTCTCAAGCTCATTTCATATTACACTTTTGGAAGAACCGAACTACCATAGAATGAGGAGGAAAGATATGGGAAATCGCGCGACCCACGGAATTGTTGCAGCTATTATTACTTTGAGCATACTTGTATCGATGATTGCGGTGCCATCGGGTATCGCACAAGCCGCCAGTCCCAATATATCATACGGTGACCGTGTGGCTGTTACCTGGTACGGGGATGGAGTTGCAGTCCGAGACTGCGCATCAACATCTTGTGACCCACCGGTCTGGGAGATGCCTGCAGGTTTCGAGGGTGAGGTAAAAGGTGGCCCGCAGTACAACGGAGGTTATAAATGGTGGTATATAGAATGGGTTAATAACAAGGTAGGGTGGACAGCCGAAGCCTCGTTAGGCGGTATTGCCTACCTTCAGCCTTTGCCCGGAGGTGGTAAATATCCGAATGTAACAAACAATGGTCTAAGTTATCGCGTACGTGTTTACGATGATATTGGCACAACCGGTCTTTGTGTTCGAACGGGGGCTGGTCTGGGGTACTACTGCGATCCTGCGAAGAAGAAGTATCCTGGTAGCAAAGGATGGACGACAGCCGGACCAGTCGTTTCACAATCGGAGGAGTTGGTTTGGTGGTACATCGAGTGGGACAACAGCGATAAGGGCTGGAGTGCCGACTCACGTGCTTATATAGAAGCAGGGGTGTACCTTGTGAAGGAAGGTTCAACTCCTCTTCCTTCCGCTGGAGATGTTTCCGTCACAACCTATTCAGCAACTAGTATCGGTCAGACTCAAGCTACTCTGCGCGGCGCGATCACCGACTTCAACAACAACTCCGCAGGCTATATCAGATTTGGATATAGACCTAGTGGCGGTTCATGGTCCTATACTTCGTGGGTGTACCGAACTACCACTACTGCTTACTCGCAAACAGTCTACGGTCTTAGCCCTAACACCAATTACGAGTTCTACGCTCAGGCATACGGAGCCGAGGACACCACGATAGATACAGGTGATACCCTCACCTTCCATACGGCCTCAACTCCTAGCGAATTACTCCCACCGACCAATCCTCGCCCTGGCGAAACTACTAGTCCTGGGCCGGTTCTCGATAGCAGTACGGTCACCTTGCAGTGGGATGCCTCTGTCGGAGCTACTCGTTACGCGCTTGGGGTGGTTAACTGCAATACGGGCATATTGGAGGTTGACACATGGGTCGACGGTATCTCTTATCCTGTTACCCTCCAACCAAATACACCCTACCGATGGAACGTGGCAGCCTGGAATGATGCCGGTTATTCCTCGTTCACTGCTCTCCGGTATTTTCAGACACCGTCGGGCGGAGTCGATCTAGTTCAACTGATACAAGAGCTAACAATTGACAGTATTAGCGTAATCGTTGATGAACAGTCTTTTCGCATTCTCACTTTAGAGCATAAAATTGACGTAAGTACTAAGGAAGTTATACCAGGTTCCGGATTGACCAAAGTGTACGTGGATGCAAATGGGGAACTTGTATCTAATGTAGAAATCGCTAGAAAAATTGGGCAAATAGATCTTGCCCGCGAGGAAAGTCCAAGTCTCATGGAAACCCTGGAAACACTAGAAGCCCTGAAGCTACACAAAGCAAACCTAGAAAGCCTCGACAATCGACTAAACAATGCCTTTACAACGATTAAGGTTGTGAAAAGTGTGGACGACGCATTGAATGCAGCCCTGCAGATCATTGATATACAAATGGAGATAGTATCGGTGCAGATAGATGTTTTTGTACTAACAGGGGAAAGTTCGGAGGCGATCAGTATCTTGGGTGATGTGAAACTCGAACTAGCGTCATATCGAGAAACCATAATTGGCCTGGATAAAGCTACACTTACAGTAAAAGCAGTTCAAGCTTTTGTGCCGAAGGCCATTGCGTTTATATTCCGTCTCGTCTTCCACCCAATGGAGAATGTTAAGAACGATTTGAGTAATGAACTGAACAGTGCCATTGATTCCTATAAGGAAGCTCGAGATGTATTGGCGATGAGCGAAGGAGAGATAGCAACTTATGCAGATGCTCATTCGTTTCGTCACGGCTACTTGTATGGGAAGCCCCATGCAGATAATGCGTTGTTCCTCGCTCGTATGATTTTTGGAAACTATGATAAGGCACTGATCGGACTCGGAGTGGATTTGCTCTTATCGGCGGTAACTGGGGGAGCGTGGGCGTTGAAGGAAATAACTGTCCCTGTACAGGAAGCAGCTAATGACTTGAAGTGGACAATGAACATTTGTTACGAGGCAGTGCTGGGACGGGGACTCGCCGCATGCAAATTGGCATACGAGCTATCCGCTAGTGCTCTGTATACTATGAGGTTAGGTGGTAACGGGGCCCAAACTAATGATCTTATAAAAAAGGCATCCGCATGTGAAACAGAGGCGCGCAATTCGGCACAAACGGTATATGACGCTGTAGTGGATTACTTCGGGCCAATCAACACAATCCTTGATTTTTGGGATTGGCTGGTTTCTGGCATCGAGGAATTCTGGAGTTATGTGATACACAGTCCTGGAGAACTGCAGATCTATAATGATGAGGGTCTAGTAACTGGTCTAGTGAATGGGGAGGTCAGGCAGGAGATTCCAAATGCCTTGTACGATGCTGTGAGCAACGGTATTGTACTTTTCTCTCATTCTGAACCCGATTCATATCGATGCTGTGTAGTAGGAACCGCAGAAGGCAGGTATGGGTTGGGGATTGAATGGGATGATCTAGGAGAGGTGTCGGGTTTCGCAGTAGTTGACGTCGAAACATGGCCAACTGCGGTGCACAATTATACCATTGACTGGGATACACTAGCTAAAGGTGAGTCTGGGATTACGATTGAGAAGGATTACGACGGCGATGGGGAAGTGGATGAGATCATTATCACGGGCATTCCGGAAACACCAACCTACCCTTCACCGCTACCAAATTCTGCAAATGTCCCTCCAGACAAAGTATTGAGCTGGACCGGGGACGACTCTGACTCTGTTACTTACAACATCTACTTGGGCAACAATGCTACTAGTTTACAGTTGGTCTCCGAGAGGCAGGTAGAAAAGGCTTATGTTCCTATGTTGGAGCCCAATACTACATATTACTGGCGTGTGGCAGCAATCAATGAACATAACATATGTAGCACAGGCTCGGTCTGGGTGTTTGCTACAGGTGAATCAGGACTTCCTTTTCCATGTTTCATCGCCACGGCAGCCTATGGGACACCCATGGAAGAGGAGGTACAGGTTCTCCGCGAGTTTAGGGACACGTACCTAGCGGTCAATCCAATAGGACGGGCTCTAACAGACATTTACTACAGGGTTAGCCCGCCAATGGCCAAGTTCATTATTGAGCATCCCAGCCTGAAACCGATAGTGCGAACCGGCCTGCTGCCCGCTGTGGCTATGAGCACTGTGATTGTGAATACTACCGTGGCTGAGAAGATTGCCATATTGGGATTGTTTACATTGGCCGCAGTGGCGGTGGCTATATTGGTAACAAGACGACGACATAGAGGCTCGCAGTGTAGCTGATTATTGATTGGTGACTAGCCACCTGTTAAAGGAGGTACAGCATGAAGCCAATGCTTAAATTGAGGAAGCGTCGGTATTTGGCACCAGTTAGTATCTTTCTTATTGTCACAGCCTTAGTTGCCGGGTTTGCAGGATGTGGAGACCGTGGTATCGTCGAGTATACACTGACTATCGCCAGTACTTCTGGAGGGTCAGTGACTTTACCTGGAGAAGGGATTTTTGTCTGTGATGAGGGAACAATAGCCAGTCTGGTGGCCGAGGCTGAGGCAGGCTACCACTTCGTCAATTGGACTGGGGATGTGGACACCATCGCCAATGTCAACTCCGCGGCAACCACAATCATCATAAATGACAACTGTTCTATCACGGCTAATTTCGCGGGCTCAGCATCGGTTCAATATGACCTCACGGTTACCAGTACTTCTGGAGGATCCGTAGTCTTCCCTGGGGAAGGGACTTTCCCCTGTGACGAGGGAGAGGTGGTCCCTTTGTTTGCTGAGGCCGCGGAAGGCTTCTACTTTGTCAACTGGACTGGCGATGTGAGTGCCATTACCGATATCAATTCCGCCACAACCACGATCACCATGTATGAAGACTATTCCATCATGGCCAATTTTGCGGGGGCACCGTTGGTTCAGTATGAACTCACCATCTCCAGTACCTCCGGTGGGTCGGTTGTTGCACCTGGAGAAGGAACCTATATCCGCGACGAGGGAACAGCGGTCAGTCTATTGGCGGAGGCCGAGGAAGACTACCGCTTTGTGAGTTGGACGGGCGATGTGGCTACCGTTGGCGACGTCAATACAGCTTCAACAAGCATCACTATGAACGACCATTACTCGATAAGTGCGAACTTTGAGGAAGATGAAGTACACTTCCCCGATCCCAACCTTGAGGCAGTGATCAGGAATGCGATCAGCAAGCCCACAGATCCCATCTATCCCTCAGACCTTGAGGGGCTCGCTTCGCTCGATGCTCAAGGTAGGGATATAGTTGACCTCAACGGACTCGAGCACTGCATCAATCTGGTATGGGTGGCCTTATCGAACAATCAAATAACCGACCTATCGCCACTTGCCAACCTTCCCCACGTGTATTTTCTTGCGCTTACGCAGAACCAGATAAGCAATATGGCACCACTGACCAACCTAATCAGCCTAACAACATTGTGGATTGGTTGGAATCTGATATCGGTCATCCCACCCCTAGACGACCTCACCAACCTGACAGATCTGCACCTTTACGGGAACCAGATCGACGATATCTTGCCCCTGGCGAGCCTCACCAAGCTAGAAGACCTCGCGCTTGACTATAACCAGATAAGCAATATCTTACCCCTGGCGAGCCTCACCGGCCTAGAACACCTCTCGCTTGACTCTAACCAAATAAGCGATATCTCGCCGCTGGTGGATAACACCGGACTGGGAGAAGGAGATTACCTTTTTTTGCAGTCGAATCCTTTGACTTCAGATTCCATCAACGTTTACATACCGGAACTTGAGGCGAGAGGCGTGACTGTCTATTACTAGGATCGGGGCGTTACGAGCCGGGCCGGCGAGTGCGTAGCCGGACGGCACGGAGAACGTAACCTGCCTGATGGAAAATACCGCACGACGATGCTGTGCCTGAGAAGGGAGTGGGATCTCTCAGGGGGGGCGGTTATTTCCGGGATAATTCCCTGCAGCAAAATAGCGTTTTGTGACTTCTTAACCCTATGGTATGCCTTGGACACCGCACCATATTGATAATTCCTCCACCACTGATATAATCATTCTACAAGGCTCACACAGATGAAAAGAGTAAGTATGATTCTGATTGTGGCAGTCTTGATTGCAGGGATAGTGGGCTGTGTTGATACTTATTATGACCTCACCATCTCGAGCACCGAGGGTGGCTCTGTAACCACGCCTGGTGAGGATACTTTCACCTATGATGAAGGAACAGTGGTTGACTTGGTGGCAACTCCGGCTGCAGGCTATCGGTTTGACGAGTGGACCGGCGACGTGGACACTATTGATAATGTCCATGCTGCTTTAACCAATATCGCCATGAATGGCGACTACTCTATCACCGCCGAGTTTGTCAAGCAGTATAACCTCTCCATCAACAGCACAGCGGGAGGTAATGTAACCACACCCGGAGAGGGAGTGCTTACCTATGACGAGGGAACGGTGGTCGACCTGGTGGCTGAGGCTGAGGAAGGTTATTATTTCGTCGAGTGGACTGGCGATGTGGACACCTTCGGCAATATCACTGCCACTATAACCACCATCACTATGGACGGCGACCATACTATCACCGCAAACTTTGAAGAATATACACCCATGGTCACTGTAGGCGGTTGGCACATAGTAGGGCTCAAGACTAACGGCACTGTGGTCGCCGTGGGAGAAAACTACTATGGTCAGTGCAATGTCGGTGACTGGACGAACATCGTCCAGGTCTCCACAGGCTGGCTGCACACGGTGGGGGTTAGGTCCGACGGCACCGCGGTGGCCACGGGAGACAATGGATACGGGAAGTGTGATGTTGACGGCTGGACGGACATCATCCAGGTTGCCGGAGGCCGGCATTACACGGTGGGACTTAAGTGCGACGGCACCGTAGTCGCCGTGGGACGGAACATCTTCGGGCAATGTGATGTTGGCAACTGGACGGATATCATCCAGGTCTCCGCAGGCTTGGGGCACACGGTGGGACTTAAGTCCGATGGTACTGTGGTCGCCGTGGGAGACAACGAGTACGGCCAGTGTGATGTCGGTGGCTGGACAGATGTCGTCCAGGTCTCAGCAGGCAGGCTGCATACGGTCGGGCTTAAGGAGAACGGCACCGTGGTCGCCGTGGGACGCAACGGCTACGGGCAATGTGATGTCAGTGGCTGGACGGACATCATCCAGGTTTCCGCAGGTGAGTGGCATACTGTGGGACTCAAATCTGATGGCATCGTTCTCGCCTTGGGTTACAACCCTGAGGGCGAGCTCGAAGTTGAAAACTGGACGGACATCGTCCAAGTCGCGGCAGGCAGCTATCTCACGGTTGGCCTTAAGTCTGACGGTACTGTGGTTGCTACGGGGCAGTACTTCCGCGGGCAGTGTGATGTCAGCGGCTGGGCAGATATCTCCCAGGTGGATGCGAACGGCAGGCACACTGTTGGGCTTAAGTCCGATGGAACAGTGGTAGCCGTGGGAAGTAACGATCTGGGGCAGTGTGATGTGGGCAACTGGACGGATATCATCCAGGTCGTCGCAGGTAGCCATCACACGGTGGGGCTTAGGTCCGATGGCACCGTAGTTGCTATGGGGAACAACCAAAATGGTCAATGCAATGTTGGTAACTGGACAGAGACCGTTCAGGTCGCTGGAGGAGGCTGTTACACGGTGGGTCTCAAGTCTGACGGCACTGTGGTCGGCGTGGGTGCCAGCGGGGATGGCCAGCTCGAAGTTCAAGACTGGACAGACGTTATCCAGGTCGCCGCAGGCGACATGCACACTATGGGGCTTAAATCCGATGGCAGAGTGGTCGCTGTAGGACGGAATGAGTACGGCCAGTGTGATGTCGGTGGCTGGACAGATGTCGTCCAGGTCACCGCAGGCATCTATCACACCCTGGGGCTTAGGTCTGATGGCACAGTGGTCACCGCGGGAGACAACGAGTACGGCCAGTGTGATGTCGGTGGCTGGACAGATGTCGTCCAGGTCTCCACAGGCTACTATCACACGGTGGGGCTTAAGAACGACGGCACCACGGTGGCCGTGGGATGGAACGACTGGGGCCAGTGCAATGTCGACGGTTGGACTAACATCGTCCAGGTCGCGGCAAACTGGCAACACACGGTGGGCCGTAAGTCCGATGGGACCATGGTGGCCGCGGGCCCAGAGGTTCAGCTTGCCAAATGGGATTTGTTCTAGCAATGCCATAGTGATCAACAATGTTGCGGCCAAGAATACGGCTATAGTAAGCTTCTGGGCGCTGGTTTCAATGGTAGCGGCTTTATAGGTGATAAGGTGATGCTATAGAAATCCATAGCATACCTTAGGATTAGACTACACAATTACTTGTTAAGTGTGGTTCGCAAAACAAAAGGGCTGGATATCCCAAAACCAGGAGTGTCCAGCCCTTCTGGATACCGGTGCGCCTTGTAGCAGCAGTCCTACTTGCCGATTCTGAATACCTTCGTGCCACAGGTTAGGCAGACGCCCCGGGTTGCCGGTCTACCGTTCTTCATTGTGATTCTTCGGGGATCCTTGATCTCCTTCTTGGCACGGCACTTCATACAGTATGCTTGCATTTGACCCTCCTATCTCTTAGTGTGGATAGTAGGCCATTTGCGTCCGCAGTGTCAATAGCCATGATCACCGGGACTGTCAACATACGCTCACCCCTTGCTCTAAGAATGATGTAGGGTGAAGCATTCACCCAAGTTGTCGATCAATATTCCTGTGGCAGTGGACGGCCTGCAGCATCATGGTGTTAGACTCGTCCATTTGCTCTTTTCATACACTCCTCCCAGCACAACTCCTATCCTGAACATCTCCATCTTGGACTTCTCTTCAGCATACCGCTTGGCAAAGGTGTCCAAGGCAGTGAAGAAGTCCGGATCGACTTCTGCTATCCACTTTGCCTGCTCGTCATCATTGAGTATCACGTCGTCCAAGTATTCACGTATTTTGTCCCTAAGTTCGTCATTCATAATTTCCTTTCTGGAGACCCTGCACACCGGGGGAAACCAGGGGAATCGGGGGAAACCCCCAAAACCCCAGCGTGCAGGGCCACGTATTATGGTGAGGTTGTTATCGTTTAGCGTGGCATACCGGGCATATGCTGGCATGGTCTTGCTCAGAGGCAAAGGTGGCGCAGGCGTTGAGTGCCCGTGGTATGCGCTCGGGCTTCCTAATGACATGACTTGACGCCCAGGTAATCAAGTTCAGCAGGTCATATGTGTTGCGTGGCGGGTTCTGAATAGCCTGGGCTCTTACAGCCTCAGCATCCGATCCCGTTATCCCCGCCTGCCGCAGCAGTGCTTCCAGCATATGAGCTCGCTGCTCGGGCGACACTCGCTCCTGTATCATCTCACGGTAGCGATCGACAATCTCTCCTAGCGATTGGTAAGCTGCCCTCACGGATTGCCTGAACCACTGCCATATGCCATCACCTTCACCGCCCCCGGTAAACTGGGTCAGCACGGTTTTGCTTGTCGCACCGTTGGTGCAGACCAACCGCAGCACGTAGCTTTGCACTACTGGCTGTATCGTGTTGATAGGGCTGAAACTGACCAGTGCTCCGGCTCTTACCATATCGCCACGGCGGACAGGCTGCTGCTGCGTACCCACCAGCTCCAACATGGCGGAGCGGTTGGGCAGAATACTGACTCTGTGGAAGTCAATGCCCGGGACAGCCTTCTCAATCGTGAACACTACGCGGTCCACCGGCAGATTACGCACCCCACGATACTCGCCGAAGGCTTGTACCTGCCCTTCCTCGAGGAGTAGGTTATATCTTTCCTTTCGTGACAGGAGTTCGGTAGCAACTCTGCCAAACAGGTCGGGGCTGAGGTTCTGGCATACCCCCCTGTGCAGACCGACAAAGCTCGTCATTGCCTTCACCCCGTTCTCGCTCAGCGGGACAAGCTGCCCGCCGCTGCCAGGCCTGATCATCACCTGCTCAGGCTCGACAATCACCCGTGTCCTGGGTGAGTGCTCCACCTGCCTTACCGTAGTTTGACAGATGGGCTGGAGTTTTTCCAATGCTTCTATTCTGTTCATGTATCCCCCTTGCTTATTCTTCTCGTCCGTTCTTGTTCTTAATACCCTTTCATAGTCGCCTCCTCACTAAAGCTAATCCGATGACCGGGGGGTTTCTGTGACATAAGGAAAGACGGGAGAATGAATCTCCCGTCCTCTGTTTTCGGCGTTAAATCGTTTATGGCCCGAGGCAGGTTCTATCTTCAGTGGGCTTCAACCGTACCAGGTGAAGGATGTCGGCCGGCACTACTCAGACTTCGCTTGCTTTTCTCTCTGTTCCTGCTCCCATTCTGCTTTCGCCTTCTCCCAATCCTTGCCGAACCATTCTTGCCAGAGCGCGTCCTGTGGGCAATCCTCGGGTGGGTGCCTCGGATTGAAGTGGGGATCATTCGGGTCATATTTCTTGCCTGACCCTGGCCGCCATCCGGCTTTCTGTTCTTCAGCCATTGAGGCACCTCCTTTCATTGTAAGTATTGCATGTATAACCGTCAACCTGCCTTTCAGCCTTTCCCCTGGACCTGGATTTCCTTGAAGATCCGGGATAACCGGTCCGTCCACCAGGGCGGCAGCTTGTTGTTGCACTGGTAGAAGCCGAAGTTCTCCATGTCCAGCACCAGGCACGCTTTCTTCTGTGCCACCTTGCCCTTTATGCCCTTGAAGAAGTCATAGGCCTTACAGGTGAAGTCGGCCATTTCATCCCTCTCCCAAAGCTGGTGGGCGTAGGTAGGTCGCTTCCAGATGATGCGGTGGACAGAAGTGCAGACATTGAGGTCCAGTTTTCGCGAGTAGTGACTTATGAAGAGTATGAGCTGCTCCCGCTGTCCGGCGATGGCCAGCAGTTCGTCCAGTTCCACAGCATCACCGCTCTGGCTTCTCCGGGCGTGTGCTGACTGTGCCGCCTCGTCATAGATCACCACCGCCTTGTCCTTCCATTGGCTCCTCTTAATAGTCACCTGCATCCAGGACGGCGTGATGCGCTGGAAAGATGCCCTCTGCTTTTCGTCCATCCGGGGCATGTGGAGTATGGCCGGTAGTTTACGCCGGCTGTGCACCCCGTTGGCGATCTCATGGGCCAGCGCCGTCTTGCCGGTCCTGATGTCGCCCATGATCATCACCACACCCGGATAGGGTATTGCAGAGTAGAGCGCGGTCTTCCGCGGCACTGAGAGGATGATTCGGGCATACTCCTCGCTTTTCCGCTTCCGGTAGTTGCGGAGCGTGTCAGTTTGGCTCTGCTTCGGTGTCATCTACACCCCCTTTCTTCCTTGCTAGCTTCACATAGTCGGAGAACGGATTGGGCCTGCGGAACTGCCCAACCCTGTTGAGATGCACCCAGACCACCGCCCAGTACCCGAAGTTGTTGAACTTGTACCGGGCCAGGTTGCGATGGGCTTTCCCCTCGGCCTCATTGAGATCTTGTTCTAGCCGGGCCTTGATAGCAGTAGCCGCATCTACTGCGTCCCCCGATGGTAGCTTTAGTTCGCATTGCTTGTGTGTCATAGTTCACCCCTCTTTCTAGTGGATGTTTATTTCCCCATCGTAATCGCCATGGCGACCTGTAACAGACTCTGCAATCCGTATGGCCTCAACTCTCTTATCCTGCCAGGATTGCCCAAGTTTGGCATCACAATAAATATCTAGCCATCCCCAGGCTGTGCCAGTGCCATGCTTAACTCTGACATTGGTGAATCCTGCTTCTATTAAGGCATCCTTAACAGCTTTGGTTTCCTCTCGATGTGTTTTATGGTTTCTCCAGGTCATTTTTACCCCCTTTCTAAGGCTATTCCAGCGAGTTGGAGTTCTTGTTGCATAGCTTTTCTTGAGCTTAACTGCCCAGGGGAGGGCCGGACAGGTTATCCGGCTTGTCCGGATAGTCCGGCCCTTAGTCTGGTAAGTCAAACTACCATTCCACGTTCACTGGCATAATGACGTGAATGGTCCCGTTTTGCTTGACGACTCCTGGAGATTGGGCGTTCTTTGTCCGCAGTGTTACCGGTCCGCTTGTCCTGGCCAGCACGTCTTTGATGTAGTTGCCATCGAAGGCCATCTTGGCCTTGCCCATGGCCGGCACCGGCACCGTGATTTCGCTCTTCTCATCGGCTTTGGCAGAGACGATGAGATTCGCCTGTTTGGTCTGGAACCGCACGATGTTTCTGCTGGGCTTGGTGGCCATGACCACCTTCAAGGCGTCCTTTAAGGCCGCGCTGTCCACAGTGAGGGGCTTTCCGTTCTTGGGGATCACGTGCTTGTAGTTCGGATAGGTCCCCTCAATTAGCCGTGCCGTGAGCACCAGCCCTTCACCGACAAAGCTGATATGATGCTCGCCTTTATGAAGTGATACTTTGCCGGGCATGAGCCTCTCGATGAGCTTTATCGCCTTGCCAGGAACGATAGTCTGCTCCGACTGCCCCTTTGCCTTGACTGTCGTTTCCGCCAGTCGGAAGCCGTCGGCGGCAGCCAGCGCTATTCTGCCCTTGTCAGGAGTGAAGCAGACGCCAGTCAGGACAGGTCTGCACTCCTCTTTCGCCATAGCATAACTAATTTGCTTCATGGCGCTTGCCAGACCTGTGATCTCGACCGCTTTCCCCTTCACCCCCGGCACCACCGGGAAGTCCTGGGATTCCTGGCATTCAATTGTGATCGCGGCTCCAGCTTCCACCTTCAGTGAGTTTGCGCCCACCAAAGATAGGCTGACTGTTTCCGTCTTCACTGCCCGGAGTAAGATTTCCAGGTCCCGAGGCGGGACGCAGACCGCTCCCTGCCGTGTGATATTGGCCTTGCAGCTCCCTGTTACCGCGACTTCCAGGTCAGTGCCAGTGAGCGTGACTTGCCCACCGGCCGCCCGGATGAGGACAGACGTGCACACCGGCAGAAGATGCTTCCCCGGCACTGCGGACTTGACCTTGCCCAAGGTCTCCAGGAGTGCCATACGCTGTGTCGTCGCTCGCATAGAGCACCCCCTTTAGTAAGTTATTGTCCCCGTTAGCGCCACCCGGGCCGCACCACTTGGCGGTGGGGACTTTGCGGCCCTGGGGAGCTCAGCTCCCCCCTCTATGATTTCAGTCGAAAGTCCAGCACGGCGGACAGTACCCCTTTGGCCTCGTTAAGCTCCTGGACGATAATCTCGGAGTCGGTCATCTCCTGCACATCGGACAGTATGGCCATGACAAACAGGATGCTGCCATCCACCTGCCCTAACAGGTACCGGTAAAGCCCTAACTCCATTCTGTGCCTCTCAGATACTGACTGCATTTGTCACCCCCTTGCATTAGACCTGAGGCTGAACGCCCCACCGCCGGGGGCAAAGTCGCCCTTGCCCCCGGGTGGTCGAGCGTTTAGCTCCGCGGCTTGATGGCATTGAGGTTCACCTTAATATCACTGCCAGGGACTTCAACGAAGCCATTGGTAGTGGCTACCACCAGCGTCTTGCCTGTCTTGGACGGAACACCGCCGTTGATGGGACAGGTGATGACCAGGTTCCCATTCTTGATCTCGAACTTCATGTAGCACCCCCTTATCTTATTTTGCCAATTCGCGCACGCAGGCCTTCATCTTCTTGACCTGCTGCCGCGTGTATCCAGGACAAAACTTGTCCAGGTTGATCGTAGTCCTGACCGGCAATTTGTCAGGACTACGACCCGATAGCTCCGGTTTGAGCGTGCCGCCGCCGTTCTTGTGGAAGGCCACCACTGCCCCCTGGTATGTAACATACCGAAAGGGCCGTGGCTTTTGCTTGCGGCGTCTTGCAGCCTCGAGCTGGGCGTTACAATTACCGCAATAGCCCTTCTCCCTCGCGGGACGACGCTCGCAAATGAGGCATTTCCTCGTCTGCATACATCACCCCCTTGTTCAGTTCCTTGGGGCTTTTGGCCCCATCGCTGGCCGCTAACAAGCCAAAGCCGGCTAGCGGCCAGTACATGGAATCAAAAACATAACTCCCCCGACCACGAAAGCCGGGGGGCTGAGCCTCGCGCCATTCTCCCTGTGACAGTCCACCCGTCCACCACGTCACGGTAGTTCCACCTGGGACTTTTGCAGGCGGATAGACTCTCATGGCCGGTAAGGGCCTTGGGGGCTTGCTATACTGCCCCTGCTGACGGCCGAACACACGCCCCGCTTACCCCACGGAGCCTCTACCAAGTAAGGACGTGGGAAAGGCGTATGCCGGCTGATGCCAGCCGCGCCCTGTGCTCTTGGAGCTAGGGGGAGATACCCCACAGCCGTACCATGAGCTGCAACCACCGTGCCAGCAGTCCACCTTTGACGTAGGCGCACTATGGCAATTGCACCCCGGTCCTTTTACGTCAGGCGGGACGGCAACCGATTCGCTCGTCGCACGCTAGGCTGATTTAGGCCAGCCGGTCCCCGTAGCTTAACCTCGCACCACGGCTAGGGCCAGGACTCGACCTTATCCCGGGAGCTGCGTTTGGAATACCCTATGCCTGGCGGTCAGACCGCAGGCATCCCGGTGTGCTCTATGTTAAGCTATTGGCTCAGGTGCCCGCGTCCCCCACCTCTAACTTAGAGGTCAGCCCCGAAAGCCCCGAGTGTGGGCACGGGTTAGGATTCCTCGGCCGCTCATAGAGTATGGGCCGTTGCAATAGCAAAGGCGACGGGCCCGAAGGCCCGCCGCCCCCACAGATCGCTCAATAAAGCTAATCCGACATGTAGCGGTTTTTGTTACATTAGCTATGCTTTGGCTTTGAGCGGTGTTAGTTGATCAGTAGCTTATATCCCTCAGCTTTGACCCAGCGGCTAAGCCGCTGCCGCTCTGTGTTGCCCAGGCTTTGCGTTTGCTTAGGCCTGCCGCCTTTGGCGTTGCGCGGCGCTCCGAGCGGTTTGCCTTGCAGGCGCTTCAATACCAGGCCCTGAATATCCTTCGGGATTTGCTGCCATAGCCGCCGCGCATCGAGTCTGTCAATCATTTTAGCTTCAAACTCTACTTCGCCAACTAGCAATTCAGCCAGTTCTACCTCTTCTCCGTCGCTGTTTGTTATAACTTCGGATAGATAACCCTGGTGGAATTGACTGTGCAGCTTGTACTTCGCCCACCAGTTCTGCCAGTCACGCCGCGCTATGGTGTAGGCGAAGGCCGGATCTTCAGTACCGGCGGCCAGGATTGCTGTCATGAGTTCCTGGAACATATCCTGGCGCTCATTAGCCGGCACTTTGCGGCTGAAGATATATGCCGCTTCGACTGCCAGCCTGGCATTCAGTCCCAGGCCCTCGAGTGATTGCCGCGTTTGCTTCACAAGCTCAATATAATCATCATCAACGGCAAAATTAGGCCCCAGGAATGCTTTGCTCACTCTGTGGTATGTAGTATTTAACATGTTCGATCCCCCCGTTTTGTTATTTACTACATGCCGGATTAGCTTTGGCTGTATTCAGTTGTTAATGTTCAAATTCGATGATTCCATCATCACACAAAAGGACAGAAAGTGATATTTCAAAATGAACCTATATTCCCGTGATATTGGCTGGGCAGCTTCATTTTGTCTGGATGATTGGAATTAGCTCAAATGGCGAACGCCAGTCCACCCCTAGGTAATAGAGGGACTGCTCAGGCAGAGCCGCAGGGGGCAGCGTGCTATATTAAGGGCAAGACCAAGAGGGCTGACCTCACTAGCAAGCTGGCGATTTACTCGACTTCTATGACTTTGACTCTGTGTTGTGGTTTGTTCAATTCTGTAATCTCCAGCAGCTTCTCCTTGGACACAGGTAAACGCAGCTTTCCTGCACGAACGTCACCGACTAGCCCGTCAATCAAGAGAGAGAATGCGTCTTCACTGAAAAGGAGATAGTCATTTTCCCGTAGTTTGCTCATAATCTCGGACTGTGGTCGACGTGATTCACGGGCTAACTGAGATACAGAGATGCCCCTGACATCGTCAGGCAGCCCCCTGGGGCCGATACATACCATGACCAGCCCTAAAGGTTGTTGTTTATCAGTGGGACCCTGGAGTAGACAATCTGTGATAGCTGACAGCCTGCCTTTGGAAACTATCGCTGTCACAGCCAATTCAACCAGGGACAACATCAGCTTCGCCTCCCCGTGACCACGACTGGCTGAAGCCTCAATCTCTCTCAACTGCTGCAACTGCTCCACAATAGTACGGTATACTGCTCTCAGACTTGACGCTTCATCCTCTCGCTTCAGCCGGGTCTCTTCTCGGGCAAATAGTGCGTCCAGAGCGAGACCCGTTTCGGTCAGGTTGTTCGCCTTGGACGGCAAATCCTCCAGGCGGCTATGAAATGGTTTCAGATCTCCCATGCTTCTAAATCGTTGATCAGCCTCTCAGCGGTAAGCGACAGTCCTGTGTATTGCAGAGAGTAGCTATGTTGGCGTTTCAGCCAGATGCCGAGGCCTCGAACAACTGGTAAGACGAGGGTCTTGACCCGGTTGCCTGCGATATCTTCCTCGCCTCTTATTAAAGCTGGCAAGTCGTTGAGCCATTCGCTAACCTGAAGAATCCCCTGGCATCGCCCGACCTCACTGCCCACTTCAAGGGCTTGGTCCCTGAGCCGCCTTATCTCCGCCAGAGCCTCCTCGTTTCCGCGTCGCAGTTCCTCGCCGAAGTTATCGATTGCCTCCTGAGCGATAGGGATGATCATGGCGATCTCTTGGCTCACGTTCTCCCTAGTTTCCTTAATGCTGGCCTCCAGATTCATCTTCTCCTGTTTGAGGCTGTCAATAACTGCCCCGGTGGCCTCTATCTCACTCTTGCTCCTGGCAATAGCTTGCTTCATCCTATCCATCTCCTGCTGTCGGCTCTGGATTAGCGTTTCGAAGGTCAGCCCTTTCTCGAGACTCCCAAGCTCGTGCAGTAACCGGCTCCTGAGTTCGGAGGACTTGATAGCGTGATGCTGGGCAATCGCTTGTAGCTTTTCCTGAAACTCACTCAATTCCTTGAGGGTGAACCCTATATCCTCAAGCTTCTGCGTCTCGCGCTTCAGAGCGGAGAGGGTTGTTTCCGCCTTCTGGGCCTTGGGCTCCATGTTAGCAATCCGGCGTGAC
Source organism: Dehalococcoidia bacterium (assembly GCA_030610855.1). GTDB lineage: Bacteria > Chloroflexota > Dehalococcoidia > GIF9 > AB-539-J10 > RBG-13-51-36. The sequence continues at coordinate 29,968 of JAUWQY010000003.1, forward strand.
AGTGTGCGTTCACGTCTCTCCAGGTCCTTGACCCGAGGGGTTAGCAGTTTGCTCTTCTGTTCGAGCATGGCTACTGAGCTGGCCAGTTCCTCTCTCTGCCTGGTTAGGTCGGCGAGCTGCTTTTGGCAGTGCTTCACTTTGTTTGACATAGGTTCCAGGTCGGTGGCTTTCTTCTCCAGTTCGCGAACTTTGTTATCGAGAGCCTCGAGGCTCAAGCCGCTCCTCTGCTGGACCTGCTGAATACTGTAGACCAGTTGGACGAACTCCCTGGCATCGTCCTCGTCTGGCACCGACTTAAGAATCATCGGCCAGCGGTCGATGTCGGCCGGCTCGAGCCCGAGTTCGTTGATTCGATTCAGAAGGATGAGCCCCGTAGCGCACTGCCCGGGAGTTAGTTTTGACCGTTTCAGGTCGAAGGACAACTCCCGAAGCGTTTCGATGTGTTCACCGATATCGGCCGCCTCGGGAAAGCTTCCTGCCTTCAACTCAGCGACGACGTTGGCCACTGTCCCTTTACTGATACTGCCTCTGGCGGCAATATCATCATAGGACAGGCCGGACAGGTAAAGCCTGACAATGGTGAGTTTCTTTTTCGCTGTTAACTTCTCCATTCTCACTCTCCTTTTATAGGTGATTCTTGCACCCACAAATCCTGGATATTTGAACTTGATTTGAACGACGCGAACAGCACTTGAACGGAGTCCTGAACATTATTTGAACGCAAACTGAACACGAGATCCTCCTCTGATTCTCCTTGTATTTCATCAGTCAGAAACTGTTTCCGGCTCCGCGTCCCGTCGACCGGATTTCAGCCGTAACAAGCGCGATGGGGGTTTCGCCAGGCAATCTCGCCCGCCTCTCTACCTGCCTTTGTGAGGCGGAAATTCCGGCGCGGCGGACCGGGCGGATAATGGTCCTGAAAAGTGGATGGCTCTTCGTGTCCGGCAGGTTGGACCCAGCCTAGCCGCCGAATCGTCGAGAAGTAAACAATGAAAGAATGGTATCTGCAGCCTCGCGATTTGTAAGGCATTCGTGACAGATATTGCTCAGCCAGCTTCTCGATGTTATCGGGCTCTATGGAACGTTGCCCTCGCCGGGCTTGCCTTTCCTCCGCTCTCGTCGCCTCGTCCACTGCTGTAGCACGCATCAACGCCCGCTTATAGTAGAAGAATATATCGCTTTGACAAGCTCCGAGCTCAGGGTCAATTGACGGCGAGCCAAGTGGGCCGTGCCCCAAAAGAAACCTCAAGACAAACGTGCCGCAGCCGATAGCTCTCAGGAATCCGCCTCGGGCTGGTTTCAGCAGTTCAGACACTTCGCTTCACCTCAGAGATGCTGGATGTGCCGATCAATCTTCCTTGCTCCAGAGTTTCTGATACCATTCTTGATGTTCTGTGCCTGATATCTTTCGATACCGGGCTGTAGTGTTGAAGCTTTGGTGGCCTAAATGCTCCTGAAGAAGCCGCAGCCCGTCGCCTGAATCATCAAGTTTTACTGCATGGACTGCGAAGGCATCGCGCAATCGGTGCGGGCTGACGTTATGAACTCTTCCGGTCTCAGGATTCACAAGCTTTGGTAGACCTGCTCTTTCAGCACAGGTACGGACTATCTGCCAACCTCGATGCCGGTTTATTCCGAAGATAAACAACTTACCGTCTCTGGATACCGGGCCGTCGCGTCCGATGTACTCCTTCAGCATGCCCAAAGTACCACTGTCTACCGGCAGCACCCTCTGCCGACGACGTTCCTGTTCCTCAGCCTGAGCCTTGTCAATCATGCTCCCGCACTTGGGGCAAAATGCGTGGCTTCTGCCCAGTCTCTGTCCACACTCGCTACACGATAGTTTTAGGCGAGCTTTGAGGTGTTTGATTGTGACTATGTCATGTTCAAAGTCCACATCTTCAACAGTCAAAGCTAGAGCCTCACTGATTCGGCAACCAAGATGGAATAACACGCGGATCAACAGCCTATCCCTCACAGTGGTGGCTGCCCTCTCCATCAGAGTTACCTCGTGTGGTTCAACGTAGGCTTTCATTCTTTCTTGTCTGTTACCTCTCTCCTAGGCTTGCCGGACATTTAGCAGCTTGAGCATCTATCGCCTCACTGATTGCCTCCTGTAACCAATAGGCATCTGCCCGCCGATAATTGCCTCCAATGGCCAGTGCCAGACACATGGCAGGCCACAGCGCCGAACCTACGGGCGCTAGCAATCGCACCCCAGCTGGCGGGTGGATTTGATGCAACAGCCGATCTCTGCGAGAAACTAGTCACATAGGGTAGCCCTTTCAGGCTAATGTGGTTCATCCTGTCCCTCCCTCGTCACTTGGTTTTCGTTCGCCTTGCCTGCTGAAGACAAGAATTCCTCCAGCGCCTTCCGGGGGACAACGAGGCGCCGTTGTCCAATGCGAATCGCTGGAATGCCTCCGCTGTTGGCTAAGAGATACGCTGTACCACGGCTAATGCCCAGTATTTTTGCAGTTTCCTCGACAGTGAAAACTAATCGGTCAATCTTCCCGCGGTCAGTCTCCATTTTCATCCTCCTGGTAGTTGACTAGAGCCATCACTATGTATTATAATTGAGACTAATAGGACTTACCAGGTTTACCATTAGGAACAACAATCACGCATTTTAGGAATTAGAGGAATAGCATGCCAACTAAGGGTCTACGGGCTTGGATTGGGGATGATGAGGAACTTCAAATTTGTCGTTACACACTTGAGTTTCGTGATATGCGGCGCACCAAGCTAGCAGAGAAGATACGGGCCGAAGTGCATTGGCCGGGCAAGCGTCCCGAAATCGAGGTGTTGGAGCGCAAAATTTCACATTACCGGAAACACGCTGTTGATCATCCTGAAGACAAGCCCTGGAGCATGGCTAGTCTAGACAGATACCCAATCTCTCCGCAGGCAATCCCGCCTGTGCTTGCGTGTTGGAAGAACGCTGTCCAAAGCGGTACCATCCTAACCATACGGGAAGCCAAATGGGCGTCGAGGCTCTACGCGCTCATGGCGGACGAAGTACACCAGAGCTTTATCTGGCATCATGGTGCCAAGTGGCTGGAGCTAGACACGTCGTGTAACAATGCAATCGTGAAGAAATCCTCTGCTCGGCAATCATCTAGGCGTAATAAAGAGACGGCCAGCGAGTTTTCACTACGGGCCGAAGAAGGTGATCATGGAGCAATAGAATGCCCGAAATGTCGGACACCAATAGGAATAGGCCCCACAACTCGAACGGCCATATGTCTCGGCTGTGAAGGTCAGTTCGACATCGTTAGGATTCCAGCAGGGACCGAAGACCCAGGCACTCTTCGTAAAGAAACCTCCGTAGTGAAGACTATCCCGCCAATTATTGAAGGTGTTAGCTCCCTGACTTACTGCGCGAAAGGCTATGCGAACCTGGAGTTGATATATGACCTGATAGGTCAGCCTTTTGATTCAACATGTATGGATAGGCGAATTATGGGATTGGGCAGGTTGATACCTGACCTCAATGACGAGGCTTCGCTTTTGCCATATCTGGCAATGGCCATTCAAGACTTCAAAGACTTTAGAGACAAAGTGAGGAGGCTAACCAATGAGAGGTCACATAAAAAAAAGAGGTAAGAACAGCTATTCCATCGTGGTCAGCTTGGGTAAGGATGCTACTACCGGCAAATACAAATACCAGTGGGTAAGCGTCAAGGGAACTAAAAAGGACGCCGAAAAGCGGCTTAGCGAGTTGCTGCACCAGCTCGATCACGGGGCTTTTATTAGGCCCGGTAGAACAACACTGAGGGAATACCTAGAGAAATGGCTCTCAGAGTACGTGAAACCCAACCTGTCACCGCGAGGCTTTGAAAGGTATCAAGGCATTGTCATACATTATTTTATCCCTGAAATGGGGAATATTATCCTGACGCAGCTAAAACCGGAGCACATTCAGAAGCACTATATCTCCATGTTCAATAAGGGCCTCACCGCCGGAACGGTTCGCTATCACCATGCTGTGATTCACAAGGCATTACAGACGGCTATCAAGTGGGGACTGTTAAACCATAACGCAGTTGAGGGTGCGGACGTACCCCACTCCCGTCAAAATGAGATGCAGACATGGGATGAATATGAAGTCAACCGCTTCTTGGAGACTACCAGGGGTAGTCATTACTATGCTCTATTCCACACGGCACTATTCACCGGGATGCGACGGTCTGAATTGCTAGCATTGCAGTGGCGAGACATAGACCTCCATCAAATTCACGTTAACCGCTCACTTCACCAGCTAAGGGATGGTAGCTACGTGTTTACACCGCCGAAATCAGCCAAAAGTAGACGTACCGTAGCCCTCTCCCCTTCATCCGTTCTTACGCTAACAGAGCATAAAGAAAAGCAACAGGGAATGCGAGGCATGTTAGGGACACGGCTAAAGAACGATGACTTGGTCTTCAGCACACCGGATGGCAAGCCATTACGTCCTAACACGGTCACCCGTGCGTGGGCTACGTTGGCAGCTAAAGCAGGTGTCAAACCTATTCGCTTGCATGATGCACGCCACAGCCACGCCTCTTTGATGCTCAAGCAGGGGGTACACCCCAAGATAGTCCAAGAGAGGCTAGGCCATTCCAGTATTCAGATCACCCTTGATACTTACAGTCACGTAGCCCCTGGACTTCAGCAGGCAGCAGCGGAGAGCTTTGATAGACTGCTTAACAGCAAGAGTGAAGACCTGACTGTTGAAAATCATTATTAGCATATTATTAGCAAAACGACAAGAATAAGCCCCCTGTTCACAGAATTTAGCTTCAAAACAGGGGGTGGCCTTATCATTGGTAGCGCATACCGGATTCGAACCGGTGATCTCCTCCTTGAGAGGGAGGTGTCCTAGGCCTCTAGACGAATGCGCCGCACTAGCTGGGGATCCAGGATTCGAACCTGGCCTAACTGATCCAGAGTCAGTCGTCCTACCGCTAGACTAATCCCCAACAGACCAGTATTATAGCTATTTTTGCTGTCTGGAGCAACGAGAGAGAATCCGAAAGCAGCTCTACGTTGGCAGTTGATAACCTGGAGCGCAGCTAGCGCTTCGTGTATTGTGGTGCCTTGCGAGCTCGCTTGAGTCCGTATTTCTTGCGTTCTTTGACTCTGGCATCTCGAGTAAGCAAGCCTTCTTTGCGCAGAATGGGCTTAAAGAGCTCATTCTCTTTCACGAGGGCTCGAGCAATGCCGTGACGGATGGCTTCAGCCTGGCTACTGAGACCGCCGCCATTCACTTTTGCTGTGACGCGAAATCTGCCCGTAGTATCCGTGGATAGAAAGGGATGCTCGATCTTGCGGCGATGCTCAAGGCGAGAGAAAGCCTCTTGATAGGGCTTATCATTGACTACGATCTCCCCCTTGCCGGAGAAAAGCCTAACCTGTGCTATGGCACATTTGCGTCTACCTGTTCCCCAAATGTAAGTTTCCTCGCTCATAAGTTATCACCTTGCCTTTGGTAATATTTCGCTTTCATCGCGTTTATCCTCAGCGTCACAACGTTCCTTCCCTTCCCTTCGTCCAAGGTCAGAATGACAGGGGGCGAAAAGTTCAGCGCCAGGGCGGCAGAGGGAAGCCTGAGCCTGGTGGGGATGCTCGTTTCCAGCGTAAACCTTCAGTTTCTTAAACATAGCTCTGCCTAGACTATTGTGAGGCAACATGCCCTTAACCGCAAGTTCAACGACGCGGACGGGGTTTTGACTGAAAAGCTCCTTAAAGCTCGGGCTCTTCAAGCCACCGGGATATCCAGAGTGTCTATAGTAAATCTTCTGTTCCGCTTTCCTGCCAGTCACCCTCACTTGGGCGGCATTGACCATTACAACGTAGTCACCGGTATCAATATGAGGGGCATACATTGGCTTATGTTTTCCCATGAGTAAATGAGCTACCCGTGCCGCCATTCTTCCCAAGGTCTTGTCCGCGGCATCAATCACCCACCACTCTCGCTTGATATCTTTAGCTCTAGGGCTATAAGTCTTCATCTCTAGCTTCCCAAAGGTGCAGGATAGTTGACATTCATAAGGTATAAGCCACACGGAGGAGACAGAGGACCGGCCAGACCCAGACTCCTCGCCTCCATTATATCACGAAAGTCCGGAACGCCTATCTTCCCTCGGCCCAATTTGGTGAGAAGACCTACGGTGCTACGTACCTGGTGAGGCAAAAAGGAACTAGCCACGATGCGAAAAACGGTGAAGTCGCCCGTTCTTTCGACTCCCGCTTCATGAACGTTGCGAAACGTGCTCCTGCTATCATCCAGAGCACTGGCAAAGGAGGCAAAATCATGCTCACCTTGGATAAGCTGGCAGGCCTCATTCATCGTCTCTATGTCCAGCATTCTAGGCATGAACAGAGCAAATCTCTGGCTAAACGGCGATCGCGTATTGCTATTAAGAATACGATAATGGTACTCCCGGCTCAGAGCATGACGTCGGACGTTGAAATCATCCCTAGCCCTGTAGGCTGCTTTCACCGCGATATCTCCAGGTAAATAATGGTTCAGTGCTCTAACTAGCGTCATGGTATCCAATGCAGATTTCGCCCAGAAGCTCGCCACTTGCCCTTTGGCGTGTACGCCGGTATCAGTTCTACTAGCTGCCATAACTCGGCTGCTTCGCCCACAGAATTGCCTTAGAGCTTGCTCAAGCTCACCTTGAACAGTAGGCAAGCCGACCTGCCATTGAAAGCCGTGATACTGCGTGCCGTCATATTCTACGAGCAAAATGTACTTACTTAACCAGCTCAATTTGAACCATAGGCGCACTATCACCAGGGCGAGGTCCTAGCTTTAGCAGTCTTGTATAACCTCCGTTACGATTGGCATAGCTCGGAGCAATCTCCGCAAATAGCTTGTCAACCACCCTCTTACCGGTAACAAAGGATAAGGCCTCCCGCCTGGAGGCAAGGCTCCCGTCCTTACCTAAAGTAATCATCTTCTCCGCCAAACTGCGGACCTCTTTGGCTTTGGCTTCAGTGGTGACGATTCTTTCGTGAGTCAGAAGCGCCGTAACCTGATTTCGGTATAGCGCCCACCTGTGCCCTGTGGACCTATTCAGTTTCCGTCCTGCTAACTTGTGTCTCATTCCTCCTTCTTCTTAAGAGCAGGAGAGCCTGGCTTTGCCAGCAGCTCCTCCACTTCTGCTCGAGACTTCTCCCCCAGACCGGGCAAAGGCGGCAAACCATCCCTGCCTTTCTCTATCAATTGTCCCAAAGTGAGAATGCCCGCCCTCTTCAAGCTATTATAGGAACGAGTCGATAGATTCAGTTCTTCCAGAGGAGTATCATATTGCTCGGGCAAAACGCCCAGATCTTCTGCCATGGGAACTTCAAGTTCCCTGATGGAGGAGAATTGGTTGATCAAGATGGTAGCACTCTGAGTGAGCGCCTCCCAGGGGGGAATCGTGGCGTCGGTCCAGATTTCCAGGGTGAGCCTTTCCTGGCTCGCTTCTTGGCCGGGCCTGATGGATTCTACAGAGAAATTGACTTTCCGCACCGGGGTGAAGATGGCGTCTATTGCCAGAGCTCCAGCCGGCAGACCATCGGTCGACTTAGCGGGCACATAGCCTTTTCCTAACTCCACGTTAAGCTCGACGTAAAGTCTAGCCTTAGGGGAGTCAAGAGCAGCTAGATAAAGCTCAGGATTGGCAATGCGAAAGTCAGTCGACGGCTTAATATCGCCGGCACAGACCTTGCCTTCCCCCTCTACCTCCAGGGTCAACTGTCCGGGTTGATGGGAGAGAGCGTAGAGTCTGAGCTGCCTGATATTCATCAAGAACTCCATAGCATCCTCTTTCACATAGGGAATGGGACAGAACTCATGCTGAATTCCTTCGATCTTGACCCATGTTACCGCAGCACCATAGAGAGAACTGAGAAGCATACGTCGCAGGGCATTGCCCAAAGTGGTACCGAAACCTGGCTCCAGAGGTTCAGCAAGAAAACGACCATGATTGCTGGTACCTTCAACACAACTTACAGTGGGGATAGACAATCCGGACATAGCTCACCTCGAGTAGTATTCAACGACAGCTTTCTCGTTGAATCCAGCTTCAATGTCTTCCTTGGCCGGCAGATTCACTACTCTGCCTGTCATGCTTTCTTTGTCCAGGCTTAGCCAATTAGGGATGAGTTTTCCCTCAACCTCCTCAGCTACCCTCTTATAGTACTCGGTCTTTGTACTGGCATCCCGCCACTTTATGATGTCTCCCGCTTTCACTAGAAAGGAAGGGATATCTGTTTTCTGTCCATTGACAGTTAGGTGGCCATGCCCGGCTATCTGTCTGGCTTGGGCCCGAGAATCAGCAAAGCCCAGGCGATAAACCACGTTATCCAATCTTCTTTCCAGCAAAATGAGAAGGTTTTCTCCGGTGGTACTTGGTCCCTTCTTCGCCTCAACAAAAAACCTGCGAAATTGTCGCTCCAGAACACCATAGCTAAAGCGAACCTTCTGCTTTTCCCGCAGTTGGAGTCCGCGATCGGAAATAACGGTGCGCCCTCGGCGCCGAGAACGCCCGCCAGGAGGAACACTTCTCTTCTCTAAAGGGCATTTAGGTGTAGCGCACCTCTCGCCCTTGAGCATCAACTTGTCTCCAAAGCGCCGACATAGGCGACAGACCGGACCTGTGTAACGCGCCATTTTATACTCTTCTCCTCCCTCGCGGTCGGCAGCCATTATGGGGAATGGGTGTCACGTCTCTGATGGCAGTGACAATAATCCCGGAAGCCTGCAAAGCACGAATCGCTGCTTCGCGTCCGCTACCCGGGCCTTTAACGTATACTTCGACTCGGCGCATGCCATCACCCGTTGCCCGGTGTGCCGCGTCTCTGGCGGCTAACTGGGCAGCGTAAGCGGTGCCTTTCCTGGAACCCTTGAATCCGGCACTACCGGAACTCCCCCAGGCGATAACATTGCCCTGCATGTCAGTAATGGTAATGCTTGTGTTATTGAAAGTGGACTGGATATAAGCCTTGCCTTCACTAACCTTTCTATGGGCCTTGCGAATCTTCTTCTTCTTTGGCATTTTATGAAAACGCGCCCCTTACTTCTTAGCTATGCCACGTCGCTGCCCTCGACCGGCCACTGTCTTCCTGGGCCCTCTTTTTGTCCGGGCGTTTGTACGTGTTCTCTGCCCGTGAACTGGCAACCTCATGCGGTGTCTTGTGCCCCGATAGCAGCCAATCTCAATGAGGCGCTTTATGTCAGATTGAACATCTCTCCTGAGATCGCCCTCCACCCTATGCTCTTTATCAATGACGTCTCGGATTCGGGCAACTTGTTCTTCACTGAGGTCCTTAACTCTAATGCCAGGATCGGTGCCGGTGGCAGCCAGAATGCGCTGACTTGATGTAATACCGATGCCGTAGATGCGCTGAAGGGCTACCCCAACGGGCTTATCCTTAGGAAGGTCTATACTAGCAATGCGTGCCATTATCTATCCCTCAATCCTCAATGCCTGAGCCCTAATCTCCGAATGCGAAACCCCTCCGATCATACAACAGCAGTCAGGATTTCGATTCTTATGTCTAGGGTCACTCATTCTATCCCTGCCTCTGTTTGTGTTTTGGATTCTCACAAATAACCCTGACCACACCTTCTCGCCTGACAACTTTGCATTTCCTGCATATGGGTTTAACCGAAGCTCTTACTTTCATCTTCCGTTACGATAGAGACAAACCCTGTTATGATAAACCTTATTGCTCAGCCTGTCAAACTACTTGAGTCGATAAGTCACCCTGCCCCGGCTCAGATCATAGGGGGAGAGTTCCACCAGAACTCTATCTCCGGGCAAGATCTTGATATAGTGCTTTCTCATCTTGCCGGAAATATGGGCCAGTACTTTATGTCCATTTGCCAATTCGACACGAAACATGGTGTTAGGCAAAACCGTCATCACTTTGCCTTCGACTTCTATTCTTTCCTTCTTAGCCATTCTCTAGCTCATACTCAAACAAGTATCTCAGCTTCATTGTCGCTTATGGCAACCGTGTGTTCAAAATGCGCCGAAAGACTACCGTCGGCAGTCAGTACTGTCCAGTGGTTGGGTGCCAGTTTCGTGTGCCAGTCTCCGGCATTAACCATAGGCTCTATAGCAAGAGTCATGCCTCTGCGGAGCAAGGGACCCTCTCCCACCACGAAATTGGGTATTTGCGGCTCTTCATGAAGATCCCGACCAACTCCGTGCCCTGTGTATTCTCTAACTACAGAGAATCCTCTCGATTCAACGTAATGTTGAATCGCAGATGCGATATCATCTACCGATGCCTCGCTTATAGCTCGAGCGATGCCTGACCTCAGACTACCTTCTGTAGCCGAGATGAGTTCCTCGGCCTTACTGTTTATCCGTCCCAGGCCTATAGTTATGGCGGCATCGGTATGAAGGCCATTAAGCCTTGCTCCTACATCGAGAGAGACGATGTCTCCTTCTTCCAGTATTCGCTCACCGGGGATACCGTGAACTATCTCATCATTTACAGAAACACATAAACTGGCAGGGAAGCCGCGATAATTCTTGAAAGAAGGTACGACACCCCGCTTTGCGGATTCTTCGGCCATGATTTCATCTAACCGGCTAGTCCTAATCCCGGGCCTCACTTCTGTTCTTAGTTTGTCTAAGATACCGGCGAGGATTTTGCCACACTTTCGCATGATAATTACTTCCTCATCAGATTTTATGATTATCATCTATTCTATCCTTGCTTACCTCTGATGTCATTCCGGTGAAGCACCTCGGCTTCGCTCAGGCCGGCAAGGACGCTTTGAGTGCAGAGATTATCTCGCTAGCTACCGCCTGTATTCCCAGGTTCCCGTTGACCCTGCTCAGCTTGTTCTGTTCCTCATAATAATCAAGGATGGGAGCAGTCTCAGTAAAGAAAACAGTCAGTCGGTCCCTTACTGTTTCCTGCCTGTCATCAGAGCGCTGATACAGTTCACCGCCGCATTTATCGCATCTGCCCGGCGTCTCAGGCGGCGAGTTTATCGCGTGATACGGCGTCTGACAGACCCGGCAAAGCCATCTGCCACTGAGGCGTTTGATCAGCTCCTCATCGGGGACTTCGATGTATATTGCTTTATCGACACGTTTTCCTTGCTCCTCGAGGGCCCTGTCCAGAACTTCAGCCTGATGCAGGGTCCGTGGAAAGCCGTCCAAAATGCAGCCAGAGGCGCAGTCAGGCCGACCGAGTCTTTGCAGAATCATCTCTATGGTTATGTCATCGGGAGCTAGCAACCCCTTATCCATGTAGCTCTTAGCCGCGAGGCCAGGCCTGGTACCTTCCTCTAATGCCTGACGAAGCAGATCGCCCGAAGCTATGCGAGGCGAACCTATCTCCCGAGAGAGAATGTCTGCTTGAGTTCCCTTTCCTGCCCCCGGAGCGCCTAGCATGATGATGTACATTACTTCAGGAACCCCTCGTAGCGGCGCATGGTTAGCTGAGCCTCCAGTTGCTTCATGGTATCGAGAGCCACACCAACGGCAATAAGCAGGGCGGTACTCTGGAGCACTAGCACCTCGACGCGGGTGATTTGTGCCACAACGAAGGGCATAATTGCTACCATAGCGAGGAACAGGGCGCCACCAAAGGTAATGCGTTTTATGACCCTGTTCAGGTAATCGGCCGTTGTCTTGCCGGGCCGAACACCGGGGATGAAGCCGCTTTGCTGTTGCAGGGTCTGAGCCAGGTGCATCTGCTCAAATATGGTCAGGGTGTAGAAGAAAGCGAAACCAATCACCAGGGCGAAGTACAATCCCTGGTAGACCAGTGTATCGGCCTGGAATATCTGAGACATTCTATTCCAGAAATTCGGATCCTGCTCTGGGCCCATGAGGAAGCTAGCGATAGTGCCGGGAAATTGCATTATGGCCAGGGCGAAGATAATAGGTATCATACCGGCGGTATTTACTCGCAGCGGTATGTAAGTTGACCCCGACTGGCGATACATGCGACCGCCGCGATAAGTGCTCCGGGCATACTGCACAGGAATGCGGCGATGGGCCTCAATGAATATGACTATAAGCACCAAGGTGGCTAAGCTGAGTATAATGAAGGCGGTGAGGCCCTCTGGGTCTCGGGCGGCTATGAAGCCGCGGCCAATCATCTCGGGCAGGCCGGCAAGGATGCCACCGAAGATTATTATCGATATTCCGTTCCCTATACCGCGCTCGGTGATCAACTCGCCTAGCCAGACAAGGAACATTGTGCCGGCGACCATTGTTATCACTATGCTGGCTGTGGTCAACGGAGCGAGCTCGATAGTAACGCCCTGGACGCGTAGTATCGTGAGTATGCCGTAGCCTTGGAGGGCGGCCAAAGGCGCGGTCAGCAGGTGGGTGATCCGATTGATCTTCTGGCGACCAAGCTCCCCCTCTTGAGACATGGCTTGAAGCCTGGGGATTACCGGGACCAGCAATTGCATGATAATGGAAGAAGTGATATAGGGATAGATGCCCGTAGCAATGATACTGAAACTCGACATAGCCCCGCCGCTAAAGAGGTCAATCATGCCGAAGAGGAGATTCTGCCCGAAGAATGCCTGCAATTTATCCAGATCCACTCCGGGCAAGGGAACGTGGGCCAAGAAGCGAAAGACGACCAACATTCCGAGCGTAAAGAGGATCTTTCGCCTCAGATCAGGCAGTGTCCATATGTCCATCATTGCCTGGACGAGGCGGGGTTGGGTTCTTTTGCGCTGCATTCTAAGCCTGTTCTATCTTCCCTCCGGCAGCAAGGATTTTTTTCTCCGCCGATGAGGAGAACTTGTCAGCCGTAACGACTAACGGATGCTTGATTTCGCCCTGGCCGAGGATTTTGGTCGGGCGGTCGAGAGTGCCGATCAATCCTGCCCGGAGCAATTCCTTGGGGGCTACCTCAGTTCCCGGTGGGAAAATGGTTAACTTTCCCACGTTGACAAGGCTATATTCAATCTTGAATATGTTAGTGAATCCTCTCTTTCGCGGGAGCCGCTGTATCAAAGGCAACTGGCCCCCTTCAAAGCCAAGGCGCACGCCACCGCCAGAGCGGGCTTTTTGTCCTTTGCAGCCTCGCCCTGAATAGGTGCCGTGCCCGCTGCCATCTCCTCGCCCTACGCGTTTTCTCTTATGCTTAGCGCCTGTAGGGGGCCTCAGTTCATTCTGTTTCATCTGTCTTTTCTTCCTGAGCTTCAGCATTCATCTGAATCGGTTCTTCGCTTTGCCTCAAGTTAGCCAGGGCAAGCATCGTTGCTTTCGCTACGTTGATCTTGCTCCGTCCACCCATTGATTTGCCAAGGATATCTTTTATGCCTGCCAGTTCAAGCAGGGCTCGAGAAGTCCTGTTGACAATTAACCCTGTGCCGGGCGCCGCTGGCTTGAAGAAGACCCTGGACGCGCCAAACTTGGCCACGATTTCATGAGGGATAGTACCGTCCCTGACCGGCACCTTGATCATCTCTTTCCTCGCCATAGCACCTGCCTTGCGAATTGCCTCAGGAACCGCAGCTGCCTTAGCTGAGCCAAATCCGACATTCCCCTGGCCATCGCCAACTACCACTGAGGCCCTGAATCGAAGGTGTCTACCACCCTTAACCACTTTAGTTACACGGTCGATGCCCAGCAGTTTGTCCTGGAGAGTCATGTCTGAGGCGTCGACTCTGGTCTTCTTCGTTCTTACTTTAGTAACTGCTTTCATTAGCTCGCTCTCAAAACTCCAATCCGGCTTTCCTAGCAGCCTCGGCTAAAGCCTTAACTCTGCCGTGGTATTTGTGGCCGCCACGGTCAAAAACCACCTCTTTGATTCCTCTATTCAGCGCTTCCTCCGCAAGCAGGGTTCCCACTATTTCCGCCTTTCTGCTTTTTCCCGCTGTATCGGTCTGGCCTCTCACTTGAGAGTCAAGAGTGCTCATTGAGACCAGAGTCCGGGCCGCAGAATCATCAATGAGTTGGGCGTAGATGTGATTCAAGCTGCGGAAGACACATAATCGAGGTCGCGACGCTGCGCCCATCACCTTTCGCCTCACCCGTCTGTGGCGGATCATTCTGATTGTCTTTGAATCTTTTCTGCTCATTACGATCACTACTTCTTGGTTCTCTTGCCCGCCTTGCCGGGCTTAAGATGTAGCTCCTCTTCAGAGTATTTGATGCCCTTTCCTTTGTAAGAATCGGCAGGGCGTATCGCTCGAATTCTAGCGGCTACTTCCCCGACTGCTTCTTTGTCAATACCGGCGACGCGAATCCGATTTGTCCCTTCAATGCTTATGTTAATGCCGGAAGGAGGCGAAAACTCTACGGTATTGGCGTATCCTACCTGAAGCAGAAGCTTATCGCCACTCTTCTGTGCCCTGTAGCCTACGCCATTCACCTCCAGGATCTTCTCAAAACCTTCGTTCACCCCTCTAACCATGTTCGCCAGGAGGCTACGAGTCAGCCCATGTAAAGAACGATGAATCTTGCTGTCGGTTGGTCGAGTTACAATCAAGTGCCCGTTCTTTAAAGCGATAGAAATGTCGGGGTGAAACCGACGGTGGAGTTCTCCCTTACTACCTTTGACCGCAACTTCGCTCCCGTTAATCCTCACCTCGGTACCTTGAGGCACAGCAATGGGAAGTAAGCCAATACGAGACATAATCTATAGCTCCTCAGTCAACTCACCACACATAACACAGAATCTCACCGCCGAGATGTTGCCGCCACGCCTCCTGGCCGGTCATGATGCCTTTAGGTGTAGATAGAATTGCAGTGCCTAAGCCACCATAGACGCGAGGAATCCTGCGCCTTTCCACATACACGCGTAGTCCCGGCTTACTCACCCTTTCCAAACCCAAGATTGCAGGCTGGTTATCCGTGTATTTGAGGTGGATCTTTATCATCGACTCCGGTTTTCCTTTCAGTACTTCATAACGGTCGACAAAACCCTCTTCCTTAAGTATTTTTGCGAGAGAGAGCTTCATCTGAGAAGAAGGTACAAGCACACCGTCATGACCTGCCATGAGGGCATTCCGTATCCGGGTCAACATATCAGCAATCGGATCGGTAACTGTCATTTATCTCACCAACTTGACTTTCTTACCCCGGGGATTACGCCCGTTACAGCGAGTTCCCGGAAGCAGATGCGGCACATGCCGAATCTACGCATATAGGCACGCGGTCTACCGCATAACTGGCAACGATTACGTTGCTGTACCTTGTACTTCGGCGGTCGTCTTGACTTAACAATCCTGGATAACTTCGCCATATCAAGTTCTCCTGAAAGGCATACCCATTAGTTCCAACATGGTCATCGCTTCATTATCGTTCTTGGCCGTAGTAACAATGGTTACCTCGAGTCCGCGAACCTTATCTATTTTGTCGTAGTCGATCTCAGTGAAGACAGCCTGTTCTTTGATACCCAGACTGTAATTTCCTCGACCATCGAAAGAATCCCGTGATACTCCGCGGAAATCTCGAAACCTGGGTAGAACGACACTAACGAGTTTGTCAAAGAAATCGTACATCCGTCTACCTCGCAATGTAACCATCATCCCGATAGGCATGCCAGCCCTCAGCTTAAAAGAGGCGATAGGCTTTTTCGCCTTTGTCGTCACCGGATGTTGCCCCGAGATTGCAGCCAAATCCCTCTCGGCTGCTTCAAGAGCCTTGGCATCCTGTATGGCTTCGCCCAGGCCAATGCTAAGCACGATTTTTCTCAACTTGGGCAGCTGCATTATGTTGTCATAGCCCAGTCTAGCTTTGAGCTGGGGAGCTACCTCGGTCGAGTATTTCTCTGCCAAACGAGATTTCATAATCAAAACTCTTAGTCAATCACTTCTTGACATGAATTGCAAATCCGCACCTTTTTGCCATCGGCCAGAAAACGGTAACCGACTCGAGTACGTTTGCTGCATTTGTTGCATAACAGCATTACGTTGGACAGCTGGATTGGAGCTTCAAGCTCAATTATACCCGCCTGGCGGGCAGCTCTGCGGGCTCGAGAATGTCGCTTAATCATATTGAGCCCTTCCACTATCACCTTGTCGTCCCTGGGGAAGGCACGGCGCACCTTTCCGCTCTTTCCCCTGTCCTTGCCGGCGATTATGATCACAGTATCATTTCTTCTGATTTTCATCTTAAAGAACCTCCGGGGCCAGGGATATTATCTTGGTGAAGTTCTTGTCTCTAAGTTCTCGGGCCACAGGACCAAAGATGCGACTGCCTTTGGGGTTATTCTTGTCGCCGAGAAGGACCGCGGCATTCTCATCGAATCTGATATAGGAACCATCAGGACGGCGATAGGGCTTAGCCACACGTACAATCACAGCCCGCACTACCTCTCCCTTCTTTACCATTCCATTGGGCATGGCCCGCTTCACCGTAGCCACAATAATGTCGCCTATGCGGGCATATTTCCTTGCCCCAACAAGCACATTAATGCACATAACCTGCTTGGCCCCGGTGTTATCGGCTATCTTGAGTCTGGTTTGAGCCTGAATCATTCCTTCTGCTCTGGTCCGGTTTCAACCATTTCCTTCTTAGGCACTATCTCTGTTACTCGCCATCTCTTATCCCTGGACAAGGGACGAGTTTCGACAATCTTAACTTTATCTCCCATCTTGCAGGCATTCTTAGCGTCATGGACCTTATACTTCTTAGTAACTCTGATGGCTTTCTTGTAGAGCGGGTGGACTTTCCTGGTTTCTACAGTCACCACCACGGTCTTGTCCATCTTGTCACTGACCACTAGACCTTCTCTAACCTTTCTCTTCCCGGGATAACTCATCTTATTATGTCAAGCTCTCTTTCTCTTAAAATAGTCTCTATTCTGGCAATCCTTCTCTTCACTCTCGGAATCTCCCGATGATTCTCCAATTGCCTGGTGGCCAGGCGAAAACGGAGGTTAAAGAGCTCCTCATGAGCCTCTTCGAGCTTCGTTACTAGCTCTTCGTTGGTCAAAACGCGAATCTCGCTAGCCTTCAACTTTCTGCCTTTCCCTCGTGACAAAACTGATGGCTATAGGAAGCTTGTAGGAGGCGGAATGAGCCGCCTCTGAAGCCGCGTCTTCTTTTACGCCAGCCAATTCAAACAAGATTCTGCCGCGCTTAACTACGGATACCCAGTGATCCGGAGCGCCTTTCCCGCCGCCCATCCTCGTTTCCGCAGGCTTCCTGGTCACTACTTTGTCCGGGAAGACTCTTATCCACAGCTTACCACCGCGATGCAGATGGCGCACAAGCACGCGGCGGGTTGCTTCAATCTGTCGCGCTGTTACCCAAGCGGATTCCTCAGCCCTCAGTCCGAAGTCACCAAAGGCAATTGTATCCCCACTTTGGGCACTGCCTTTCAGTCTTCCTTTATGCACTTTGCGATACTTCGTTCGTTTCGGCTGTAGCACTTGTCTCCTTCACTTCAGGCACAATATCTCCCTTATAGATCCACACCTTGACTCCGATACGTCCCATCAATGTATGGGCCTCAGCAAAGCCGTAGTCGATATTGGCACGCAGCTTATGCAGCGGCATCTGGCCTTGCCGGACGGTCTCAGTTCTGGCGATTTCGAGCCCGCCAAGTCTTCCTTTGCACCTTATCTTTATTCCCTTAGCACCGACTTGCATAGTTCGGAAAGCTGCTTGCCTCATCGCCCGCCGGAACGGAATTCTCTCTTCAAGACGGCCGGCTATGTTGCGAGCCACCAGAAGAGCTTCGAGCTCGGGGCGCTCGACCTCCCTGATGGTCAACCTAATCTTATCTCCACTGGCTTTCTCCAGATCCGATTTGAGTGCCTCCACATTCTGCCCTCCCCTGCCAATCAAGATGCCGGGGCGAGCCGAGTAAAGAGTTAAATATACCTCGTCTCCCGAGCGTTCGATTATTACTTTAGCAACTGCTCCTCCAACACACTCTTGTTCCACGACCCTGCGTAGCGTCAAATCATCTAACAGAAACTGAGTATAGTGCTTCCCGGCATACCACTTAGCTCGCCAATCCTGGTTGACACCCAGCCTGAAACCGTACGGATGAACTTTGTGTCCCAAACTACTCCTCCCTTTCAGCAACGAAAACTGTAATTCTACTAGATCGCTTCAAGATAGGGCTTATTCTCCCCCTTGACTGAGGGCGGAATCTCTTCAGGGTATGCCCTTGATCAGCGAATATCTCAGTGATTCTAAGCTCGGCGGGCGGCATTTGGAAGTTATTCTCAGCATTCGCTGCTGCCGATCTGATCACTTTTGCTACGGCCTTGGCTGTCGGGGTAGGCAGAAACCTCAGGATCCTCAGTGCCTCGTCAACTTTCTTGCCTCTGACCATGTTTATCGTCAAACGAACCTTCTGAGGCGAAATGCCCACGTCCTTAGCCATAGCTCTTACCTTCATCGTTCTCTATTTCCTTGCCTGTACGGGCGCTTTAGCTTTGGCGGTGTGACCTCTGTATGTCCTGGTAGCAGCAAATTCTGCCAGTTTGTGCCCCACCATGTTCTCAGTCATGAAAATGGGTACGTGCCTCCTGCCGTTATGCACCGCAATAGTATGACCTATCATCTGCGGCAAAATGGTAGAGCAGCGAGACCACGTCTTTATCACTGTCTTCTCGCCGGAATCATTGAGCGTTTCTATCTTCCTGAGCAATTTAGCATCGCAAAAGGGCCCTTTCTTAAGCGATCGTGACATCCTGCTTCCTCCCTCTAAGTATCACTTTGTCGGACGTCTTGCGCCGACGCGTCTTAGCTCCCAAAGCTGGCTTTCCCCACGGAGTTTTCGGGTGCATCCCTCTCGGGGCTCTGCCCTCCCCACCCCCATGCGGATGGTCGCGGGGAGTCATAGCGGCGCCTCTGACGGAAGGTCGTTTACCTAACCATCTGTTACTCCCGGCTTTGCCTAGCTTGATATTGCCGTGATCAACATTGCCTATCTGACCAACAGTAGCCCAGCACCTGTGGTGAAACTTGCGCAGTTCGCCAGAGGGCAGTTTGAGCACGACATATTTGCCCTCCTTGCTCACGATTCGAGCAGAGCTTCCTGCGCTGTGAACCAGCTTTCCTCCCTTGCCGGGCTCAAACTCGACATTGTGTACCAAAGCCCCCACAGGAATGGAAGCCAACGGCAGGGCGTTGCCGAGTCTTACGTCCACATCGTCGCCTGCCTGTATAGTATCACCCAGCTTTATGCCCAAAGGAGCGAGTATGTAGCGCTTTTCTCCGTCAGCATAATGAATGAGGGTGATACGAGCCGACCGGTTAGGGTCATATTCAATGGAAGCTACTTTTCCGGGGACGGCGATCTTGTCCCTCTTGAAGTCCAGGAGGCGAAGCTTGCGCTTGCTTCCGCCACCTCTGTGACGCACTGTCAAAACGCCCCGGCTATTACGTCCTCCCTTCTTCTTTAGTGGCGCCAGCAAAGACTTCTCAGGAGCAACCTTGGTTAGCTCTTCAAAAGTAGCGCCAGACATGAATCTCCTGCCTGGAGAAGTCGGATTATATGTCTTCAATCCCACAAATCGCTCCCTATTTATGTGTCCTTTGCCAGCGCGTCTTCTTCAGCAGCTTCTTGTGCTGGTGCTTGGACATCTTCTTTCTTCTCCACTTAGTGACTGAACCCATTAGACACCCTCAAAGAAAGTAATTTTGTCTCCCGGCGCCAGGCTGACTATTGCCTTCTTCCAGGAGGAGCCAGTTACCTGTCTCCTGCCTACCCTTCTTGTCTTTCCGGGCACCGTTATGACGTTGACCTTGTTCACCCTTACCTTGAAAGCTCGTTCCACTGCCTGTTTGATCTGACACTTGTTCGCTTTGCTCGCTACCTCAAAGGCGTACTTATCTCCCTGCTTGAGCAAGGTAGCCTTCTCTGTAATCAGAGGACGCCGCAGGACTTCGTAAAGATGCAATTCATTCACCCCAAATCTGCTCAATGTTGCGTATCGCCGGTACAGTGGCTATCAGCATTTTGTAGGAAAGCAGGTCCAGCACATTGATAAGAGCCGAAGGCAGGACTTTGACTTCAGGCAAGTTAGCCGCTGATTTGACAACCCCGGGAGTCGACTGAGCAGTAAGAATCAATGTAGAAGAATCGCTCCCGAGCGAAGACAGAACCCTCATCATGTCTCTTGTCCTTGGTTCATCGAAATCGAGTTCCTGTACCAGTCTCATATTTCCCTCTCTGACTTTGGCAGAGAGGAGGCATTTCAACGCCAATCTTCTCATCTTCTTGGGCATCGATTGGCGATACGTGCGTGGCTTAGGGCCGAAAACAACTCCACCTCCCCTTAGCAGGGGTGATTTTACGCTTCCCCTTCGCGCCCTACCAGTGTGCTTTTGGGCATAGAGTTTCCTTGTGCTCCCTGTGACTTCGCTCCTCGTCTTGGCAGATGCAGTACCTTGGCGTCTATTGGCCAATTGCCTGGTCATTGCCTGGTGAACTACTGCCTCATTGAAGGGAAGACCAAAAACGCCCTGGCTCAGGTGTATTTGGTCGACAACCTCACCATTTAGACTATAAACTGGCACTTCCACGTCCTGTTACCTTACCTTCTCAACTATCAATAGGCCGCCGTTGGCTCCGGGTACTGCACCCTTCACCAGAAGCAGACTACGCTCCGGATCAGTTTGGACCACCTCGAGACTAAGGGCTTTGACTCTCCTATTTCCCATATGTCCTGCCATGCGTTTTCCTTTCAATACCCGACCTGGAGACGTGGTGGCACCAATCGAACCAGGGGCGCGATGCCGGTCGCTCTGGCCGTGGGTCTTTGGTCCACCCGAAAAACCGTGTCGCTTCACCACGCCGGCAAAGCCCTTGCCCTTAGAAAAGCCTGTTATGTTCACGGAGTCGCCGGCCTTCAGGAAGCCAATATCCACCTTGTCACCCCGCTTGACTGTGCTGATATCATCAGTTCTCAGTTCGCGAAGATGGCAGACCGGTTCTATCCCTCGAAGATGCCCCTTCTGCGGGGAGTTCAGCCGAGACTGTTTCACTCCACCTACCATAAGGCCTAACTGGATAGCATTGTAGCCATCCTTGCCCTGGCTCTTCACCTGAGTTACCACCGAAGGCCCAGCCCGGATAACCGTCACTGCTATCGCCTCTCCGTTTTCCTGAAAGAGCTGCGTCATGCCTATTTTCTTACCAATAATGCCTGGAAACATAGTCCTAACTATAACCTAATGTCAATCTCGACTCCGGATGCCAGATTAAGCTGACTCAGGGCATCTATAGTCTTGGAACTCGGCTGCAAGATATCAATCAACCTCTTATGAGTCCTGATCTCGAACTGCTCCCTGGAATCTTTGTCGATGTTGGACGAACGAATAACGCAGAACTTCTCAATATGTGTGGGCAAAGGTACCGGGCCAACTACTATAGCCCCGGTACGTGCAACTGTTTCCACTATTTGTCTTACCGCTTGATCAGCCAACCTGTGATCGAAGCTCTTTATTTTGATACGAACTTTCTGCTCAGTCATCTGCTTCTTCCCGCTTTGGCAACGATCTGCTCAGCCAAGCCTTGAGGCAATTCCTCATGGTGATGAAACTGCATGGTATGACTTGCTCTCCCTTGACTGAGCGACCTCAAATCGCCGGCGAAACCGAATGTCTCCGCCAGAGGAACAAGGCAACGGATGGTGGAAGACTCATCACGACTCTCAATGCCTTCTATATGAGCTCTTCGAGAGTGCAAATCGCCGATAGCGTCTCCCAGGAACTGATCCGGAGTTGTTATTTCCACCTCCATGATTGGCTCGAGGATAATAGGCTTAGCTTTGTTTATCCCATCGCGCATAGCCATGAAAGCTGCCATCCTGAAAGCCACGTCCGAAGAATCGACCTCGTGAAAACTGCCGTCATACAAAGTTACCTTCACATCCACTACGGGATAACCGGATAATCCCCCGCTCTGCAAGACTCCTTTAACACCGGCTTCTACTGATGAAATGAATTCCTTGGGTATAGCTCCACTTCGAATCTGGTCGCGAAACTCAAATCCACTGCCACGGTCGCCCGGTTCAATTCTAAGCCAAACATGCCCGAATTGCCCTCTGCCGCCGGATTGACGTACAAATCTTCCTTCCGACTCCACAGGAACGGTGATTGTTCCCTTATAAGCGACTTGAGGCTTGCCGGCGTTGACCCTTATGCCATATTCGCGAAATACGCGCTCCATTAATACCTCGAGATGGAGTTCACCCATACCCGAGATCAGGGTTTGGCCTGTCTCCTGGTCATGATTAATCTTGAAGGTAGGATCCTCGATAGCGAGTTTCGCCAGGGTATCGTCCAACTTGTCCTGGTCAGCCCTACTCTTGGGCTCAACAGCCATGGAGAGTACAGGCTCAGCAAACCGTATAGCCTCAAAAAGCACCGGTCGCGTGGGCTCACAAAGAGTCTCACCTGTCGAGGTCATCTTGAGCCCCAGCGTAGCTACAATGGTCCCGGCCTCAGCATGGTCGACTTCCTCGCGGTGATCGGCATGCATGACATACAGTTTCCCCAACCTCTCCTTCTTATCTATGCTGGAGTTCAGGACTTGCGCCCCAGCTTTTGTGCTTCCTGAGTATACGCGCATGTAGACCAATCTGCCCATAAACGGGTCGGAGACGGTTTTGAACGCCAATGCGGAAAAAGGCTCATCATCACTCGTCAGACGAAGGATTTCCTCTCCAGTTCTGGGGTTAGTAGCCAGAACGGGAGGGATGTCCAGCGGCGAGGGGAGATAATCAACAATAGCATCGAGCAATGACTGGATGCCTTTGTCTCTCAAGGCGCTGCCACAAAGGACAGGCACTATGCGGTTAGAAATGGTCAACCTTCTTATGGCTGCCTTGATCTCAGAGGCAGCGATGTCTTGCCCGTCCAGATAGGGCAGCATAATCTGTTCATCGAGCTCAGCCAGGCTCTCTATCAGTGCTTGACGGTGCTTGGCCTGCAAAGCCTCAATGCCTTCCGTGATCGAATCTGAATTGGAATCGACGGCAAAAGGAATGACCTTGTTCTCCACAAGGTCGATGACGCCACGAAAGAGCTTTTCACTGCCTACGGGGAGTTGTACGGGTAACGCCTTGCTGCGCAACCTTTCGTTAATCATGACCACTGTGTGATTGAAATCAGCGCCCAGCCTGTCCATCTTGTTGATAAAACAGATCCTTGCCACGCCGTATTTATTGGCCTGGCGCCAGACAGCCTCTGACTGAGCTTCCACTCCGGCCACACCATCGAAAATCACAACACCACCATCTAATACGCGGAGGCTACGCTCTACTTCGGCCGTGAAATCTACGTGCCCGGGTGTATCGATGATGTTTATCCAGTGTTCGTGCCAGTGACATGTAGTAGCTGCTGCAGAGATGGTAATACCTCGTTCTCTTTCCTGCTCCATCCAGTCCATCACTGCAGTGCCTGCATCCACGCTTCCAACCTTGTAAGTGCGCCCGGCATGGTGCAGGATCATCTCAGTAGCTGTGGTCTTGCCAGCATCTATGTGAGCAATGATTCCTATATTCCGTATTTTTTCCAAAGGGAAAGTCCGCGACATGAGTTTGTCCTTTACCTCAAGTACTGCTTTCAACACTGCTCTTCACCAGCGGTAGTGAGCATAGGCTTTGTTCGCCTCTGCCATCCTGTGAATATCCTCCCGTTTCTTGATTGTGACCCCACGACCTTGGATCGCGTCAATTAGCTCTGAGGCCAACTTGGCTTCCATTGATTTGCCACTACGAGCCCGCGCCGAAGCTATGAGCCACCTCATGGCAAGAGCACGCCCTCGATCCTCCTGGATCTCCATGGGCACCTGATAGGTGGCCCCGCCGACACGGCGCGACTTGACCATGACAAGCGGCGCCGCATTTCGTATCGCTCGCTCTAAGGCTTCGTCGGGATTGCTATTCACCTGCTCGGCAGCGAACTGCAAGGCATTGTAGACAATGCGCTCGGCTGTGTTCTTCTGCCCTCGAATCATGAGCCTATTGATAAACTTGGCCACGGTGACGCTGTTGTATTTAGCATCGGGTGGCGGCGTTCTCTTCACTACTCTTCTAGGGTCTCTTGGCATTTGACATCCCTGCTATTTCGGGGCCTTGGCCCCATACCTGCTGCGACTTCGTTTGCGATTGGCTACTCCTTCAGTGTCCAGAGTGCCACGGATAATGTGATAGCGGATACCGGGCACATCCTTGACCCTGCCGCCACGAAGCAAGACTACCGAGTGCTCTTGCAGATTATGTCCTTCACCGGGAATATAGGCAGTCACTTCCATGCCGTTGGTCAGCCGGACACGGGCAACTTTACGCAGAGCCGAGTTAGGTTTCTTGGGTGTAACCGTCTTGACCAGGATACATACTCCTCTTTTTTGAGGCGCCCCTTGACCCCAGGTAACTCTTGCTTTCATCGTATTTCGGACGTAATGCAATGCTGGGACATCGCTTTTCTTTCTCAGCTTCTGTCTGCCTTTCCGAACAAGTTGATTCACTGTTGGCATTCTTATTCTCCCCTATTTCGGGCAACTGAAAAGCCGCCTGGTTATATGCCGGTCTACTCCAAGAAAAACCTGCTCGGCTTTAGCCAGCCGGCTTTTGCAGTTCTCTAAGCCCTTACCTTCTAGTAGACGCCAATTCCCCAATTTAACACAAGATAATTGGCATGTCAACTACAGTGTCTCAAATCCTGCCAATTATTGAGAACTGGGCGATTGATGCTTCAGAACTGGAGTGGGGTATTGCCTCATTCTGAGGGAAAATGTGTTAATCTATGTGCCATACTGCGCACCAGACCTCCGTCTTTGCCCCACGGGGATCGAGTTGAGAGTATGAAGACCTTAGTTCAATGTGATTTCGACGGTACAATCACCGAGGAAGATGCCAGTTTCTTTATTCTGGATGCCTACGCCGAGGGAGATTGGCGACGATTGCTGCAAGAGTACAGGGAGCGCAGGATATCGGTATGTGGGTTCAATACCGTGGCCTTCTCCATGGTTAAGGCCGACAAACCTGCGCTGCTTCAGACGCTGAAAGGCAAGGTCAAGGTGCGGGCCGGGTTTCATGAACTGGTGGACTACTGCCTGAGAAAGGGCTTCAAATTCGTGATCGTGAGCAATGGCCTGGATTTCTACATAGAGGCCGTTCTGAAAGACCTGAGCCTGGAAAACCTCGAAGTCTACTCAGCACAGACTTCGTTTCACCCTGAAGGGATGAGAGTTCAGTATGTGGGGCCCGACGGCAGGCGATTAAGGGATGGCTTCAAAGAGGCGTACATCCGGTCATTTCTGAAGCTGGGGTACAGGGTAATATATATGGGAAACGGCGACTCCGATTTTGCCCCGGCAAGACACGCCCATCACGTCTTTGCCACGGGCGAACTGCAAAAACGTTGCAGGGAGAACGGCCTGAATTGCAGACCTCTTGAGAGTTTTATTGATGCCGTCAGAGATATGGAAGCGATATCACAGGTCCAGCTCTGAAGCAATTCCCTGCATCGCTTCGATTCCCAGGCTTATGAACTCTTCCAGCTCCAGTCCGATTTCCCGGCACTCCGCCACTTGTTCTCGGCTAACTCCGGCAGCAAAGCTCTTTTCTCGAAAGCGCTTCATCACCGATTTGCTCGCCAGTCCGCTCAGTTTGTCGGGGCGAACCAATGCGGCAGCAGTAATGAGTCCGCTGAGTGGGTCAGCGCAAAAGAGGGCCTTATCCAACTCGGTTTCCCGAGAAACATCGTGAGCTTCGTTATGGCACAGAACTGCATGGGTCATAGTCTCATTGGCCCCCAGTTCCCGTGCTATGTCAGCACCCAATATGCTATGGCTGCTCATATCATGCTTAACCAATTCTACGTCTATGTCGTGAACGAGACCGGTAAGCCCCCACTCTTCTTCGTCCTTCCCGAGCTTTCTGGCCAGGATGCGCATGATCGCCTCGGTGGCCAGCATATGCTTTATCATATTCCTATCATGGACATTCTCGTAGATGGAATCAAGAATCCTTTCCCTGTCGAGTTCAGAGCTCATACCAATGCCTTCTCCCGCTGCCTCAATAATATACCACGTAGATACCGCCCTGTGGAAGAGGCGTCGTTTTCTGCCAATTGCTCAGGCGTCCCGGCAGCCACAAGATCGCCACCTTCATCGCCGGCACCAGGACCAAGGTCGATAACCCAGTCGGCGTTCTTTATCACATCGAGATGGTGCTCAATGACAACTACCGTGTTCCCATGGTCCACGAGGCGCTGCAGCACTGTCAGCAGGCAAGCAATATCTGAGAAAGACAGACCGGTAGTTGGTTCATCCAGTATGTAAAGCGTCTTACCTGTGGAGCGACGTGACAGCTCAGCCGCCAGTTTTATTCGCTGGGCTTCTCCCCCGGAAAGGGTCGGCGCTGGCTGCCCCAGGCGAATATACCCCAGGCCTACGTCTCGCAGGGTCTCGAGCTTGTTCCTCACTTTGGGGAAATGGTCAAAGAAGAGCAAAGCTTCGTCCACCGTCATATCGAGGATTTCGGCGATGTTCTCTCCCTTGAAGTGGATCTCCAGCGCTTCGCGGTTGTACCTTTTCCCTTTGCATACCTCGCAAGGAACGGTGACATTGGCCAGGAACTGCATCTCTATCTGCACGTAGCCCGCTCCCTGACAGGCTTCGCACCTTCCCCCTCTCACGTTGAAGGAGAAGCGTCCCTGGAGATAACCGCGCATTCTGGCTTCGGGAACAGCGGCGAAAAGCTCACGAATAGGAGTAAATGTTCCCGTATAAGTAGCTGCATTACTCCGCGGTGTGCGACCAATCGGTGACTGGTCAATGTTGACCACCTTATCAATGTGCTCGACGCCCACGATATCGTCGCATTCGCCGGGCCTTTCCTTGGCTCGATATAGGAGGCGTGCCAGCCTCCTATACAGGACCTCGTTGATGAGAGAGCTTTTGCCGCTTCCAGAGACGCCGGTAATGCACACGAACTTGCCGAGCGGGATGTGGCCGTCGATGTTCTTCAGGTTATTTTCCCTGGCACCTTTGATTACCAGTTCTCTTCCTGAACCCGGGCGACGCTCGTGCGGCAGGGGGATTTGCTTGATCCCGCTGAGGTACTGGCCCGTTACTGAGTGAGGACAGCTCATCACATCTTGCAGTGTCCCTGTGGCGACAACTTGTCCCCCGTGTCTACCGGCCCCGGGCCCCATATCGATAACGTGGTCAGCGGCTCTCATTACAGCTTCATCGTGCTCGACGATGATTATGGTGTTGTCCAGGTCTCTCAGGTGCTTCAGCGTTGTTATGAGCCGGGAGCCGTCGGCAGGGTGCAAGCCCACCGTGGGCTCGTCACAAATGTAAAGAACGCCGGTCAGCCCACTGCCAATCTGGGTAGCCAGGCGGATTCTCTGAGCCTCACCACCGCTCAATGTTGCCGAAGGGCGGTCCAGAGTTAGATAGCCCAGACCTATATCTTTCAGAAAGCCCAACCGCGCATGAATCTCTCTGATGATCTGCTTAGCTATTGTGAGTTCGCGAGGACTGATCTCATCGCCCAGTTGTGCCGCCCAGTTCAGAGCCCTCGTAACGGGTAGCGTGGTAACATCCATTATACTCTTGCCCGTAATAGTGACGGCCAGGGATTCCGGTTTCAGCCTCTTACTCCGGCAGACAGAGCAAGGATTGGATCCCATATAGCGCTCAATATCGGTCCTGATGCTATCGGACTCCGTCTCCCGGTAGCGGCGTTCCAGGCGTGGTATGACACCTTCGAAATTGGCGTAGTACTGCCGCAGTCTGCCATGGCGGTCCTCATATGTGACGGGAAATGGTTCACCCCCATCCCCATATAGAATAATATGCAGGAATTCCTCGCTCAGTTCCGTGATCGGCGTGGTTAGAGAAAAACCGTGGCGGCCACTCAGCGACCGCAGCATGCTATCGTACCAGGGTTTGAGTTGCCCGTTTGTGGTCCAGGGTTGGATAGCTCCTTCAGCGAGGCTCAGTCTCCTGTCAGGGACGACCAGGTTAGGGTCGATTTCCAGGTTGTATCCCAGTCCCGTGCAGGCAGGGCAAGCTCCGTAAGGGCTGTTAAAACTGAAGGTTCTGGGAGCTATTTCTCCCAGGCTTATACCGCAGTAGACGCAGGCAAAATGCTCCGAGAACAGCGATTCCTCGCCATCAAGGACTTTGATGAGCACTACGCCCGACCCCAGTTTCAGTGCTGTCTCAACAGAGTCGGCAAGCCGGGCGGCGCTCTCACCTTTCTCCATCTGTAGTCTATCGACCACCACTTCCACGGTGTGCTTCTTGTTCTTATCTAACTGCAACTCCTCAGACAGGTCATAGATTTGTCCGTCGACTCGAGCCCTGACGAACCCTGCCTTCTGCAAATCCTTGAATATTGTCTGATGTTCGCCTTTGCGGTCTCTGACCAGAGGCGCCAAGATCATGATGCGACTGCCTTCGGGAATCTCCTGAACGGAGTCGACGATCTGCTGCACTGTCTGCTGTGAGATCGCCCTTCCGCATTCAGGGCAATGCGGGTGTCCGGTGCGGGCGAAGAGAAGCCGCAAATAGTCGTATATCTCGGTCAGGGTGCCTACAGTAGACCTCGGGTTATGAGACGGTCCTTTCTGGTCAATGGATATGGCCGGACTGAGCCCTTCAATGTAATCGACGTCCGGCTTCTCCATCTGCCCGAGGAACTGGCGGGCATAGGCAGAAAGGGACTCCATGTAACGGCGCTGCCCCTCGGCATATATGGTATCGAAAGCCAGAGAACTCTTTCCTGAGCCGGAAACGCCGGTGATAACCACCAGTTTGTTCCGGGGGATGACGACGTCTATATTCTTAAGGTTGTGTTCTCTGGCGCCCTTAACAGATATGACATCCGGCATGGTTCCTATTGTAACACTGGCACGCGTGCTTCTCAAAGGGGAATCGACGAGATTGTCCGGCCACGCGAATCGCTATTGTGAGCCCCGACCTGGCGGGGCATGGCAATCCAATACAACGTCCCGAGACTGCCTCGGCTGGCTAGGCCAGCCTCGCAATGACAGGGTGAGAGTGTCATTGCGAGCACCTGAAAGGTGCGCGGCAATCTCTTCGGCTAAATCAGGCCTTCAAAATGCGTCAGTACCGGGGCCAGCATGAGCGCGATCACGGACATCAGCTTGAGCATTATGTTCAACGACGGTCCGGCAGTATCCTTCATGGGATCGCCCACTGTATCCCCACAGACACTGGCTTTATGAGCCGCTGAGCCCTTGCCGCCGAATTTCCCCGCCTCAATCCATTTCTTGGCATTGTCCCACGCGCCACCGGCGTTGTTCAGTGTGACGGCAAGTATAAAACCGGTAACCAGCGCGCCGATAAGAAAGCCGGCGAGGGCGTATTTGCCCAGAACTATTCCTACAATCACGGGCGCGATTATCGCCATTAGAGAAGGAAGCAGCATTTGCCTCAATGCTATTCTGGTGGCAATATCCACGCACTTGCCGTATTCGGGCCTGACCGTCCCCTCCATCAAGCCCTTTATCTCGCGCCACTGCCGGCGGACTTCATCTATGATTGCCGCCGTGGTTACACCCACTGCCTT
Organism: Dehalococcoidia bacterium; assembly: GCA_030610855.1. Classification (GTDB taxonomy): domain Bacteria; phylum Chloroflexota; class Dehalococcoidia; order GIF9; family AB-539-J10; genus RBG-13-51-36. Next base: position 59,461 of record JAUWQY010000003.1, read on the forward strand.
CATGGTCATGGCACAGAAGACGGGAGGCATAAGGGCGCCTAGAAACAAGCCGACGATAACAGGCACACTTAACAGGCTCAGTGCCGGAGGCAGTATCAACTCGCCCGCGGATGAGACTGTCACTATGCCGACAGCCATAGAGAAGGCCAGAATCAAGCCCAGTGAGTTCATGGCAGCAGCACCGATGGCGAATCCCTTACCTGTGGCTGCCGTCGTATTGCCCAGAGAATCTAAAGCATCGGTCCGCTCGCGCACCTCGTCCGGCAATCCCGCCTGGGTCGCTATACCTCCGGCGTTGTCAGCTATAGGTCCGTAAGCGTCGGTAGCCAGCGTCACGCCCAGGGTAGACAACATGCCGACACAGGCCAGGGCCACACCGTAAAAACTGCCGAACTGGAAGGCTACGGCAATCGCTGTGGCTATCAAGAGCACCGGTGGCCATGTGCTCATCAGGCCGGTGGCAAAGCCTCGAATTACGGTAGCACCGGCACCGGTAGTGGAGGCTTCGGAGATTTCTTGCGTTGGCTTGAAGGCGTAAGAGGTGAAGTAGTTCGTGCTTTCCCCTATCAAGGCACCGGCTACAAGGCCGGCGAGCATGGCCCAGAAGAGACCCAGACTGGCATCCATGAAATGAATCACGAGAAAGCCAAAGACTGCTGCCAGTATCGTGGCGCCAAGAGTGCCACGGCGCAAAGCGCCCAGGAGGGCCGCCATTTCCACTTTCTCTCCTATTCTGACCAGGAAACAGCCGATCACGGAGGCCAGAATCCCCCCCGCCATGATTAGAAGAGGCAGCCACCAGGCACGTTGCAGGGCAACCTGCTCTGACACTGCCGGACTGGGAAACAGTATTCCCTTAACCCACGGCGCTACCATAACGCCAACGGTGGTGAGCGCCATGGTGGCAATAATGGTTTGCACATAGGATTCAAAGAGGTCGCCGCCCATGCCGCACACATCGCCGACGTTATCGCCCACATTGTCAGCTATGACGGCCGCATTCCTGGGGTCGTCCTCCGGTATCCCGGCCTCCACCTTGCCCACCAGATCGGAACCGGCATCCGCCCCTTTAGTGAAGATCCCGCCGCCGACCCTGGCAAAAAGAGCTACCAGTGAAGCACCGGTGCCGTAGGCGGGAATGATAAACAGGAATTGGAAGTCAGGGAGATCATGCCACACGAAGTAGAGTATGGATAACCCTATGAGACCCACGCTCACCACTGTCAGTCCCATAACTGCCCCGCCCCTGAACGAAACCCTCAGTCCCTGGTTGAGGCTCTTCTGTGCTGCGGCGCAAGTCCGGCCATTGGTCCTGAGCGCCATATTCATGCCGGCATATCCGGCACCCATAGAGCATATGGCGCCAAAGATGAACGCTACCGATACTCTCCAGCCCAAAGCCGGGACAACTGCCAGAACAACGGCTATTACGGCCACCACAATGCCTAATGTGCGATACTCCCTGTGGATAAAGGCAAGCCCCCCCTCTTTGATGGCACCAGAGATCTCCTTAATCCTCTCCGACCCCGGGTCCTGGCGCAGAACGTAGCGTGCGAAGTATGCGACCACACCTGCACTCACAAGCCCCGCGATTATACAGATCCAGACTAAGTCCATAGCTCTCCTTCCTATGCGGGCATAGAATTAGGGCACTCAAGTAGAGTCCGGGTGCCCCTGTTTCGGTCTGCCGCAATATGCATGCTGGAGGTCTAAGTGTAATACAGAAGGCTCTACCCGTCAACGAAAGCGTTATTGACCCCTGGTCGGGGTGCGATGTAAAATCAGGCGTGAAAGTGAAGAGAGACAGCCCGAAGCTCGCGGTAGACTTCAGGAAGCAACGGTCGGAAGATGCCGGAGATAATCAATGGTGGTTGGTTGTCCTCCTGCGAGTGTCGGTTCCTAGATAGCTGATAAAGGAGGCGAAATGGATTTTGGATTCACCGAGGAACAGAAGATGTTCCAGACGATGGTGCGGGATTTCTGTGCCCGCGAAATCGAACCCTACGCTGCCAAATGGGATGAGACCGACAAGTTCCCACACGAGACTTACAGGAGAATGGCCGAGGCAGGGCTATGCGGTGTTCACTTCCCTGAGAAATATGGAGGAAGCGGCGATGAGGTAACCTTCACTATAGCCAGCGAGGAGATTTCGCGCGCCTCTGCCGGGTTGGGTGTGGCATATCTTGTCAGCCTCGGCCTGGGCATGTATCCCGTGGTCATGCACGGAAGTGAGCAGCACAAGAGTCACTACATTCCCCGTGTAATCAACGGGTCGGTAGTGGCTTTCGGCTTGACAGAGGCCATGGCCGGCAGTGATGTTGCTGCTCTGGAGACCAAATATGGCCGGCAGGGAGATTACTATGTGCTTAACGGCACCAAGATTTTCATAAGCAATGCTGCTGAAGCCGATTTCGTAACTACCTTTGCTACCAAAGACAAATCCCTGGGCTACCGCGGCATCAGTGCCTTCGTCGTAGATAAAGGTGCTAAAGGCTTCTCCGTAGGCAAGATAGAGAAGAAGATGGGACTGCACCCCGCTTCGGTAGCTGAGCTTATCTTCGACGATTGTAAGATACCCGTCGCCAACATGCTGGGCGAGGAGGGGAGAGGCTTCAAGATAGCTCTGGAAGGCATAGACGCCAGCAGGGTCAGCATAGCCTCTCAGGCGCTGGGGATTGCTCAAGCTGCCTATGATGCGGCCGTGGCCTATGCTAAGGAAAGGAAGCAGTTCGGTGCCGAACTCGCGCGCCTGCAAGCAATCCAGTGGATGATTGCCGATATGGCTACGGAGATAGACGCGGCGCGGTTGCTGACCTACAGGGCTGCCTGGCTAACCAAGAAAGAAGGGCACGCTCCTCCCAAGGAAGCAGCAATGGCCAAGCTTTTTGCCTCTGAGGCGGCTCACAGGGTCTGCCACAAAGCTGTTCAGATATTCGGCGGCTATGGCTATACCAGGGACTTTCCCGTCGAGCGCTACTACCGTGACCAGAGAATAACCGAGATTTACGAAGGGACATCGGAGATGCAGAGGTGGACGATTGCCCGCCAGGTGTTGGGCACAAAGTAGAGGAGTTGACGACCATGTTTACGGAGAAAACTCTGCAAGAGGTGCGGGAGGGTAAGAAGCGGTGGGAGAAAGAAGTAGAGAAGGCTAGACGGCAGAAGCCTGAGAGGAAACAACGGTTCTCCACCGGTTCCGATTCTGAGATAAAGGGGATTTACACCCCGGACGATATCAAGGAGCTTGATTTTGCCAGAGATATTGGCTATCCCGGTATCTTCCCGTTTACCAGGGGATGCCAGCCCACAATGTACCGGGGACGAGAGTGGACTTTCCGCATGTTTTCCGGAATGGGCAGTGCCGAGGATACTAACAGAAGATGGCATCACCTGCTTAAGGAAGGCGAGACGGGGCTGAGCACTGCCTTCGACTTCCCGACGCTGATGGGGTACGATACCGATTCGCCTCGAGCCCGCGGTGAATGTGGGAGATGCGGCGTGGCGATCGACACTCTCAGGGATTTCGAGATTCTGACTCACGGCATTCCCCTGGACGGTGTCACTACCTCTATGACCATTAATCCCCCTGCCCTCGTACTATGGGCAATGTACCTGGGTGTTGCCGACAAATCGGGCATAAACTGGGATAGAATCGGGGGCACGATTCAGAACGATATGCTAAAGGAATTCATCGCCCAGAAGACGTTCATGCTCCCGCCTGAGCCGTCGATCAGACTGATAAGCGACGCCGTCGAGTTCGGCACCGAGCATGTTCCCCTGTGGAATACCATAAGCATCAGCGGCTACCACATTCGGGAGGCAGGCTCCACCGCTATCCAGGAGTTGGCTTTTACCCTGGCCGACGGGATAGCCTATGTCCAGGACGTCATCGAAAGAAAGAAGCTGGATGTTGACTCTTTTGCCCCTCGTCTTTCCTTCTTCTTCAACTCTCATCTCGATTTCTTTGAGGAGATTGCCAAGTTCAGAGCAGCGAGAAGGATGTGGGCCAGGATCATGAGAGACAGGTTCAAGGCCAAGAATCCTCGGTCCTGGTGGATGAGGTTCCATACTCAGACGGCAGGTTGTTCTCTAACCGCCCAGCAGCCCTACAATAATATTATAAGGACTACCACTGAAGCCCTGGCCGCGGTCCTGGGCGGAACGCAGTCTCTCCACACCAACGCTCTCGATGAGACGCTGGCTCTGCCCTCTGAATTCGCCGCCACCATTGCGCTGCGCACCCAGCAAGTTATCGCCGATGAAATAGGCGTCACCAACGCCATCGACCCCCTGGCGGGCTCCTATTTTGTGGAGTCGTTGACGAGTCAGCTAGAGGAGAAGGCCTGGGAGTACATCAACAAGATAGATGACATGGGCGGCATGCTTGCTGCCATTGACAGAGGTTTCCCCCAAATGGAGATTGCCGATGCGGCCTATCATTATCAGAAGCAGATAGATGACGCAGAGAAGGTCGTGGTCGGGGTGAACAAATATGTTACTAAGAAAGAGGCTCCTGCCGAGATACTGAAGGTTGATGAAGGGGTTGAGGAAAGGCAGAGTGCCCGGCTGAAGGAAGTAAAAGCGGCGAGGGATAACCGCAAGGTGGCTCAAATCCTGAGCGACCTTCGCGCTGCTTCCAGGACGGACAAGAACCTGATGCCTTACGTGATAGCGGCGGTCAAGGAGTACGCTACTGAGCAGGAGATCTGTGATGTGTGGAGAGACATCTTCGGGGTGTATCGAGACCCGGGATACTATTAGATCTTAGCTCAAATGGCTTCCCTCTCCCACGACGGGAGAGGGCGAGGTCAGGACGCGATTAACAGAAAGGGCGACTAAGCGAAGGTGAAGACATTATGGCAAACTCAGGAAGAAAGATAAGGATTCTGGTGGCCAAGCCCGGCCTGGATGGGCATGACCGCGGGGCGAGGGTCATAGCCAGGGCATTCCGGGATGCCGGGTTTGAGGTGGTGTATACCGGCCTGCATCAGACGCCGGAGCAGATTGTCGCTGCCGCTCTGCAAGAGGACGTTGACCTCATCGGGTTGAGCTGTCTCTCCGGAGCTCATATGCACTTGTTTGGGCGGGTGATCGAGTTGCTCAAGGAAAACAAAGTAGACGATGTGAAGGTTATCGTCGGCGGCATCATTCCTGAAGAAGACATCCCCAAACTCAAGAAACTCGGAATCAAAGAAGTATTCTTGCCCGGGACGGCGCTTGAGAAGATAGTAGGCTGGGTGAGAGACAACGTAAGTCCGCGTTGCTAAAGCTGAACTCATAGCGCAACCCGTTTTCCTGTCTACCACCTGATACCGGGGATGGAGCACCCAATTAGTAGCAGGCGTAATTGGTATGGTGTCCCTAGAATTGGAAGTTATAATGGGAGATTATTTGATTATTGTATTACTCTATTTATAGCTATGTACTTGCTTTACGACTTGACTTATGAATTAGAATGGATTATCATATTACTTAGATTATAATTAGAGGGGGACTCAATGAATGGAGAATAGAATGGTAGGTAATCTCAAGCAAAAAATTATTGAGGAAATGACGGTTGACTATGCTAACGCTCTTGAGAAGAACTTTAGTTTAGCAAAGCAACTGACTCGAATCACCAAAGACGGCAAGGTTGATGTTATTGTGAAGGATAAACTGACTGGGAAAGAGAACATACTTTTGTATCTCATAGGTAAACTGTACGCTAAAGAAGCTGAATTGACTGCGACGAACGATGTTGGAAACCAAGAATTGATGGATGAGTTGGGAGTTCCTAAAGGTTCTCTATTTCCCTGGCTTAAAGACCTTCGAGAAGAGAACAAGATAAATCCGATTACTAGAGGCAAATACACTTATCATGCTATCGCTCTGAATGTTCTAGAAAAGACACTGAAGGAAATAATCAAGAAAGTGAATAAGGAGGGCAAAGAGGATGTCAGTCGAAGAAATGCTTGACGCTATAAAAAGTCAATTAGAGAACCACGAGAAGAGAATAGCCTATTTAGAAACGAGACCTGAGGATAAGGGGGGGACTACAACCAAGAAACTTTCAATCAGGGAAATTTTCATATCCAAGAAACCAAAAACAGATGTAGACAAAACACTTGTGGTTGGTTACTATCTTGAAAACTTCCAAAACTGCACTTCGTTTAATATTTCTGATATTGAAGTTGGATTTAGGTCAGCAAAAGAACCTCCTCCTATAAATATCAATGATGCAGTCAACAAGAACATCCGTAAGGGATTCATTATGAGTGCCTATGAGAAAAAGAACAATAAGCAAGCATGGGTTTTAACCAATTTGGGTATACAATACGTAGATAATGATTTGAAGAAGCAGTAACATTATGGAATCTAGCATTCTGAGAAGATTCGCAAGAGCAGATGCCAGCGACCTTCCTCCGTTTGAGGATTGTCAAAGCATTATCCAACAAACGCTTTGGGTGTTATGGGTAGGAAAAGATAAACTGAAACAGAGAAGGATGAGCACTGAACAAGTATCTTCAATACTCAGAGAAGTCAAAGAGGTTAGTATAAGACCAGCAAGTATAACTCAGGCTCTTAATAGAGCGGGTGACAAGATTCATTGTTATCGGGATGGCGTGCAGATTTTTTACGAAATAATGAAATCTGGCAAAGACTACTTAATGCCCCTGAAACCACAAGGTACGTTGGAAGTATTTTACTTTGAACCTGGACAAAGATATTCAAGTAAAAGGATTTTAGTAACAGGAATCTTAGAGTCACTTACAGGTGAACTAAGAATTGTAGACCCTTATTGTGGGGAGAGAACTCTTGATGTCATCAAGGACGTGAAAGCCAGACCAATCAAATTCTTAACTAAGCTAGTAAACATTACAAACGTGAATGCGAGAAAAAGGCTATTGCGTGAACTTGAGGATTTCAAGACTGAGAATGCGGATATTGAATTTAGAGATTATCCACACAAAGACCTACATGATAGGTATATCATTTCCCCCACCTCCCTTGTCTTGTTAGGACATAGTATGAAGAACTTGGGAGCGAAAGAGTCTTTTGCTATTGTATTGAATGAAGCCAGCAGTAAAAATATTTACGAAGCATTAAGTGAGAATTTTGATAGAAGGTGGAAGCAGTCAAATACGTTCTAGCGGATGATAATGGATACCAATGTTCTTTACTATAGCGATAACCTAGAAATCCTGCGGAAATATAGCACTGACAGTTCAATTGACCTGATTTACCTTGACCCACCGTTCAACAGCAAGGCAACCTACAATGTGCTTTTCAAAGAACCAACAGGTGAACCATCTCAAGCACAAATAACCGCTTTTGAAGACACTTGGCATTGAAGTGAAGAGGCTGGTCACTATAGTCACCTTCTAGCCACGATTCGAGCTTCGGCTTCCTTCAGAGCTTTTTCGTAATCCTCTCGCAGAAGCTTCCTCATCATTTTCTCCATCATCTTGACAGGTATAGGCGTCTGTGCAGCCATACTCATTACAAAACTGTCAGGCCAGGGGTGATTTACCATAGGATGACTGAGCCATTTATTTATTTCGTTCTCATCTACCGTCTCCATAACTCGAAATGCTCCAGAGTAGAATGGGTAGGCTTTGTATCGAAGCATGTTGATTTCAGCCTGAGAGAGTCCCTTTCCACGTGCAAGGCGAGTGACCATGAAGCTACTTTGCATCTTGCACATTTCATCTAGGATTTCAGCATCAGAGATGTCAGGCTTAGGCTTATCTTCAATTGCTGTGTTGAGTTCAAATGTCATTAAATCGGACTTGCAGTAGGGGCATATATTTCTGTGCGTTTCCCAAACATACAAGCGCCGTCCGCAACATTGGCAGTACAATTCCATTAGGCCTGACCATTCTCGTGTTTGATTGAAGTGCGCTACTACCTGCTTGACTAAGGTTATCATGTTTCGGTTTAGTTCCCGAAAAGTGGCATCATCAAGCTCACTCAGTCTAGCTAGGTCACCACTAGGTGGTATGATGCGTGTACTCCCTAAAACAGGTCCACCCACATAAAGAGCAAGGTCATATGTCGGCCAGACCAAGTGTGAAAAGCGTTCATACCAAATCTTACGGTTGTAACTTCGCACATCCCATTGGGTTATTGCCTGTCCTTCCCTACCCCAAGCATCAAAGTAGCTTCTATGTATGCCCCCTGCTTGTAGACGTCCTTGTCCTCCTGCGTAGTGTAATTGAACATACAATCCAAGTTCGTTTAACCAACTGCGTGTAACTAGAGGGAGGTTCAGTTTAATAGTCCCGGCCCATCCTAGTAAATCTAGCAGTAATTCAGTGTCTTCTACTTTAGGTACTTGAGCCATTATTCTTAAGAGATAAGTGTAGGTCTTACCATGTGTGCTGTCAATATTGTCTAGGGATTATTCTGGGGACATAATACCTGATTTATGTTAGGCCTAATTGATATGGTGTCCCTGGGATTTCACTAGCCATCGCCGTTGAGGCTGACGTCACGGCGCGGAACCCTCTTCTTGTTTACCAAGCATGATATTTGAGGTAAAATAGATTTGGTTTTGCGGGAGTAACTCAGTGGTAGAGTTCCTGCCTTCCAAGCAGGGTGTCGCGGGTTCGAGTCCCGTCTCCCGCTCCACGTAAGTCTGGCTGCCATGACAATGAACCCCGTCACGGGCGGAAGAACGGGCTCGTAGCTCAGTGGCAGAGCGGCCGGCTCATAACCGGTTGGTCGCAGGTTCGAACCCTGCCGAGCCCACTGCTCAGCAAGGTGGCCACCGGCAGCTGAAGGAACTCCCGGCGCCACCGGCTTCTTCCCGCGAGAGAGTGCAGATTCGCTCAGGACGGAGATTTGACAATAGCCCGAGCTAGTGTATAATTTACTATACATAGTTATCCGATGTACTGAGAGCCGGTCAAATGCAGGGCAACACCGTGAACTACGAGGAACTGGTACCTGGTTACGAATTCCCCCTTGCCAGCTATGAGTTGAGCGCCTCGCTCGTGTCTAAGTATGTGCAAGCTGTGGACGGCGCGGGCGACGGCTTTGTCCCACCGCTGGCCATCACAGCCTGTGCCATTGCGACCATGGCAGGGTCTATTTCGCTACCGCCCGGCACAGTCGCCATACATGCCTCACAGGACCTGGAGTTCTTCAAGCCGGTGCCCATCGGCACTACTGTAGAATGTCACATCAGGGTGGTGCAGAAGATAGCCCGCGGCAAAATGGGCATGTTGATCCTGGAGTTGGGGATTTTCGACCAGGGCAAGGAAAAGGTGCAGTCAGGAAAGGCAACTATAGCGTTGCCCGCTTAGAAGACGAATGCTTACAGATATTCACGAAGGAAAGACTCTTCCTCCGGTGGTGAAACATGTCACCCAGGAGAAGATCAACCTCTATGCCGAGGCTTCGGGTGATTATAACCCCATACATGTGGACGAGTCCTTCGCTGTTAAGACTCCTTTTGGCGGCACTATTGCTCATGGCATGCTTAACCTGGCTTATGTGTCAGAGATGATGACAGCGGCTTTTGGCCGAAACTGGCTGTCGGGCGGTAGGCTTCGCGCCAAGTTCAAGGAGGTGGCACGTCCGGGAGATACTTTGACCATCAATTCCACAGTGAATTCCATCGAAAAGAGAGATGGTGTATCATATGCCAATTGCAGTTTTGAGGTCCGCAATCAGAAGGGCGAAGTAGTAGTGGCAGGGGAGGCAACAGCGAAGTTCTCACGTGGTCAGGAGTAGAAGTATAGTTCAAAACAGCAGAGTAAGGGTGGCGGTCGACGCCATGGGTGGTGATTATGCCCCTGAGGAGATAGTCAAAGGCGCCGTGCTCGCTGCTCAGCAAGATGATGTGGAAATATTCCTGGTTGGGTCGGCAAGCATTCTGGAGAATCAACTAGCCAGGTACGGGTCTGCTGAGAATTCGTCTATCCATGTGGCGGCAGCGAGCGAGTTCATCGGGGAGAATGAGTCGCCTGTGGCGGCAATCCGTCGCAAGCCTGATTGCTCCGTAGCCGTAGCGGCAAAGATGGTGAAATCAGGCGAGGCAGACGCATTTGTCAGCGCCGGATCCAGTGCCGCCGCTGCGGTAAGCGCCATTCAATACATGGGTATGCTTGGGGGGATATACCGCCCGGCGATCGTTGGCTCTCTGGGTACCTTTGCCCCGAATACCGTGATGGTGGACCTGGGAGCGAACGTGGATTGTAAGCCGCACCAGTTCCTGGATTTTGCCATTGTTGGCTCGGTTTACGCTAAGAAGTTCCTTAATATTGCCGACCCCAAGATAGCTTTACTAAGCACCGGCGTTGAAGAGGGCAAAGGGAATGAAGCGGTGCGCGAAGCTTATTCTCTTCTCAAGAAGAGTGGCTTAAACTTCGTCGGCAATGTGGAGGGCAATGAGGTCTTAAACGGCAAAGCCAATGTCATCGTCTGCGACGGATTTGCGGGCAACGTGCTTCTGAAGTTCTATGAGAGCATCGGGGGGCACGCCCGGGACTGGACGGAGCAAAAGGTTCAAAAGTACCCATTTCTGGGAATTTTGGTTAAACTATTATTCAACAAACTGTTTCAGGCAACCAGGATATCCAGTGAAACTGAGAAGGGAGGGGGTGGTATTCTGTGGGGCATTGACGGGGTTGTCAAGATAGCTCACGGAGCTAGCCGGGCGCCCCGTATAGCTAATGCCATAGAGAGCGCCAAGAATGCAGTAAAAGCCAGGACCACTGAGAGCCTGAAGTTGGAGTTAGCAAAATTTGACCAAGGGGGGTAAGTTATGACTATTGAAGAGCAAATAAGAGACATCGTGGCCAGGATCAGCCGTGTCGACAAGAGCATTATCACGCGGGAAAGCACATTCAAGGATATCAAGGCGGACTCCCTGGATGTAGTGCAGGCATTGGTGGCGGTGGAAGAGCTCTTTGAGATCGAAATCCCAGACGAGGTAGCCCAGAAGTTCCAGAACTTCGGCGATTTTGTCTCTTATGTCGAGAGCAAAGTAGCAAAGGCGGAGAAGGTTTGACCATGTCCCTCGAAGGGAAGCTGGCTCTGGTGACAGGGGGTGGGCGGGGCATCGGTAAGGCGATCGGCTTGAAGCTTGCCTCGCAGGGTGCCGATGTTATCGTCAATTTTTTCCGCCACCGCGATGCGGCGCTGGAGACGGCTAAGGAGATCGAGGCCCTGGGGGTGAAGGCTGAGATTATCCGGGCTAATGTGGGAGACGCGGCAAAAATCGACGAGATGTTCGACACGATTGGCAGCAAATTCGGACGCTTGGATATCTTCATTAACAACGCTGCTTCAGGCGTAGGCCGCCCCGCATTGGAGCTGGATAGTAAGGCCTGGGAATGGACGATGAACATCAACGCCAGAGCCCTTTTGCTCTGTGCCCAGAGGGCAGCCAGGCTAATGGAGGGACGGGGTGGTAAGGTAGTCAGCATCTCCAGCCTGGGTTCGTCGTTTGTCTTACCCAATTACACCGTCGTGGGAGTCTCCAAGGCGGCCCTGGAAGCGCTGACCCGCTACCTGGCAATAGAGCTGGCAGCTCAAAACATATGCGTCAATACTGTAGCTGCTTCCGCTGTGGAAACAGAAGCCCTGAAGTTCTACTTCAAAGAAGGGTTGGCAAAAGATAGTCATTACGTAACGCCGGTGGGAAGGATGGTGACTCCCGAAGACGTCGCTAACGTAGTTGCTTTTCTGTGTAGTGAAGAGGCCTTCATGATAAGAGGACAGATCATCGTCGTTGATGGGGGCACCTCCGTAGGACTCTTCGCCACTGCTGGAAAGGGAGGAGAATGAACACGCCTGGAGGTTCTGACAACTCGAAGAATTTCTGGGGCACAATGAATATACCGCGGGTGGTAGTTACCGGCATGGGCACCATTAACCCCCTGGGCTTAAGTGTAGATGAGTTCTGGCAGGGACTAGTCGCGGGGAAAATGGCATTCGGTCCCATCACCCGCTTTGATACGAGCAACTTCCGGGTAAAAGTGAATGCCGAGGTCAAAGGCTTTGACCCGACTAAGTATATGGACTTAAAGGTAGTTGACCGGACTTCAAGGACCATCCAGTTTGCCATTGCGGCTGCCAAAGAAGCAATACCGTCAGCCGGATTGGACATGACCCAGGAAAACGCTGAGCGAGTAGGTGTTGTTATTTCTACTATGACGGAGCAAGGCTACGTCGTCAGGGGATGGGAACTGTATCAGAAAGTGGGTCCCAGAAGAGCCGACCCGCTCTTCATCACCAAGTCGACCCCCAGCGCAGCGTCAATGCAGGTAGGGATGATGCTGGGGGCCAAGGGCCCTAATAACGCCGTGAATAGTCTTTGTGCCAGCGGTACTGATGCCATAGGCACGGCGACGAATTTCATCCGCCTTGGTTACGCCGATGTGATGATAGCCGGAGCATCCGATGCCAGCCTGGAGCCCGTTAGTATTGCCGGGTTAGATGTCCTGAGGGCCGTCACCCGTGAGCCGGATCCGTCCAAAGCGTGTCGCCCGTTCGACCTCAATCGCAATGGTTTCGTCTATGGCGAGGGTGCCGGACTGATTGTTCTGGAAACTTATGAGCATGCCAAAAGACGGGGCGCAGCCATCCTGGCTGAGATTGGCGGCGCAGGATGGTCTTTCGACGCCCACGACGCAACTGCGCCCGCCCCTGAGTCGGAGGCCTACGCCATTCGCACTGCTCTGCAACATGCCGGGGCGAAGATTGAGGATGTCGATTATATCAACGCTCACGGGACCAGTACCAAGCTGAATGATGCCTGTGAAACGAAAGCCATCAAGATGGTGTTCGGAGAACACGCTTACAAGATTCCCATAAGCTCCACCAAGTCCATGATTGGGCACATCATCACCGCTGCCGGCGTTGTTGAGACCATCGCCGCCATATTGGTCATCAACAAGGGGATTATTCACGCGACTGTGAACTACGAGACCCCCGATCCGGATTGCGACCTGGACTACGTCCCGAATGTAGCCCGCAAGGCCCAGGTGAATGTTTGTCTGAAGAATAGCTTTGGCTTAGGTGGTGAGAACTGCTGCCTGGTGCTGAAACGCGTCAGCGACTGAAGGCGAGTCATGGAACTAGAAGAGAAGGTATCTCTCGTAACCGGTGCCTCTCGTGGCATAGGCAGAGCCATCGCCCTCAAGCTTGCCAGCCTTGGTTCCAGGGTGGCCGTCAACTATGTGGCGATTGAGGCCAGCAACAAGACTGATGCTGATGATGTCGTGGAGAGCATAGCCCGTACGGGTGGGGAAGCCATGGCCGTTGAGGCTGATGTTCGGAACAGTGAAGCTGTGAAGGCCATGGTGGAGCAGGTAGTTGAGAAATGGGGCAAAATCGATATTCTGGTAAACAATGCCGGCATCAACAGGGATGCCCTTCTTCTGAGAATGTCTGATGACGCCTGGGACGCTGTAATCGACACCAATCTGCGCGGAGCCTTCCTGTGCACCAAGTTTGCCGTGAGGCATATGATGAGGCAGGAATGGGGACGCGTCATAAGTCTTTCCTCTGTTGTCGGTAGAGTGGGGAACGCAGGGCAATGCAACTATGCCGCTTCTAAAGGGGGAATCATCGCCTTCACCAAGAGCGTCGCCCGAGAGATGGGTTCCCGCAATATAACCGTCAACGCCGTAGCCCCTGGCTTCATCGTTACCGGGATGACAAACAAGCTGCCTCCGGAGACGAGAGATAGCTTGCTGGCTATGATTCCGCTGCAGCGACTGGGTCAGCCCGAGGATGTGGCTGAACTGGTAGCCTTTCTGGCCGGCGAAAGAGCTGGCTATATCACGGGACAGGTCATCACCATCGATGGCGGAGCATTCCCCTAAACGGCAGCCCTCACAACAACCTGTTCTGATGCTACGGTGTATTGCCTCTATCCGACTGCATGCCGATGCCGAGGGGACGCACGGCATCATCTTGCGGTTCGAAAATGTTGACAAAGAGCTTCGCTGCGTTCATAATGCATCGCAATACGATATACAAGATGTTCTGGCTAGTCACGAAGGAAGGCGTCTGGGAGGGCATGGATACACGGCGTCCTGCGGGCGTTCTCCGGCACAGTGAGGTAACATGCGGCTGCTAGTGCCAACGAATTGGGATCCGGCTTTGATAGAGCCATTGAGCAGGCTGGAAGCCGGCATAGAGCTATATGGCGTATTGGCCACCTCACTTATCGGCACCGGAGGGTCAAGTCCCGACAACGTCGACATGGTGCAAGGTCAGGCGGAGGAGTATGTCAAACGGGCCCATGCAGCAGGTCTGAGGTTTGATTACCTCCTGAACGCTCCCAGCATGAGTAATATGGAGTGGGATGAGAATACCCATCGAGAATTGCTGGAGCATCTTGAATGGATCAGCAGCATTGATGTCGATAGCGTCACGGTAACTATCCCTTATCTGGTTGAGCTCATAAAACGTCAGTTCCCGCGCCTTAAGATACGGATATCTACGATAGCTCATGTGAACAGCGTAGCCAGAGCCAGGTTCTTCGAGTTGCTGGGCGCAGATTCCATCAACCTGGATTTCAACGTGAACCGGGACTTCAAGACGCTCGAGGCCATCAGGAGCGCGGTGAGTTGTGAGATTATCATACTGGCGAACAACCTCTGTCTGTATCAGTGTCCCTACGAATATTACCACCATGATGGGTTGGGACATGCCAGCCAGAGCTACAACCCGGTTAATGGCTGCTACGTGGACTATTGCACGATTCGCTGTACTCTGGACAGGCTCCGTGACGTCTCTCAAAACCTCAAGTGCCGCTGGGTAAGGCCTGAGGATTTACAGGCTTACGAAGGAATAGGCATCGAGGTATTCAAAATCAGCGGCAGGGCGATGTCTAGCGAGCGGATTCTGAATGCCGCCGCGGCATATTCATCGGGTCACTATCAGGGAAACCTGCATGATATTCTGAATGTCCTTACTCCGAAGATTGGGTTCATCAATGCAGGCTTACCGGGCTTACAGAGCCACACTGTTGCGCCGCCGCCTAAACTCCATATCGATAATCAGGCTCTGGAAGGTTTTGTGGATTTCTTCAGGAAGCAGAACTGCCTCTCTGAATGTCACCGCTGCGACTATTGCCGGAAGATGGCAGACAAGGTCATTCAGTTCGACCGCAATGAAGTGGATCAGTACGTTGCCATGCTCACTGAGGTTCTGCATAGCCTGTCCGGCAGCAGCATGTTCGAAGCTGAAGCGGGAGCAAGCAAGCACCTGCCTTAGCGACCGAAGCTGTCAAACCCCCGACAGAGCGAATGTCTCATTGAGGCAGTGTCTCAACCGTCCACGCCGGTGTCCTGGCTGTCCTGTCTTCATGGAACACATTCAGGCGAAACCTGCCTATTATCCGTCCCGGTGTTGCCCTTGTGGTCAGCTGCACACCGCGTTGACAAATACGGTGGGGTGTGCTACAAAATGCAGCGAGGTTCTTGCGTTACGGTAGGAGAGATCCTGTGTAGGGAGCCGAAGGTGCAAGTGGCAGGGGTTGAATCCCGGCCGCGAAACTCTCAGGCAAAAGGACTGCCGTAAACTGAATCCCTGGAAAGAACTCAGTGCGAGGTCACCGACGGGGCAAGTCCGCGGCGAGAGCGAGCGGATAATCTCTCAGGGAAAAAGACAGGGGGAGAATTCGTATTATACGAATTCTCCTGTTTTGTTTAATGGAAAAGGGGGAAATCGCTTAGGACCTCTTTTGTGAAGAACTGAATCATGAAACCGCTGAAGAAGACACCCCTCAACGAAGTGCACCATCAACTCAAAGCCAGGATGATAGATTTCGCCGGCTGGGAGTTGCCTGTATGGTACACATCCGTTCTGGAGGAACATAAGACTGTTCGTTCTGCGGCGGGTATCTTTGATGTCTCCGATATGGGACGGGTTTGGGTGACGGGAAAGGAAGCGGGCGTCTTTCTTGACAGGATACTGACCAGGCCGGCGCAAAAACTGGAGGTAGGTTCTTCTCAACTTTCGCTCATGTGCCTGGAAAACGGAGGGATTCTGGACGACCTATGGATATTCCGGGTGCGTACCGACCGCTATCTAATAGTCTGGAATGCGGCCAATACTGAAGAGAAGCTTGATTGGTTGTCTCGCTGGTCGGACTCCGACTCTCATGTGCTTATTGAGGATGTCTCCGCCGGTACGGCTATGGTGGCTGTTCAAGGTCCGGTTGTTCCTCATGTGAAGACCCTTCAAAGCGTATCTCATCTGCCTCGCTTCGGCTATGCGGAAACTAAGATAGCCGGTCTGAGCGTATCTGCGGCCAGAACAGGATACACCGGAGAGGACGGCTTCGAGATAGTGGCCGAGGCAACGAAGGTGCTGACCCTGTGGGAATCGTTCATCGAGCAGGGTGTGAAGCCCTGTGGCCTGGGGGCACGCGACAGCCTGCGATTGGAAGCCGGCATGCTGCTATGCGGGCAGGACATGGATTCCGGCACCGATCCCTTTGAGGCTGATTTGGGCTGGTTGGTAGATTTCGATAGAGGCGACTTCGTCGGCAAGAAATCCTTGCTTGAGATCAAGCGTCAGGGTGTCAAGCGCGAGCTTATCGGTTTTCAGATGGAAGGACGCGAAATAGCGCGCCCAGGCTACCCGATTCAAAAGTCCGGGCACGAAATCGGGAAGGTTACCAGCGGCGGCCATGCGCCAACTCTGGGTGTTAATATCGGTCTGGGTTATGTTCCCGTTGAGCTATCCGCTATCGGTACAGGGATTGAGATAATGATTCGTAACAAGCCGGTCCCGGCACGCATAGTTAACAAGCGATTCTACAGGAGAGGAGTGTGAAATGAACCCGAAAGAATACAAGTATACAAAAGACCATGAATGGCTGTGCCCTGAACCCGGAAATAAGGGTAGGATGGGACTGGCCAATTATGCCCAGACCCAGCTCGGCGACATTGTTTTTCTCGACTTACCGCAGTCGGGCACCCGGGTGGCGCAGTTTAAGAAGATAGGCGAGGTAGAATCGGTGAAGGCGGTTTCCGACCTTTTCTCGCCGGCGAGCGGGAAAGTGTTAGAGATCAACCAGAGTGCTGTTGATGAACCTAAACTGGTTAACGAAGACCCCTATGGCGCCGGCTGGCTGGTCAGGCTGGAGTTGAGTGATCCTTCAGAGCTCGACGTGCTGATGAACAGCGATGAGTACGACAAATACGAGGCGGAAGCATCTGCATAAGGTGCAGAGTAGAGAGAGGATGAAAGGTACGATGCCATTGCCTTATTTACCAAATACGGAGGCTGACCGCAGGGCTATGCTCCGCGAGATTGGGGTCAGCTCGGTTGAGGAACTGTTTCACGATATACCGGAGAGATTCCGTAATGCCCGCTTCAGTCTGCCGCCTCCCCTATCGGAGCTCGAACTGAAGAAAGAGCTTGCTCAGCTGGCGAACTTGAATGCGAACCTGGATGACTACGCTTGTTTCCTGGGAGCCGGTAGCTACCGGCACTTCATTCCCAGCGTTGTAGAGCACATCATCGGTCGGAGCGAGTTCTATACTGCTTACACACCGTACCAGGCCGAGGTCAGCCAGGGTACACTGCAGTCCGTCTATGAGTACCAGTCCTTGATCTGCCAGCTTACGAGAATGGAAGTGAGCAACGCCGGGATGTATGACGGCAGTACCTCGGCCGCCGAAGCGGCCATGATGGCGTGCGCCATAACCAGCAGGAACACGGTAGCGGTGCTGGCCACGGTGAATCCGACATATCGTGACGTGCTGGATACCTATTGTCGTGGCAAGAGTCTTTCCCTGGTAGCTCTGGAATCAGAGTCAAGCAGTCTCCCTGCGGACTGTGCCTGCCTGATAATTCAGCAGCCGAATTTCCTTGGCTACTTTGAACAGCTAGATGCATATGTTCAAAAAGCTCATGATGCCGGCGCCCTCCTCATCGCCATAGTAGACCCTACCTCTTTGGGTATGTTTAAGCCGCCAGGCGACTATGGAGTTGATATTGCCGTCGCTGAGGGACAGCCGCTGGGCATCCCGGTGAGTTTCGGCGGTCCTTATCTCGGGATTTTCGCCTGCCGCAAGGAATATGTACGACGGATGCCGGGCAGGATTGTCGGTAAGACCGTGGATGTTGATGGTAATCCGGGATATGTGATGACACTGGTAACCCGCGAGCAATATATTCGTCGAGAGCGGGCGACATCGAATATCTGCACCAGCCAGGCCTTGATGGCGCTGGCAGCAGCCGTTTATCTGGCCGCCGTGGGCAAGAGAGGGCTGAGACAGGTAGCTGAACTGTGCTATCACAAGGCCCACTATGCGGCCAGGGCAATAGGTAAGCTTAAGGGCTATTCTCTCGTCTTCCCCCAGCCTTTTTTCAAGGAATTCGCTATTCGTTGCCCGGTGCCGCCGTCTCAGATAAACGAGGTCCTTTTCAGAGAGAGGATAATCGGTGGCTTAGACATAAGCCATCTGATAGACAACGGTATGTTGCTCTGTGTCACCGAGGTGAATACGAGACAAGACATAGACAGGTTAGTGAAGACACTAGGGTCATCATAGAAGGAAAGAGATATGAAGCGTCATTGCTTACTCCCTGACATCAGTCAACCCGGTAGGATCGGGTGCAGTCTCCCTGACCTAGATGTGCCATCAGGTGACCTGCCGCCTGAGGAGCTGCTCCGCCAGGAGCTCGAGCTGCCTGAGGTGAGCGAGGTCGACCTCGTGAGGTACTTCACGGCTTTGAGTAAGCTCAACTACGGTGTAGACACCGGGTTCTACCCCTTGGGAAGCTGCACCATGAAATATAACCCTAAGTCGCATGAGGATATTGCCAGGCTTCCCGGCTTTACAGCGCTTCACCCCTGCCAGCCCGAAGAGTCGGTTCAGGGGGCGCTTGAGCTTATGTACCGCCTGCAGGAGTACCTGACTGAGGTTACCGGGATGGATGCCACCAGCCTGGCTCCGCTAGCCGGAGCGCACGGTGAACTGGCCGGTCTGCTGATGCTGAAGGCATATCATGAGGGCCGGGGGGATAAGGCCCGGACGAAGATACTGCTGACCGATTCATCTCACGGCACGAACCCTGCCAGCGTCGCTATGTGCGGCCTTGAAACAGGCGTTGTTGCCTCTGATGCCAGTGGTGACCTGGGTCTGAAGAATCTCGAATCGATGATGACCGAGGAAGTGGCGGCCCTGACCTTGACCATGCCTTCTACCCTGGGACTCTTTGACCCGAAAATAAATGAGATCGCCCAGCTGGTTCACGAGCGAGGTGGCCTTCTTGGTGGGGATGGAGCAAACTTGAATGCCCTCCTGGGGCAGGCCAAGTTCGGTGAGCTTGGCTTTGACTATGTCCAGCTTAACCTTCATAAGACTTTCAGCACGCCGCACGGTGGGGGTGGACCCGGCTCAGGTCCTGTCTGCGTAAGGGAAAGCATGGTTGATTTTCTGCCTACGCCCCTGGTGACCGGGGATAATGGCCGGTACAGGTTTAGCTCACCGCCCAGGACCATAGGAAGGATAGCCACGTTTCACGGGAACTTCAACGTCATGGTCAAGGCTTACGCTTACGCCCGTTCGCTCGGCCCCAAAGAGCTGAAGCGAATTAGCGAGGACGCCGTCCTGAATGCTAACTACCTGAAGGAGAAGTTGAAACCCTATTATCACTTGCCTTATGACCGTACCTGCATGCACGAGGTAGTGTTTTCCGGCAAGAAGCAAAAGGCAAAAGGGATTGCCACGCTGGATATTGCCAAGCGGCTGCTTGACTACGGCCTGCACCCGCCTACCGTCTATTTCCCCCTCATTGTTAGCGGGGCGCTCATGACCGAGCCGACTGAAACGGAGAGCAAAGAGACGCTGGACAACTACATTGCCGCTATGAAGGAGATCGCCAGAGATGCCGAGGAAAACCCGGAGATCCTCCATAGCGCTCCCCGTAACACGCCGGTGAGACGCCTGGATGATGCCAGAGCCTTCAGGCAACTGGACTTGCGCTGGGAAATCAAGAGCCAGAAGAAGTAAGAGGCCGATTTCTTTGCCTCTGTCCGCAATTGCTGGCTGAGGAAACAGAGTTATGATTGAACGAGACATAGTGATAATCGGTGGCGGCCCGGGTGGGTATGTAGCCGCGATTCATGCCGCACACCTGGGAGCCGGGGTGGCTTTGATTGAGAAAGACAGGCTGGGCGGCACCTGTCTCAACCGAGGTTGTATTCCCACCAAGGCCCTTGTCAGAAGCGCGGAGGTCCTCCTGGACTCAAGAAGGGCAAGCGACTTCGGAATAGAGATCGGCAGCGTCAAGGCCAATCTGCCGCAGATTATGGCTCGCAAAAGGAGAGTCGTTGATAGGCTGGTGGCGGGTGTCGAGCAATTGATGAAGGCGAACAAGATAGGCGTATACCGGGGGATGGGTCGCATCGTGTCGCCACACCTGGTCGAAGTAGATGATACGGAGATAGCAACGAGGAAGATCATCATTGCTACGGGCTCCGAGTCATCGCTGCTCCCTATCGATGGTTTAGATCTGCCGGGGGTGCTCACTACCGATGACATCCTTGAGCTGGAGGAGCTTCCCAGGAGCCTTGTCGTCGTCGGCGGCAGTCACGTGGGTGTCGAGTTCGCCAGCATCTTCAGTGCATTGGGAACGAAGGTCACGATTGTTAAGAGACGCCCTCTCCTGTTGGAGCCGGTTGACGAGGAAATCGGCCGCCGTTTTGCTCAGACCCTATCCAGACAGGGCATCGAAGTCATAATCGGAGCTGCGGTTAAGGGCATCAAGAAGGAAGGAACAGGTCTCAGGGTGGTCTGGGATGCCGCCGGGGGTGAGCAGGGAGTTGCAGGACAGGTGGTTCTGATGGCTACTGGGCGCCGACCTTATACTGAGGGACTGGGGTTGCCAGAGCTTGGGGTGACGATGGATGGCGGAGCCATTCACGTGAATGAATGCCTTGAAACGAGTATAGACGATGTTTATGCCATCGGGGATGTTCTAGGCAAGCATATGTTGGCCCATGTTGCCTCCTATGAGGGGGAAATCGCCGTTGAGAATGCCCTCGGCCGCCGGCGCCAGGTGGACTACCGGGCCGTACCTACCTGTGTCTTCACCTTTCCCGAGATAGCCGGTGTCGGCATCACCGAGAAAGAAGCGAAGGATAGCAACATTCCTCACAAAGTAAGCAAATTCCCCTTCCTCGCCTGCGGCCGTGCCGTTGCTATGGACGAGACTGCGGGCATCGTGAAGATGATCTGCCATGCCGATAGCGGTAAAGTGCTGGGGCTGCACATTATGGGGCCGCATGCCGGCGACCTTATCGCCGAGGGCGCCCTTGCTGTACAACTGGGGGCGACAGCAAGCGATATTGCCCATACTATCCATGCTCATCCCACTTTGCCTGAAGCAGTGCATGAGACCGCGATGGGCCATTTAGAAGGCTCGATCCATTTCGGAAGAACATAGGGCTTGGCTGATGGACACCTCTGCCGAGAAGAGAGCTAGTGACCCCGGCACTCCCCGGGAAATCCATCCCGCATCCAGGAAGGTGTGTATTGCCGACTACCTGGGGGTAGTGCCGTATGAGCGCGCCCTGAAGCTACAGGAGACACTAGTGCTGGCGAGAGCTGAAGGCATCAGTCGTGATGTCCTTCTTCTTCTCCAGCATCCGCCGGTGTTCACGATGGGACGGTTCAGGGGCCAGGAGGACATCATTGTTCCTGCGGAAACACTGTCCCGCGAGGCAATAGCGGTCTTTCCTACCAATCGAGGGGGAGGCATTACCTATCACGGCCCGGGACAACTGGTCGGTTATCCCATTCTCAGTCTCAGAGAACACAGGCTCAGTGTGCGCGAGTATATCTGGAAACTGGAAGCGACCATCATGAAGCTACTGCTTGATTTCGATATCCGTGGGTACTGTGACGCCGACTACCCAGGCGTATGGGTAAGTGGAGACAAGATCTGTTCCGTGGGTATACATGTCAGGCGTGGTATTACCATGCATGGCTTTGCTCTGAATGTGAATACCAACCTTCGTCACTTCGAGTACATAAACCCCTGCGGCCTCAGAGGCAAGGCGATGACCTCTGTTTCCAGAGTATTGGGATACCCCGTGGAAGCTGAAGCCATCACAGGGCCTTTGCTCGACTCCTTCTCGGCGATATTTGGCCTGGAAATCGAACGCGGAGATAACGAATGTCTGGCTACACTCGACGCCCTGAGTGGTTGAAGCTAAGCCCCTTCGACACCGCCACCTTGGCCGGAATGAGGAAGCTTACCGGCCATCTGAGGCTGCACACAGTCTGCGAAAGCGCGCGCTGTCCCAACCGGCAGAGATGTTTCGCCGAGGGTACTGCCACCTTCATGATACTGGGGAATATCTGCACCCGCAATTGTTCATTTTGCGCCGTGGAGAGCGGACGCCCTCAGACTCCCGACCCGCACGAGCCGGATAATGTCGTGGCGGCGGTGGCTAAACTACGGCTTAAGTTTGCTGTAATCACTTCTGTCACCAGAGATGACCTCCCGGACGGTGGCGCTTCCCACTTCGCGCGGACAATCAAAGCTATCCACGAATATTCGCCTGATATCATGGTCGAAGCTCTTACCCCTGATTTCAAAGGCTCTTTATCCGCCCTGCAGACCGTGACAGATACGTCGCTGACCGTTCTTAACCACAACGTGGAAACAGTCCCCCGGCTCTACCGGGAGGTTCGCCCTCAGGCAGAGTACCGGCGGTCGCTCAAGGTTCTGAGACAAGCCAGATTGCTTAACCCGGGGCTTCTGACCAAATCCGGCCTTATGCTGGGACTGGGCGAGACTAATCGGGAGGTTATTGAGGTAATGGCCGACCTCAGGCAGGTTGGCTGTGACGTGCTGACCATCGGTCAGTACATGCAGCCTTCACTCAGACACCACAGGGTAGTGAGATTTGTCCATCCTGATGAATTTGCGGAATACGAGAATATGGGGAAGGAACTGGGTTTTCGCTACGTGGCTGCCGGCCCCTTGATTCGCAGTTCATTTCATGCCGCGGAAACGTATCTCTTGGCTACAGAGCGGAACAGGTTGCGCGACTAATCTAGAGGCGCTTTGAAAGCGTCGTTGCCCAATTGATTGGGCTCCCTCTTCGTCATTGCGAGGCTGCGATTTCTCCAAGGCCCCTTGATCTATCTGCTTCTGTCTCCAGCTGTCTCAAGGTGAGGGTTCATCTTCAGGCCAACACGTAAATTGACAGCGCACAGCCTATAGGGTATCATTCGCTTGTTCGTGGAAAACACCTTCGAGCGCGATCCAACACTTGCTGAAGTCGCTCATTCCTTTCTATCAAGTCTCCCGCAGGAACAAAGATCAGAAGTACAGGCAGAAG